>NZ_JARESR010000034.1:0-84686 GCF_046028015.1 Paraburkholderia sp. RL17-383-BIF-A | reverse complement strand
TTTCGTGCTCGGTCTCGCGACCGGCGACCGGCCCGCCGAATATCCGGCATTCGGCGTCGAATTCGAGAATCGCGCGGAGCGTTTCAGAGACGCGTTGGACGTCATCCGCGCTGCGACAGAGCAAACCTGGCCCATTCACGCCTCGCGCTTCTATGGTCACCTGAACGGCACGCTTGAACTCGTGCCCAAGCCGGTGGGCAGGCGGGTGCCCGTCGTCGTGATCGGACACGCAGGACAGACGACCGAATGGACGGCGAGTCGTACCGACGGCATCCTTTCCTACATCTCCAATCCATCGCGAATTCCTGAGATTGTCGATCAATGGCGAGCCGCGTGCGGGACGGATGTCTTCAAACCCTACGGATACGGCACGCTGTTCGACCTCGACCGGGATCCCAACATGCCGATTCAGCCAGGTCGCGTGCTGCGCGGCGGACGCAATGCGCTTCGCGAACTGTGGTTGCGGCAACAGGAGCAGGGCGTCTCGCACGTAGCGCTTCATTTCAAACCCCAACGGCGCGCCGCGTCGGAAGTCGTCGACGAGCTCGGAGAGCACCTGTTGCCGCTGTTTCCGAGCCTCAAGCCGGGAGTTCAGTCATGAACCGCCCGCTGCATCACATGGATTTCATCTTTCAGACCACGCTGGGTACCTATCCGCTGGCCGCGCAATGCGAGATGCTCGCCGAAGCCGGCTACCAGGGGCTGACTGTTTCGGCCTGGAGCAAAGAGCTGAAATCGCTGCCTCGCGTGAAACAGAACTGGGGGCTCGACGTCGGGGCAATTTATCTGATCTACCGTCAGGGCCTCGAATCGTTTGTCACCGGCATCTTCGAATCGATCGAAGGCTGCAACAGCATTGAACTGGCTTTGCATGCAGGCGACGAGGTGAGCGATGCGGATCGGCGAATGATCGAGCGCGTCCTGCCAATCTGCGAGCGCCGCGGCATCGACATCGCTCTTTATCCGCACATTCGCTATGGCATGCAGACCACGTCGGAAGCGGTTGCATTGTGCCGGGAATTCAATCACCCAAATCTCGGGATTGTATTCAACGGCTATCACTGGTTCGCGACGCAGGAGAAGGCGCTCGAGCAGCGTCTTGATGCCATCTGGCCGTGGCTGCGGCAAGTCAATCTCGCCGGCTGCCGGCTGTCGCCGCTAGGCTGGGGTGGCGCCGCGACGATTGAGCCCCTCGACGAAGGCGAAATGGACAACTTCGTATTGCTCGGTGCGCTGGATCGGCGCGGCTATCTCGGTCGATTCGGCGTGCTGGGCTGGGAGAGCATGGGAGGAGATGTCTACGGCAACCTGCAGCGCTCGCACTCCGCGTTCCGCTCAATGGAGTGCAGACTGGCAGCCCACCCCGAGTGGGCGGTCATGACGCCGTTGCCTTATTAGGTCGACGGGAGCGAAAACACATGACCCATCCTGTTCACGCACTTGATTCATTTTTCTATACTTCGATGGGCATTTATGCATTTCAGTCGCAATGCGAGATGCTCGCCGAACTCGGCTATGACGGCATCACCGTGTCGGCGTGGGGCGGCACGCCCTATACCGACCTGTCGCTGCTTCCGACGGTCAAGGCGCGGCATGGCCTGGACGTCGCGGCACTTTATCTAGTCCTCCATGAAGGCCGGAACGACGCGGCGTTGCGTCGGATCGTCGAAGCCGTGGAGGGCGTCGAGCTGATCGAGCTTGCCGTGCAGACCTCGATGAACGGCAACGGCGCGATTCTGCGCGCGATCGAATCGTTGCTGCTGATCGCTGAGCGTCGCGGTCTGCGCATCGCACTGTATCCCCACCTGAAGCATGTGACGCAGACCACGTCCCAGGTCGTGCGCCTGTGTGAGCACTTCGACCATCCGCGCCTTGGGATGTCCTTCAACGGCTACCACTGGTACGCCAGCCAGGAAGGACAACTAGACGAGCGACTGGCGGCCATCAGACCGTGGCTGATGCAGGTCGTACTGTCCGGCAGCGCGATGTCGCCGCTCGGCTGGGGCGGCGTCGCGACGATGGAGCCGCTCGACAGGGGCGAACTCGACAACCTGGCGGTGCTGGCCGCGGTCGATCGGATCGGCTACACCGGCAGCATAGGCGTCCTTGGCTGGGATTACGGTGGCGACGTGTACCTGAAGCTTCAGCGTTGCCTGCGCACGCTGCGCGCGATGGACGCGCGCCTGGAAAGTCATCCAGCCTGGGCGGACATCGCCCCACGACGGTGACACGCTTTCTCATGGTGTCTTTTGAACCCTGTGTCGCCCGATTGCGGATTCGGCGACGCCGCCTGTAACACGGAGCCCTCTTGACAGCTTTATCCGTACTTGACCTGATGATGATCGGCGAAGGCAAAGTGTTTGCCGATACCATCGCCGACGCCACGATGCTGGCCCGACATGTCGAATCATGCGGCTATCGACGCTATTGGATCGCCGAGCACCATGACCTCCCGGGCATCGCGTCGTCAGCGACGACGTTGCTGATTCAGCACCTCGCCGCAGCCACCAAGCGACTGCGGGTGGGGGCCGGCGGCATCATGCTGCCCAACCATTCGCCGCTGGTCGTGGCGGAGCACTTCGCCACCCTCGAGACGCTGTTCCCGAAACGTATCGATCTAGGTCTTGGGCGAGCGGCGGGATCAGCGGGGCCCGCGATCCACGCGTTGCGGGGCGACGCCTCGGAACGGAATTTCGAGGCGGACATCGGATTGCTCGAAGATTATCTGCGGGACAACGGCCGACAGCCCGTGCGCGGCATTCCCGGTGTTCACGACGTTCCGCTCTGGATGCTGGGGTCGAGTCCGCAGAGTGCGGATCTGGCAGCGAAGCGGGGCTTGCCGTATGTGTTTGCGTCGCATTTCGCGCCCCGCTTCCTGACAAATGCCGTGCGCCACTACCGTGAGCACTTCCGGCCGTCTGCGATGCTAAGCGAGCCGTATGTGATTGCCGGAATCAATGTGATTGCCGCTGAAAGCGAGGCCGAAGCGGCCTATCTGGCCAGCTCGCATTTCCACTGGGTGAATCGGCTTCACCAGGGCCGGCCGGGTCCATTGCCGCTTCCCGAAGAAGGCTATCTTCAAAGCCTGTCGGCCTCCGAGCAGCGCGGCCTGGCGCAGGCGATGGCGTGCACCGTCGTGGGCAACCGACGGCAGGTCGGCGACGGCTTGCGCCAGTTTGTGGAGATGACCGGCGCGGACGAGTTGATCATCGATGCCCGCATTCACGATCCGACAGCTCGTTGTCGTTCGTATCAGCTGGCTGCGGAATCGCTAGATGTGCGGGCCGCGTAGATGGCGTTGGCGCGCGCTGGTTCTCGACCATTAGTTGAGCCGATAATGAGCAGCTAGGGGTCAAGTCATCGGTTGGCGGATTCGGTGCCTGCCGCCATCAATTCGGGGCACGCCGAAAACTGAAAAGTTGCCCCATTAGCCTACCCGGCCAGATGGGGCTTGCTCTTTCTTTAGAACGGGTAGGGTTGTGATGCTGGTTCGATCGTGATCCACTTGAGTTCGGTGAACTCGTCGATCACCGCGCGACCGTCGAATCGGCCATAGCCACTCTTCTTCGTCCCGCCATAAGGTGCCTGAGCTTCGTTTTGCACGGTGGCGCCGTTGATGTGCACGCATCCAGCGTCGATCCGGCGAGCAACGTCCAGTGCGCGCGTTACGTCCCGGCCAAAGACAGCGGAAGATAATCCGTATTCGGTGTCGTTAGCCACCCGAATGGCATGCTCAACTCCGGACACGCGTACCACTGTGGTGATCGGCCCGAACGTCTCCTCGTCGTAGATCGACATGGACGGTTGAACGCGGTCAACAATGGTTGGATGCATGATTGCTGCTTCCGCAGGGCCGCCTGTCAGGACTTGCGCGCCCTTCGAAAGGGCGTCTTCGAGGAGAGCGTTGATTCGCTTGCCCGACTCACTGGACACCAGCGGTCCTACCACGCAGGCCGCGCTACCGGATGGGTCGCCGACTGGAAGCTCTTTCGCACGCGCCGCGAACCGGGCGACGAATTCGTCGGCAATCTTCTCGTCAACAATGAAGCGCTCCGTCGACATGCAAATCTGGCCTTGATATAGGAACGCGCCAAACGTTGCGGCGTTGACCGCGGCGTCGATATCCGCGTCGTCGAGCACGACGAATGGTGCTTTGCCGCCGAGTTCGAGTAGGCAACGTTTCAGATGCGTTGCCGACTTCTCAGCAATGATTCGACCTACGCGGGTCGATCCCGTGAAATTGACGCGCCTTACAGCCGGATGAGCGATCAGTGCATCGGTGACTTGCGGCGAATCTTCAGGAGCACATGTCACAAAGTTCAGTACACCCGCCGGGAGCCCTGCTTCGTAAAGGCTTTCTGCCACTGCGAGATGTGTCGACGGACTTACCTCCGAAGCACGAAACACTACCGTATTGCCACAAGCTAGCGGATAGGCGATGGCACGCGCAGCGAGGAGCACAGGACCGTTCCACGGAACAATGCTAAGCACCACACCCGCTGGCTGTCGCTCCGTGAAGGACAGGGTATTGGGCTTGTCAGTCGGAATAGTTTCGCCCTGAATCTGCGTCGTAAGCGCTGCCGCCTCTCTGAAGAGCGCGGCCGAGCCCATGACGTTGAAGTCCGCCCAGAGACTTGAAGCGCCGATTTCGCTTGCCATTCGCTGGCGCAGTTCTTCTCGCTTGCCTTCAAGAATGTCCGCGGCCTTTAGCAAAATACGACGGCGCTCGGTGGGCCCGACCCTGCACCAGGTGCGAAATGCCCGTTGCGCGGAATCCGCCGCGGCGACGGCGTCTGCGACCGACGCCGCGGCGCCTGTCGTCACAAGCTCGGTGGTGACCGGGCTATAACGATGAAAGATCTTGCCGCCCTGTGCGTCTCTCGCCTCGTTGTCTATGATGAGTTGCGTTTTCAATACAAGACTCCTGGAATGGATTTAAGCGATGCTCAAGCTTCATCGAACTTGAGTACAGGCTTGATGGTCTCGCCGCTCTCACTGTCCGCCATCGCTTCGTTAATCTGATCGAATCGATAGTGCTTGATAAGTCGGTCGAACGGAAAACGACCTTGGCGATAAAACTCGATGAGCGTGGGAATGAAGCGATGAGGTAGTGCGTCGCCTTGGACAATCCCCATGATGCGGCGACTTGGAATCATCACATCGTTGATATTGAGCGAAACCTCAGTACCAATCTTTGTGGCACCCACAATGCCGCATGTACCGAAGATGGCGAGGCTGTCGACTGCTTGGCGCAGGACTTGGGCGCGGCCGCTGCATTCCAGCGTAAAGTTCGCGCCACCTCCGGTAATTTTGCGGACCTCTTCGACCGGATTGACTGTCTGGGGATTGACGATGTGTGTGGCACCGAGTTCAAGCGCGAGTTGGAGTCGGTTGTCGGCAATGTCGGCTGCAATGATCGTAGTGGCGCCGGCGATGCGCGCAGCCATGATTGCGGCGAGACCAACTGCCCCGGCCCCGAATGCGACGAAGCTCGATCCTGGGGCAACCTTCAGCGAGTTCAGCACTGCACCCGCGCCGGTCTGGATGCCACAACCGAGTGGCGCCAGAAGTTCAAGGGGAATGTCTTTGGGTACCTTCACCACGTTTCGAGCATTAGCAAGCGCGTACGTAGAAAAAGATGATTGACCGAAGAAATGTCCGTGTACTGGGTGGCCTGCGCAATCGCACAGTCCGCTCGTGCCGTCTTCGCGCGCACCGCCGAAGTTGAGCGGGGCCATGTTTTCGCAATAAGCCGGATGTCCTGACAGGCAAGTATCACAATGCCCGCACGACATAAACGTTAGAACGACGTGGTCACCGGGCTTGACGTTGGATACCTCGCTGCCGACTGCGTGAACGATGCCGGCGCCTTCATGGCCGAGTACAAGCGGGAGCGGCGAGGTGAAGAGTTGGTCGCGAACCACCATGTCGGTATGGCAGACCCCTGTCGCAACCATCTTGATTACGACTTCGTGAGGCTGCGGGTCGCCAAGCGTAAGGCTCTCAAGTTTGAGATTGCTTCCCGCCTCGCGAACGACCGCGGCCCTAATTGATTGGCTCATGAGCGTCTCCTGGATTGTTGTACTTAATGAGGTGTGCCCACTGGCGTGCGTTGCAACGGAATGCTTCCGTCAGACTCTGCAGCGGTACAGCACCCCATGTTTGCCACCATGAGATCTGCCCGCAGGTGAGAAGTGGACGTACGCCCATGGACGTTCCAGTCGCCTGCGTTTTCCGCGGTCACGCTTTAAAAGCGACGCGGGATAACGCAGAACTAACCGTGCTGATGATGAATCAGACCACGGATGCCGCCAATGTCGCTTTGTTAATTTGCTAAATTCACGCGGTGAATATTAGCCATGCAACCCTGCCAGACTTTGCAAATTCAGAGTTCCTGTTTTTTAAGTCTTGCAAGGCAGGAAAAGCTTTTTCTCGCGATAAAGTGCTTGGCGTGGACGTACCGATCGGAAAGTACGCTGCCAGCTTTGCTGGACTCATGACAGAAAGAGCGTGCCCTCGCCAGATCGGCACGGTTCTGCCCGTCTTGTTGCGAGGGAATTCGCTCAGATTGAAAACTCTTCAACCATGAGTTGCCGAAGCCATTGATTGCTCGGTTCCCGATGATTGCGAGCATGCCACAGCACGTTAATGGAAATATCCGGAATCTTCACGGGGCAGGGGGCGGATTCAAGACCGAATGGAGCGAGCGTTCTCGTTGCATAGGCTTCCGGGACGACGGCGATCAGATCCGTCGTCTGGAGGATGTGTCCTACAGCTACAAAATGCGGAACTCTCAGGCGGAGATTGCGCGTCACGCCAGCACGCTGAATGGCAGAGTCGACCATTCCATGTCCGGTGCCTTCTGCAACAATGGAGACATGCTCCGCTTCCCAGAATGCGTCTGGTGTCATGCCCGTCTTCGCCAGCGGATGCCCTTTGCGAAAAATACAAACATATCTTTGCTTGAAAAGGCGCCGTTGGAAGAAACCGGTTTTGAGGTCGGGTAGAAATCCGATCGCGAGGTCTACGCGCCCTGTCTCCATTTCCTGGCTCAACGTGTCGGCGTGATTGCGTACCGTGCTGACGGAGACGCCAGGGGCGACCTGGGCGAGCCTCTTCATGAGGGCAGGAAGAAAATAGATCTCGCCGATATCGGTCATCGCCAGGGTAAATGCACGCGTGCTCGTGGTCGGGTCAAAGTTTGATTTCGCGTTAAGTGTGTTGTAAATCGCACCCAGCGCGAATCCGATCGGCTCAGCAAGTGTCTCCGCGAGCGGTGTCGGAATCATCCCTTTTGATGTTCTGAGGAATAGCTCATCCCCCAGGAGTTTCCTCAACCGGTTCAGCGCGTTGCTGATGGCCGGCTGAGAGATGCCCAAGGTGTTGGCGACTGCGGAGACGCGGCGCTGTCGCAGTAACTCGTTAAACACGACGAGCAGATTGAGATCGATATCCTGAAGTTCCATCCGAAAACCCTCCCTGGACACCATTATCACTGCCGGTGATGTGGGTTATCAAGGAGTTTCTATTTATCAATATCCCGTCCGGCGGCATCATTGAGGCATCAATCGACCAGCCCGGAGACACTGGCGCTATGGAAGTATCAATTCTGCCTTTACACCGCGTCCTTGACGTGCGAGCAGGGGAAAACCTGCTGGAAGTGTTTCGTGAACATCAAATTCCGATCTCCTATAGCTGCATGGCTGGCCGCTGCGGTACGTGCCGCTGCCGTGTAACGTCCGGTCGCGTGCTCGTAACAGGCAGCGGTGAGTCGAACGCGCCTATGAGGACAGGCGAGACGGTACTTGCGTGCCAGACCACGCTCGTCGAGGACTGCGCAATCGAGATTCCAGAAGTGGATGAAGTTGTCGTTCATCCTGCAAAGATCCTCAAGTCGACTGTGCTCTCCATAGAAGACTTGACGCACGATATCAAGCGTTTGCGACTCGGACTGGCGAAGCCCCTCGAATATTCACCGGGTCAATATGCGAATCTGCAGTTTTCTCCACAGCATATACGTCCCTATTCGATGGCGGCGACGCAGAACGATGAGGAGGTCGAGTTTCATATCCGACTCGTTCCTGGTGGCCGCGTCACGTCGTACATCGCCAACGAACTGAAAGTTGGCGATTCGGTACGAGTGAGTGGGCCACTCGGCACTGCGTATCTGCGCCGCAAAAACTCTGCTCCTGTCGTTTGCATCGCTGGCGGCACCGGCCTTGCGCCAATCCTCTCGATCCTCCGGGGTATGGCGGAGGCGCGCATGGCTAACCCTGTGCACGTGTATTTCGGTGTTCGGTCGAGCATCGACGTGTACGGCGAACCGTGGTTGGTGGAGTTGCAGAGTCGTCTTCCCAAATTGAAGTTTCATATCGTAGTGGCGTCGGGTCATGACGTTGAGGGCTGCCGCAGTGGCCTGGTTACTCAAGCCGTGAGCGACGACTGGAGTGATATGCGCGGCTGGAGCGCCTACATTGCCGGCGCACCGGTGATGGTCGATGCGGCGTCGATATTACTCAGGCAGAAGGGAGTAGAACCTGGACGCATCTACGCCGACGCCTTTTATTCGAGTGGTGTTTGAACGCTTGGCAACACCATAAAAATCCAACTTTAGGAGACAGGCATGAACGAGGCTCCCGTTGTATTCAAGAAGTCCGAATGGAAAGGTGACGGCTCGAGTCGCATCCCGTTCTGGGCATACACGGACGATGACGTCTATCGCCGAGAACTCGAGCGTTTCTTTTATCACGGCCACTGGTGTTACGTGGCACTAGAGGCGGAGATTCCAAACGCCGGCGATTTCAAGCGAACGGTCATCGGAGAGCGATCCGTTATCGTGAGTCGGGCTGCCGATGGTGAAATCTACGCGGTAGAGAATGTCTGTGCGCACCGCGGTGTTCGCTTCTGTCGGGAGAAGTCCGGCAACCGGAAGGATTTCACCTGCCCGTATCACCAGTGGAATTACGACCTCAAAGGGAACCTCGTCGGAGTTCCCTTTCGACGAGGCGTCAAACTTGACGGCAAGGTCAACGGTGGCATGCCGTCAGACTTCGATCCGAAAGAGCATGGTCTTACCAAGTTGAAGGTCGCTGTACGTAATGGCGTAGTTTTCGCGTCATTCGATCATGACGTTAGCTCGCTTGAAGAGTACCTGGGTCCGACAATTCTTCGCTATTTCGATCGGGTTTTCGACGGTCGAAAACTGACCATTTTGGGCTACAACCGTCAACGCATTCCCGGAAACTGGAAGTTGATGCAAGAAAACATCAAGGACCCGTACCACCCTGGGTTGTTGCATACGTGGTTTGTTACGTTCGGTCTGTGGCGAGCGGATAACAAGTCGGAATTAAAGATGGATGAACAATTCCGCCATGCCGCCATGATTTCGACGCGTGGAGCTGCTGGGAAGAGCGAAGTCACATCTGGCGTCTCCAGCTTCAAGGAACAGATGAACCTCAGCGATGACAGGATCCTCGACATTGTCAAGGAAGATTGGTGGGGTGAACCGACTGCGGTGATGATGACGCTGTTTCCGAGCGTGATCATTCAACAGCAGGTCAATTCTGTCTCGACGCGACACATCCAGCCGAATGGGCACGGGTCGTTCGACTTCGTATGGACGCATTTCGGGTTTGAGTGCGACAGCGAAGAGATGACACGCCGTCGGCTTCGCCAGGCCAACCTCTTTGGCCCCGCGGGTTTTGTTTCCGCAGACGATGGCGAAGTGATCGAATTTTCGCAGGAAGGCTTCGAGCAGAAACCATTCCATCGAACGATTGCGGAGTTAGGTGGCCGCGAAGTTGGGGATTCCGATCACATGGTGACCGAGACACTCATTCGTGGGATGTACGACTACTGGCGTCGCGTCATGGAGGCCTGAGATGCTTGATTTCAATACATATCAACAGTTGCTCGCGCTTTACTCCGACTACGTCGCTGCCGTCGACAACAACGAATGGGAAAATTGGGCGGAGTTCTTTACGGACGAGTGCGTGTACAAAGTGCAGCCGCGCGAAAACTACGACAGCGGCTATCCGCTCGCGACACTCTCTTTCGAAAGCCGCGGCATGTTGAAGGATCGCATCTATGGCATGACGGAAACCATCTTTCACGATCCGTATTATCAGCGCCATGTCGTCGGCACACCTCGGATTCTTCTGGTCGATGCCGAACGTATCCGGTCGGAAGCGAACTATGCCGTGTTTCGAACGAAACCCGACGAGATCTCTACCGTTTATAACGTCGGGCGGTATATCGACACCATTCGTCGCACAGAAGACGGTCTGAAATTCGAATCGCGCGTTTGCGTATTCGATAGCGAGATGATCGCCAACTCGTTGATTTATCCGATTTGAGGTTTGACATGGCACAACAATGGACCAAGGTCATTGAACTAGTCGCGGTGCCGAACGACGACGTTGTCGCGGTACAAGCCAATGGTAAGGAGTTGGCGATCTACGGCGTAGACGGAGCCGTGTTTGCAACAGACAACATCTGTACGCACGGACACGCCCGGCTATGTGATGGCTTTCTGGAGGGGCACGAAATCGAGTGTCCGCTGCATCAAGGTCGCTTCGACATACGGAATGGCAAAGCGATGTGTGAGCCACTGACCGAGGACATCAACGTATATCCGGTAAAGATTGAGGATGGCAGCGTCTTCGTCGAAATCTAGTCGGCTGCGAGCCAACTGTATGGCAGACGTGACCGTAACTTCCGGTCTGGCGGTTTCTCAACGCAAGGCGTCGACGTTTCCCTGACGGCGATGCGCCAATCTCCGGCACAGCAAAGGCGCTGCCGGTTCAATCAAAGGAGGAGAGTGTGACCGCAAATACGCAATCCGAACAACGCGCGGCTTACTACGGGCAGATCGCTCAACAAAAGTTGTCGCCCCTATGGGAGTCTCTGCACAATCTTGTGCCGAAGCAGCCCAAGCCAACGGCTGTGGCGGCGATCTGGAAATACGCGAAGATCCGCGATCTGGTATTGCAGTCCGGCTCGCTGATCAGTGCGGAGGAAGCCGTACGTCGCGTGCTGATACTCGAGAATCCTGGGCTACCGGGAAAGTCGAGCATGACTTCGAACCTTTACGCAGGCCTGCAACTTATTCTTCCTGGCGAAATTGCACCGAGCCACCGTCATACCCAATCGGCTCTGCGGTTCATCGTTGAAGGTGAAACAGCGTGGACTGCAGTCAACGGTGAGCGCACGACGATGCGTCCAGGCGACTTCATCATTACGCCATCCTGGACCTGGCATGACCATGGCAATTTGTCGACCGAGGAAGGCGGGGTTCCCGTGGTTTGGCTTGATGGCCTTGATATCCCGCTTGTGGCGCACATGGACGCCGGGTTTGCGGAAAACTTTCCCAAGGCGACGCAGCCGGTTACGCGTCCGGAGGGGGATAGCTTTGCGCGCTATGGTCACAACATGTTGCCGATGCGTCACACGTCTACCGATCCGACTTCACCGATTTTCAGCTATCCGTATGAACGCAGCCGCGAAGCGCTAGACCGTCTGCATCGGAACGGGGAGCACGACGAATGGGACGGTGTGAAGCTGCGCTATGTGAATCCGGCCACTGGCGGATTTCCAATGCCGACGATCGCGACCTTCATGCAATTCCTTCCGGCAGGTTTCCGCGGTAGATCCTATCGCAGCACTGATTCGACTGTGTACTCCGTTGTAGAGGGGCGCGGAGTGGCGCATATCGGCGACGAAACTTTTGCTTTTGAGCCGCATGACGTGTTTGTCGCACCGTCGTGGATGCCGGTACGCCTTGACGCAGACACCGATGCGGTTTTGTTCAGTTACTCCGATCGCCCGGTGCTGAGCGCGTTGAATTTGCTGCGCGAAGAGCGTGTTTGATTCTATTTTTCACTTTTCAGGTTGAACATTATGGCATTCGTTTTCCCACCCGAGGCGCCAGTCGCCGTTCCGGTCGCCGGTAGCGACGACAGCTTTGCCGTGCGGCGTGTCTATTGTGTCGGCCGCAATTATGCAGCGCACGCGCGGGAAATGGGATTTGATCCCGACCGCGAACCGCCGTTTTTCTTCTGCAAGCCGGCTGACGCGGTTGTGCCGGTTGCATACGGCGAAACGCTGGAGCTTGAATACCCGAGTCAAACGTCCAACTATCACTATGAAGCGGAACTCGTTGCGGTGATAGGCAAAGGGGGTTCGGATATCGCGCTCGATAATGCACTCGACCATGTGTGGGGCTATGCGGTCGGTCTGGATATGACGCGTCGTGATTTGCAGATGAAAATGCGCGAAATGGGTCGGCCGTGGGAACTCGGCAAGGCGTTTGATCGCTCCGCGCCGATGGGGCCGATCCATCCGGTCGAGAAAGTAGGCCACTTCGAGAGCGCCAGTTTATGGCTCACGGTCAACGGTGAGACCAAGCAAAAGAGTGATGTTTCCCATCTCATCTGGTCGGTCGCGGAAACCGTCGCTTATCTGTCGCAGTTCTTCCGGCTCGAACCAGGCGATGTGATCTTCACGGGCACGCCTGAGGGGGTCGGCGCGGTTAAGGCGGGCGATACGATGAAAGTTGGAGTGGAGAAACTCGGCGAACTGACCGTACGCGTTATTTGACCGTCGCCAGGAGATCGTTGCCATGCAACTCTACAGTTTTTTCAATAGTTCGACGTCGTACCGGCTACGCATCGCACTCGCATTGAAGGGTCTGGATTATTCGTACAAGCCCGTGAACATTCGGACCGGAGGACACCGTGACGCCCAGTATGTCGCTGAAATCAACCCGTCCGCGTCGGTTCCCGCTTTGGTCGATGGTGAGTTTCACCTCGGGCAGTCGCTCGCGATCATTGACTATCTCGATGCGCAGCATCCCGAGCCACGCCTGATTCCAGCAGATGTGCACGAGCGGGCACGTGTACTTGAAATGTCGTACCTGATTGCGTGCGATATTCATCCTGTCAACAACCTTCGTGTGCTGCGATACCTGCAAGATGAACTGAACGTAACACCGGAACAAAAAAATGCGTGGTATCGGCATTGGATTGCCGAGGGTATGGCAGGCGTAGAACGTTTGCTCGCACGAGCGGCAGATGAAGCGGCGGCGGATGGTTCTGCCGGTCCATGGTGCTTCGGCGCGCAACCGACACTGGCGGATGTATGTCTCGTGCCGCAGTTCGCAAATGCACAGCGTATGGGCTGCGACATGAGCGAGTATCGGCGCAGTCTGGCAATCTGCGAACACGCGAACGCGCATCCAGCTTTTGATCGTGCGAAACCGCAAAACCAACCTGATTACGTAACGAGTTGAGACTGCGGTGGTAAGAAGAGTGGAGCGACCTTCCATCTGCACCTACAGGGTGGACGGAAGGGCGCAGCGGGCCGCGCCGCCCCGACGTTCCGGTAAAGATTGCCTGGTCAGCGACAGCCCAGCAAATGAGATCAAACTAAGCTGCATTAAATGAGCTGCGGGACCGTTTTACGGGGAGGGCCGCTGCACTGGAGAGTCTGTGGACACGCTTCAAAATATGCGCATATTCAAACAGGTCGTGGAATATGCGAGTTTTACTACCGCGGCTAAGCACCTCGATATGGCCACGGCGCAGGTTTCGCGTGCTGTTTCTGAGCTTGAGGTGCGTTTGCGCACTCGCCTCCTGCACCGTACGACGCGTCGCATTGCGCTTACGGAAGCGGGCGAGCGCTATCTCGCACGCTGCAACAAGATTCTGATGTACGTGGATGAAGCGGAAGCCGAGGCAAGTGACGCACATATGACCGCGTCGGGAAAGCTCAGACTGCATTCACTGACAAGCTTTGGTTTGCGATATCTGGTGCCGATCATCGCCAGATATCACGACGGTCACCCCTCTGTCGAGGTCGACCTCACGCTATCCCAGCATCTTCCCGATTTGATTGAGGAAGGTTACGACATAACGATTACGCTTTCCGCAGACTTGCCGGATTCGGCGCTGGTCTCCCAGCGATTGGGGAGTGTCCACAGCATTCTCTGCGCTTCTCCGGAATATTTGCGACGCAATGGCACACCGGTCGAACTATCGGACCTCGCTCAGCACAAGTGCCTTTACGTTCTAGCGCCGACGGGGCAAACCGACCGTTGGACTTTCAGCGGCCCTGACGGCGAGGAAATGTTTGACCTTGGACCTGCGCCCCTGAGGGTCAATATTCCAGAGGCGCTATCCATCGCTGTAAAGGAGGGGATGGGGATTGGTTTGGTGCCAGCACTCACGGCAATTCCGTTGCTCAAATCCGGTGCGCTTCGGCGCGTGCTGCCTGACTACACCGCGCAGCATTTAACTATCTATGCGCTGTATCCGTCTCGCCAGTATTTAGATGCGAAGGTTCGGACCTGGGTGGATTTTGCGCGGCAGGAACTCACTCCAGAGCTGGATTCCGACTTCGATTTGCTCAGAACACTTGGTCCGGATTTGTAAGGCACGGTAGCAACCGGGAGAGAGCGCGTGCGCGTTGCCCGCGGCGAATGAGTTCCACCTCAGGTTGGAGCTAGCTTCTCTAAGCAGGTGGTAGCTCCGCTGCAACGAAGTCCAGCCATGTCCGCAATTTTGATTCGAGGTGTTGTCCGGCGTGATACAGCCCAACGATAACCTGGTTATCGAGTGTGTATTGCGGGAAGAGTCGCGTAAGCGTGCCGGCACTCAGATGAGGTAAAGCTACCGATGCAGGCAGGATGCCGATCCCTCTTCCTTCGCAGAGTGCAGCAGCCAATGCATTGACAGAGTTCTCGGAGAAGCTCGAAGTCAGAATCTCGATGACCTCGCTGCCGTTCGGCCCATTAAAGGTTAGATGACTACGGCCTCTCGAAGCTGAAAATTCGACGAAAGCGTGTAGCGAAATCTCGAGAGGGGACTGCGGTCTACCTTGTTTTGCTAGATAACTGGGCGCCGCACATGCAATACCGAAGACGGTTCCAACGCGCTGTCTCGCCCATCCACGCGCGCGGAAGGCGTCTTCCGCGCTCAAAAGCAACGCATCATAGGGTTCATCAAATCCCGGCAAGCCATTTCCGAGCGTAAGTTCAACCTCGACAAGGGGGTAGCGACGCTCGTATGCGGTGACAAGCGGAACGACGTAGTGCTGCCCAAGATGGACTGTTGAATACACTTTGAGCTTACCGACCGGCCGCGCGCGCACATGCGCATCTGCATCACTGATCTCAAGCTCCGCTTGTTCCAGGCAGTCTAGTATTGCGTAGCACCTTGCCCGGTAACGGCGTCCGGTCTCCGTGAGGACCATTCGTCGCGTGGATCGCTGCAGTAGCTTTGCACTCAAGCGGACCTCGAGCTCGGAAATCGCCCGTGACGCACTTGCCGTGGTCGTATCCAGCGCTTGGGCCGCATCGGTGAAACTTCCCAGCTCAACGACCTTCAAGAAGAGTTTCATACTCTGAAGCGTATCCACTTTCCACTCACATCTCGACTATGTGGCGCTGATTCTTGCACTTTTGGCCTAAGGCATTACGAGTGATTCTGTTAACAATATTTTGAGAAAGCATCTCTCCGGTCGCTGGAGGACGAAAAATATAATCGTCCCGTGTAAGCCTTGAGCCTGGAGAATCCCGTGCAACCCCGATCGACAAAGATAGTTTTCGTCACACTGATTGCTGTGGCGAATGCGCTGATGGCCGGCTGTGCGAGCTTCAACCATACGGCGCCTGAGAGCAGTCGGATAGACCCGGCGACGCTTGATGCGGGAGCAGCAATCAGAAGCGCCAATGCCGAGGCGCAGTGGCCGTCGCAACAATGGTGGCACGCGTTGGGAGATCCCCAGCTTAACGGACTGGTCGAGCGATCGCTGGACAAGAATCCTACGCTTGCGGTTGTGCAGGCGCGAGTGCGGGAGGCAGAAGCGGCCGCGGATCTCGCACATGCCTCCCTATATCCACGTGTGGACGGATCGATGGCATTGGGGCGAAAGCATTTTCCCGACAATACCTACTACGGACCCGGTGCCTACAATCACACTACGACCTGGAACAATACGGCTGGGTTGTCCCTTTCATACAACCTGGATTTGTGGGGGCGGGATCACAACGCACTTTTGCGTTCGCTTGACGCATCGCATGCTGCCGCTACTGACGAACGGGCCGCAGCAGTGGAACTCCAGTCAAATGTTGTTCGAACATATCTGACGCTTTCGTTGAGCTTTGCTCTGCGGGATATCGCGGTCTCGACACTGGAGCAACAGGAGCATATAGCGTCCATCGCGCAACGACGGCTTGCCGGAGGCATCGGCACGCGGCTCGACTTGAGTCAGGCGGTCGCGCCTTTGCCTGAGTTCAAGCGGCAAATTCAGGTGTATGACCAGACGATTGCTTTGACGCGAAATCAGTTGGCTGCGCTTACCGGAGACGGTCCGGGCTTCGGCGAATCGATCACCCGCCCGGTTCTTTCATTGGCGACGCATGCACAACTCCCGTCAAATCTGCCCGCCGAACTTGTGGGGCGCCGTCCCGACGTCGTCGCGGCAAAATGGATGGTCGCCGCCCAGGCGCGGGGTATCGATGTCGCCAAGGCTCAGTTCTATCCGAACGTGAATCTTATGGCGTCGATCACGCAAATGGCCGCTGGGGGAACATTTCTCACCTCCCTTCATCCTGAAGGCACCGGGTGGATGGCGGGCCCGGCGATCACGTTGCCGATATTCGAGGGAGGCGCGCTGCGGGCCCAGCTTGGAGCTGCTTCTGCGCAATACGATGAAGCGATTAGCCGCTATAACGCCGTGCTGATCTCCGCCCTAAAAGATATCTCCGACCAGGTCGTGAACGTCCGGTCGTTTGATGCGCAGGCGGAAGATTCAGCCGACTCTGTAGCGGCAGCCCAAGATAGTTATCAGCTGGCGGATAAAGGATATCGCCGGGGACTGACGGATTATCTCAACGTCCTGACAGCTCAAATGCAACTACTAAAAGCGCGTGAAGGGCAGGCTCATGTGCAGGTCTCCCAGCTCCAGGCTTATGCGTCGCTGCAGACAGCGCTCGGGGGCGGCGCAGACATCGCCTTCCAGAGTCCCAATGAGAAACAGATGACTCCGTCCGATCATTTGACGCCTTTTGGTTTCAATACATCTTCGAAGCCGGGCGAAAAATGAGCGGTATGAATAGCAGTGCTGCATTCAAAGCCGAGGACTCGCGATTCTTCTCCTTTCAGTCACTCGTAGCAGGCTTTGCGAACTGGTGGGGAACGTCAGGCCCGGTATGGATCTATGTGTCCAAGACAGCGCTGGCAGTCATTCTGGCGCTTCTCATTGCTATGCGGCTGAATTTGCCACAACCGCGCACTGCAATGATCACGGTCTTCATCCTGATGCAGCCACAGAGCGGGCTGGTTCTCGCAAAGAGCGTGTTCCGGTTTCTCGGCACGGCAGTCGGCCTCTCTGTCATGTTGTTTTTCGTCAGTCTGTTTGCACAACAGCCGGTTCTATATCTGACAGCCGTCGCGACGTGGGTCTGCGTGTGCACAACAGGAGCAGCGCGCAACCGCAATTTCCGCTCATATGGCTTTGTCCTCGCCGGATACACGGCTGCTCTGATCGGTGTTCCCGTCGGCCAGCAGCCGGACGGAGCATTCATATCGGCAATGACGCGTGTTGCAGAGACTTCGGTTGGTATTGTGTGTGCCGGCGCTGTCAGTGCGTTGATATTTCCAAGCTACATCGGCGAGCAGATAAAGACAGTGATGAGAAAGCGCTTCCGCACACTTTCGGAGCATCTAAGCAGTGCACTTAGCGGTACTGTCGAGCAATCCGAAATAGAGTTGGCGCACACGTATTTCCTCGAGCAGGTCATTGGTCTTGAGGCCGCCCGTAGTGTGGGCGTATTTGAGTTGCCTGACATGAGAATGCGCGGCAGAAGGCTTGCCCGAGCGAACCTTGAATTTATGAACGTCGCGACAAGGCTGCGTGCTCTTCACGAGCAGTGGGAATTTGCACGGAATCAAGACGGCCCGGAGGTCGCGATCATGGACGTGATATTCGGCGAAATAAGTCTTCTTTTAAACCCGGAAGGAAGTCCGATTAAGACCGCTGCGGACGCGGCACATGCAACCGGGCCACTCTCGGCATTCAGAGACGATCTCACAAAGCGCCTTTCTCAAGGGCGCCGAGAGTTGGCGGGACGAGATCAGGCGGTGCTGCGCCGGTTTGATACCTGTGCCGATTTGTTCCGAAGGTTCGTGGATGATCTTGTCGCATATGTGGAAACATACGCGTCGCTGGCGACGCATAGCCACAGACGAGAGACGTGGTCCGGCAGCTTCATCCCAAAGACAAATATGATCGCTGCTGTGATCGCCGGATCAAGGGCCGCACTCTTGACGGGTGTCCTCAGCGCATTTTGGATCGAAACTGCGTGGACAAGCGGTGGAACGATGGTACTCGCGGCCACAGCCGTCTGTGCGCTTGCTGCAACTTCGCCCCAGCCCGGGCGGTTTTCCAGGCAGATGTGTATCGGCACGACGCTTGCCGTCTTTCTCGGAGGATTTCTGCAATTTGGAGTTTATCCCCGGATAGACGGGTTTCCATTACTCGCCTTCTGCCTCACCCCATTTCTGCTGTTCGGTGCGGTGATGATGGCTCGCCCGAAGACGCTTGGCATTGGCATTGGCTTTTGCATATTTTTCAGCTTCATGGCTGGCCCGGACCTTGTTATGCAATATGAACCTTATTCTTTTATCAACGATAGTGTCGCGCTCATGATAGCCATGTTGGTAGTTTGGCTTTCGTTCGCGGTCGTGTTTCCCACGGACGGGAATTGGTTGAGATGGATCTTGCTTCGGGATTTGAGGAGGCAGGTCGTCCATGCGTGCGTAGGCCGCGGCGGCGATCTTGCCGCGCGCTTTGAAAGTGGTTCGCGAGATATTGTCTCTCAAATGAATGCAGTGGCCGCTGGTGGAACCGGTCGGAACGAATCGGCGCGCTGGCTGCTGCTAGTACTCTCGGTCGGGCGGACAGTCATTGACCTTCGTGACGAACTGGCCGAACTGCATGTTTGTCGGACATCGCCGGAAGAGATCAAGGCGTGGAGTTCTAACCTCGGTGGCGTGCTCGGAGCGATCGCTGCGCTGTTCAAGAGAGTCAACAGCAAGCGGTTAACCCACGTGCTGCGGTTGTTGGATACGCTGACTGAAACGACACTGGCGCTGACGAGCCGCCCCACGCTCTATCAGGAAGAGCGCGAGAGCTTGTTGCGTTCACTTAGTCTGTTGGAATATCTCAAGGTAACGCTCCAAAACGAGAAGTCGCCTTTATCGGACTGTGTCGATTCGCAGATCCGTCGTTTCAATTCAAAATTGAGAAACTCCGACCATGCATCGTGATTTCGCCCTGTTCGACGCCTATGTGCCGACTATTCTTCTCGCGTTCGCGTTGGGTTGTATGTGTACGTGGGTGCTCGATCGAGTGTTGGCATTAACAGGCATTTATCGCCTGGTTTGGCATCCGTCGCTGTTCAGGGCGAGTGTGCTGGTTTGCGTCTGTGGGATTCTCGGTCTGCTCATTTACTGATATGCGCGCCGAAAACTTAAAAAGGATTTCAACATGATCATGCGGAAATTGATCGGTATCGCGATGACCGCGTTGGTCTTTCTTGTCGCTGTATCGATAGGACGAGTGCTATGGGTCAGGTACATGGACGAACCATGGACCCGGGACGGGAGGATACGCGCGGACATCATCGGCATCGCCCCCGACGTGTCGGGAGCGGTGGTTTCCATGCCGGTAGCCGACAATCAGTTGGTCCATAAGGGCGATCTTCTGATGGAAGTCGATCCGTCGCATTACGCCATTGCAGTCGAACAAGCCAAGGCTGCTGTGGACGCGCATCGTGCTGATCTGGTCAGATTGAAGGCCGATGCCGAACGCAGACAAGATCTGGACAACGACGTGGTTTCGAAGGAAAGTCGGGACAACGCACTGAAAGCGGCGGCAAGCGCGGCGGCACTGCTGCAGCAGGCGCAGGCGCAACTCGATGCCGCGGAACTGAACCTGGCTCGGACCAAAGTCTATGCGCCCGTCGATGGTTATGTCACCAATCTCAATGTGCATCGTGGAGACTATGTAACGGCCGGCGTGCCGAAACTTGCCGTGGTCGACAGTTCCTCTTTCTGGGTCTATGGGTATTTTGAGGAAACTAAATTGCCTCATGTAAAAGTCGGCGATAAGGCCCATGTTCGGCTGATGAGCGGAGGGGAGGTTGTTGGCCATGTCGATAGCATTTCTCGTGGCATCTACGACCGGGATAACCCTGTGAGCAGGGATTTGACCGCCGACGTCAACCCGACATTCAACTGGGTCCGGCTGGCGCAGCGAGTACCGGTGCGCATCCACATCGACAGCGTGGCGCGTGGAGTCGTTCTTTCCGCAGGGACCACCTGCACGGTGACCATCGATACAGATGAAAATCAGAAGGGGGCAGGGCGCATCGGTGGGCTGTTCAAGCCATCTGCTTAGTGATCAGGTGAGAATGCTCCGCTCCCTTAATGCAACCCGGCAGACGGCGGCAAATGGCTGGCTCGTCTGGTTTTGGAACTGACAATGAACGATGATCCATCGCGATACGTCGCTATCGAGGATAGTTTGGGATCTGTTATCACTCGAGCGGCGAGGATAGTGGGTCGCGAAGCGGACCTCGCCGCCCGGAAAGTCGGATCGACTTACAGCCAGTTATCGGTGCTGTCCGTTATGAGGCGCAATGACACAACAACCCCGCGCGAAGTTGCGAAAGCGTTGGACGTTGACTCAGGTTACGTTTCACGGGTGCTGGATAAACTGGAGCAATGCGGTTTGCTTGAGCGGAAACGGAGTCTCTCTGACAGGCGTGTGGTGGACATGCGACTGACTAATAGAGGTGGGGCGCTTGCCGCGCAAGCGCCCGCTGTTGTCGATAAGACACTAAACGATCGTCTAAGGCGATTCAGTGGTGCAGAGGTCGAAGAGTTACGCCGCTTGTTGGCGAAATTTGTCGACCGCGCATGAAGTTTCGCCGTCAGCCTGAGGTTGACCATAGGCGTGTTTTAAGCGCAACATCGTGATGAACGGGACTTAGAACTTGTGTCGAATCCCAAGGCGCAAGCCGATCTGCTTATCCGATGAGGACGGCGTAAAGCCGGCGATATTCGCTACAGCAGGTTGGCCCAATGAATCTCGTCCGTTCGCTCGTTGTAGTACGCAGAGGGTATAGATATCGGTTCGCTTTGAAAGATAATAGTCTGCACCTAGATCGAGCTGAATATATTTCGCTCCGCCGTCGCCGGCGACCGAATTGCGCTGAGTATAGTCAAAGGCAACGCCGGCCAGCAGTGTCGGCGTGACCATAGCTCGCACGCTCAACTCCGCGCTGGTGAAAACAGCATTGCCCGAATAGCGCAAAGGATTTGGGCCGGACGAGGACCCTAGCGATTCAAAGCGCGTGTTGGTCACTACCGCACTAACGGTTGTCTGGCTGATCGTGTACGAGGCTCCGCCGCCAATAATCTCTAGCGTTTTGGCAGACGCATATCCTGCTAGACCGGGAGATGCTTCGGGCGCGCTAGGGGAGCCGAAAGAGCCGATGTTGTTGGCAGTCGCCAGTCCCTTGTTAGGCGTATTCCCATAAAAAGAAACGTTCGGATCTCTAGCGTTGAGGTATCCTGCACCCAATGAGAACGAGCCGCCGTTGTAGTTGACTCCCAAAGACCATATTTGATTCTGGGTCTCGCTGCCCGCCACACCGCCAAAACTATATAGTCCACCCGCGCGGATGCCACGGAAGGTTGGTGTCGTGTATTTGATGGAGTTGTTGATACGGTTCGTGTTGCTCAGGTTGTCGACGTCGTTCAGATGCGATGACATATAGCCACCCCAATACCCGGATGCCGAGAACTGCTGGACAGACTCGACCAACGGATCATATTGCCGACCGGCAGTCACGGTGCCTCTATTTTCGGACAATAATCCCACGTAGGCCTGACGTCCGAACTCAGCTCCGCCCTGTGCGAGCGCTCCGCTGTTTGCCATAAATCCGTTTTCGAGGACGAAGATTGCTTTCAGTCCGCCTCCGAGATCTTCGGTGCCGCGCAGGCCCCAGCGACTCCCAGACAGACCAGTGGTGTGCGCGTCGGTGAGCGCAACCTGACTGCCGCCGGTGGGTTGACCATTTAGCTTGCCGGTTTGTGCGTTATTGGTGTATGTCAGACCGACATCGATTAAGCCATATAGCGTTACGCTGCTTTGAGCGTGAGCAGTTCCCGCAGTAAAAGCGATAACGCAGGCAGCAGAATACCTCTTCATGGGGTCTCCGATTCTTATATATGGTTGTGTGTGCCTTGAGGAGGCACACAGGTTACTGCGTTCGCGGCTTAGCGGTGCTGTGTGCCGCTGGTTTTGAAATTAGACGGCAGCGGATTTGGTGCTGCGGATCGCTGGTTGGACTCCGCATGCAAAGATCGCAATTGATGCAATAGCGGCAGGAACAGCAACGAGTAGAAAGAGGAGGGTGAAGCCAATGTTCGCAGAAAGGAGAATTCCGCCAATGAGCGCGCCGCAGACGGATCCAAAGCGACCGACCCCGAGAGCCCAACTTACCCCGGTAACTCTGCTCGCTGTGGGATAGTAGCGAGCCGCAAATGCGTTAGCGCCCACTTGTGAACCGCTAATGCAGAATCCGACGCCTGTGACGGCGGCTGCCAGCAGCGGGCCCTGTGCACTTCCTGTGGCGATGAGGAACGCCGAGCCGGCAGCATAAGCGACACCCAATACGATGGTCGGCGGGAAGCGGTCCATCAGATAACCAATGAAAAGGGCCCCGACGGTGCCGCCGACCTGATAGAAGATGGCGATCCGCGCCGCAGTGGCGAGCGACAAGCCAGAATGGTGGATCAAGGTGGGCAGCCAGTTCGTCATGAGATAAACGATCAACAGGCTCATGAAGAACACGCACCATAGCAACAATGTGCCGCGCCGGAATTCGGCGGCAAAAAGCTGTCGGACCGGCGAACCTTCAACCTTGATTTCCTGAAGTGAGAAACGCGTGTTCTCGTCGTAATGAACCGGCGCTATGCGAGAAAGAAGTGACCCAATTCTAGCCGGCTGACATTCTCGGGAGACCATGAACCGCACGGATTCCGGGAGGAAGATGACCAGGATTGGCACCAAGGCCAAAGGAAGCACGCCACCGAAGAGAAGTACGCTTCGCCACCCGTGGTCTGGCAACAGTTGAGCTGAGACGACACCACCCAAGCCGGAGCCCAGCGTAAATCCACAGAACATCACGGTCGTTAGAAAAGACTTTCGGCGTTCGGGGCAATACTCCGAGGTAAGCGCGATAGCGTTGGGCATCGCGCCGCCAAGGCCTAGACCCGTAATGAAGCGAAGAGCGATGAGGAATGCGACGGTTGGCGCGTATGCCGCAGCCAGGCTAGCGAGGCCGAAAAAGGTTACGGTGACGATTAGTGTTTTTTTTCGCCCGACCCGGTCGGCTAACGGGCCGAAAAACAATGCACCGATCATTAGGCCCGCTAGTCCTGCGCCGAACAGACCTCCGAGCACCGTTGGGCCGATTTGCCAGTCATGCATCAGAGCAGGGGCGATGAAGCCGACGCAGGCGGTGTCAAAGCCGTCGACAGCCACAATACAGAAGCAGAGAAACACGATTCGCCACTGAAACACGGAGAAACGCTGGACGTCCAGCCAGGCACGAACGTCGATGACAGGCGATGCACTCTTCATTAAATGTCTCCAGATTCTATTTTTCTGTCTAGCCTCCAAAGTAATCGGGCGATGTTTCCTGCGTCTACGGAACCCAATCGCATATTGCTTATTCACAATAGTTATTTTGCAAGCGGACGCGTGCGATGTTTTCACGACGGCGCGACGCACAAGGCTTCGCCGATTCACGCGGCGCGTCCTCGCGACCTTGCTATTCAGGCTCAACAGTGGATGGCTTGCTATACGATGGTTGTCGCGCTATTGACGGCAAGCGTGACACTTCGCCGGCCCGAAGAAAACTGCACCGCCGTTACCCACCGAAATGGATGAAAGAGGCGCGCGCCATCGTTATCCCTGGGTTGACGCCAAAGTGGTATCGCCGGGCAAGCTACGCTGTGGTGACGTTTCGCTGATCAGCATTGAGCTGGAAAACTGTCTTGCCCCGATGTGCGGATGGCGTTCGCACTAATGCGCACGCAATAAACCGATCTGAGGCCAGTTGTAGATGCGCAGACTTCGAGAATGACGTAGCACCCTCGCCGGCATCTGTTTGTCGTGCCGCGGGCAGTTCGCCCGCTAGGGAATAGCCCGGCGAACAGCGGGAATGACTTCGGCGGCAAGCAGTTCAATCGATTCCTTGACCATCTCGAATGGAAGACCACCGATGTCAAGTTGCGCCATGTAGCGCTGATGTCCGAACAGCTGATATTCCATCAGAATCTTGTCGACGATTTCCTCTACGCTTCCGACGAAGAGGGCACCGCGCGGTGAAGACAAAGCTTCGTAGGCGCTCCATGACATCTCTGCGTGCTCACGGGGAAGATTGTTTGCTATGTAACGCCTGTAGTAGGGGAAGAATGCCTCTCGTGCACGTCGGCCGTCGCGTTGAACATGGAAATGCCCGGAGACGGCCATTTTCAGTTGCGCTGGGGAATGGCCGGCCTCGGCGCCCGCTGCGCGATAAAGGTCGACGAACGGTACAAACTGCTCGGGCATTCCGCCAATGTTGGCAAGATTCAACGGCAAGCCTGCACGGCCGGCACGAATAGCACTCGACGGTGTTCCACCGGCGGCGACCCAGATCGGAATGCGGCCTCGCAACGGTCGCGGCATGATCCGGGCGTCGGACAGAGGCGACCGGTGCATCCCTGACCATGACACAGGCCCCGGTTCATTGATTGCGACCAAAAGGCCCAGCTTCTCGTCAAACAGCGATTCGTAGTCAGTAAGCGAATGGCCGAACAGCGGAAATGACTCGCTATATGCGCCGCGTCCTACCAGCAGTTCGGACCGTCCGCCCGACAGGAGGTCGAGCGTGGAGAACTGCTGGTAGAGCCGGACCGGATCGTCGGAGCTCAGTATGCTCACCGCGCTGGTGAGACGGATCCGTCGTGTCACACTCGCTACTGCGCCCAACACGACCGATGGAAACGATACAGCGAAATCCGGGCGATGGTGTTCGCCCACACCAAAGACGTCGATTCCGGCTTCATCGGCGATCCTTGCCGCGGCGACGATCTCCTCGAGGCGCTGATGCACGCGCTCTGTGCTGACTTCTCCGGCAGCAAGATCGCCGAACGTGTAAATGCCGAATTCCATTGCGTTATTCCTGTGACGTCGTGATGAGCCGTAGCGCTTAGGCCCCGCGAACAGTCGGTTTCACAGCAAAGACTCCATCGCCAAGCAACGCCAGTGTCGCAGCCGCAATCGCGAGGAAAACCGGGTACTCCCAGCCGCCATTTGGATTGGTAAAGGACCAGCCGTTGCCAAAGTGCACGGTCGAAGCGGCCAACAGCTCAATCGCGGCAACAGCCGCGACGGCGCGCGCATAAATGCCCGTCAGTAGGAAAATTCCACCGACGATTTCGAACAAGATAATCGGCCAGGCAAACCAGCCGGCGAAGCCAACCGATTCGAAGAATTTCGCGGTGCCGGCAGGCGTGAAGACGAGCAGCTTGGTCAGTCCGTGCGCGATGAACATAATGCCCAACGCGAGGCGCAGGAGGAAGGCGGCATAAGGAGCCGTGCGGTTATCGGTCATGATGAAACTCCGGTTCTGGTTAATCGAGATTGGTTTGCTGACTGACCCAACGTGAAAAATCACCGGCTATTTCGGCCGTCAGGGTGTGGCCCACGGAATACAGATGCATTTCATGCGGGACGCCGAGCGTGGTCAACCACGAATCAGCGTGTTCTGCGAACTTTACTGACAGCTTGTCGTCGAGTCGGCCGTGTGCGATGAATGCCGAGAGTCGGGCAAGCTCTTCGGCTGGTGCGAGATGCGGCTCCAGTTCCGGAAGAATACGACCGCTCAGAACGGCAAAGCGCCCCACGTCCTTGGGGGAAGACAAAGCAACACTCGCGCTGAGGATCCCGCCCTGGCTGAATCCCGCCATCAATGCCGGCACAGGTGCGTTCGCGTCGGCACTGGCCATGGAACGGACCAGCCTACGAAGGGTCAGGCGACTTTCGTCCGCTTGGGCCTCATTGATGACGGGTCCTTGCGGGCCGAATCGCACATGGAACCAGGCGTACTGTCCGGCACCGAGCTCTAGCCGGCCACGCACGAAGACCACCTCTACACGCTTGTCGATGGTGTCTGCAAGCGGTAGCAGGTTAGTCTCATTACCTCCGACTCCATGCAGCAGAAAGAGCCGTGCGGCGGGCTGACCCGTTGCGGGGCGTAGACGGAACGCGAGGCCGGAAGCGGCGTCTTTGTGCAGGATATTCATGATCTGCTCTGCTCGTGTGCTGTTATTTTGCGATCCAGGTGGGTGCGATGGCCGTGCCCAGACCGGCGCCGTAGCCCAGATAGATATTCAGGCCCGCCAGAGGCTCGAGGTAGCGGGCGTTTTTCAACGGACCGGCGTCGATCGGCTTAAAGCCAAGGCTTTCGATGAGTGCCTTGACCGTCTGCTTGGCGTGCGCACTGTCACTGGCGAAGAACACCGGTGCGGTCTGTTCGTTGGCGAAATTCGGCCCGTCGGCTAGAACCTGAGCAAACAGAGTGTTGAATGCCTTGACCAGTTGAACACCAGGGATTGCCTTGGAGATTTCTTCCGCGGCCGACGTGTCATGGCCGACGACCAGGCCCGAATAGTCTGCATTCAGCGGATTGGTGATGTCGATGACCACCTTGCCGGTGAGGTCGCCCAGACCTTGCAGGGCAGTCACGGCATCGCCGTAGCCGGTCGCAAGAATGACGACCTCGCTGTTACCTAGCGCCTCGCCGAGGGGAGAGGCCGTTGCACCTGCGTGCCCGGCCGCAAGTGCTTCGGCCTTCGAGACATCGCGGCCGGTGACGCGAACCGCATGGCCGGCCTTGCTCAGCTGCTTGACGAATGCGGCCCCCATGTTGCCGGTGCCAATGATGGTGACGTTCATATCAATAACCTCTTTAAGCTGACACGTTAAGTAGAAAGCAGCCACATTTATGGTGAGTAGCGGTTCAGCGTCGAATCGCTCGCGGCTCGCCGGTCCAACGGCTAATGACGCGCGTACAACGACTTCGTGGGGGGATTCGCCGCGGACTCGCCAGATTGCGACAATCCGCTGCCCACCCCGCCAAAGGCGTTGTTTTCGGCTCGTGCCGCGCCGTTCCGCGCGGACACACGAGTCTCAGCCGCCTGAACGTCGGCGGGATAGGAGGGGTCTCTGCCGTGGGCGCTATAACCAGCGTTTCTGAGCTGGACCAATTGGTCGAGAACCTGAGCGCGGCTCACTGGCTGGTTTGACTGGCCGAACGCGACGGGAGCGACGAATGCAGTGGCGACAACAATGGCTTGGATGAGCGACTTCATGATGGTTTGCCTCGGAGTTTTTGCCTTTTCGACTGCGAACCTGCCTGTTCGCAGCCGAGTATTGAAGTCCATTCTATTGATCCAGCAATGGTTGATAAACAGCTATTATCTGGACATATAGTCCCAGTTATCGAGACAATAGAATGGATCGAACTCTTGAAATGAGCGTGTTTACGGCCGTCGTCGAGGCCGGAAGCTTTATTGGCGCGGTCGATGCGCTGAGAATGTCCAAGGCCGCGGTCTCCCGTCATGTCGACTCCTTGGAGCAGCGTCTTGGCGTGCGCCTGCTACAGCGCACCACGCGCCGGCTTTCGCTGACTGAGGAAGGCAGGCTCTTCTATCAACGCTCCAAAGAGATTCTGGTGGCCTTGGACGACGCCGAAACAGAAGTGAGCTCGCGGACGCAGGAACCGAGCGGACTGATCCGCGTCAATGTGCCGTTGACGTTTGGCATCATGCATCTGGCCCCGTTATGGGGTGCTTTCATGGAAACGCATCCGCAGGTCGATCTGGACATTACGCTCAACGACCGCGTCGTGGACCTCGTCGACGAAGGTTACGACCTCGCAGTCCGCATCAGCGCGCTGCCGGACTCATCATTGGTGTGTCGCAAGCTTGCGGAGACGGAGATGCTTGCATGTGCATCACCGGGCTATCTTTCCCGTCACGGCGTTCCGAAGCATCCGAAGGAACTGACTGCCCACCGGGTTATGGCGTACTCGCACCTGGCAGGGCGGGATGAATGGAAATTCGAAGGCCCAGATGGCGAGGTGGTCGTACGCACGCGCGCGCGTGTCTATTCAAACAACGGAGACACCTGCCGCGCGATCGCATTGCGCGACGGCGGCATCATATTGCAACCCAGCTTCATGATTGGGGAGGATTTGAAGCGTGGGGATCTTGTGAGAATACTGCCCGACTACCGTTCGGTTGAACTGGGAATTTACGCCGTGTATCCCAGCCGGAAGCAGTTGCCGATCAAAGTTCGCCGGCTTGTCGATTTTCTGTCCGACGCGTTTCTGGAACCAGCATGGGCGGTTACTCATTCACTGTCGCAAAACTGACACGCCGGACCAACTTTGCAATGACCGCGTTGTCCTTGCTGCCTCACCTCAGCGAGCGTCAGGCCGACTGTCACTGGCTCAATCTCGTCAAAAGGGTGTTCAACCCGGGCGATTTCTGAAGTGTCGGTCACGACAGTCCGTGTTCTAGTGCAGATTGCGATTCTCATGGCCCACGCTGTGGCGAGGATTCTCTTTCCGGTCCCTACGCGGAGGACCCGTGTTTTTTTCCATTCCACGTCCTCCGCTCTCCACGATTCTGGATTTGTTTTAATCCGGGAAACTTAGATTTTTGACCGTCCCAAAGTGTCTAGAATTTGTGACGCATGCCGATACGCAGAAAGGTTTGCCTATCGCTGCTTGACGCAATCTGAGTATTGATCGCCGCGACAGCGGGTTTGCCGGTTGAGCCTGTTCCTGAAGCCGACTGGTATATGCCAACAACGTACATGTCTGTTCGCTTTGACAGGAAATAGTCAACTCCCAACGCTGTCTGCAAATATTTCGCACCCGGGTTGGTAGCACCGTTCGACTCGCTGACGTCGCTTCCCTTCGTATAGTCGAATGCCGCGCCCACGAGCAGGGTGGGGGTCAGCTGATATTTGACATTGAGTTCCGCGTTATTGAACGTCGCCGTGCCGACATAGCCCTTCGTGTTAAGCGATGCGACCGCGCCAAGGTCCATAAACCTGATGTTGGAGTACGTCGCGCCAATCGTTGCCGCACCAAAGGTGTAAGCCGCGCCCAATGCGACGACCTGGTAGGTATTGGCTGAAACGAAGCCGCTGTAAACCGGCGTAGTGACAGACGACGCGGTGCTGGACGAAGTATTATTGCCGAACATGCTGCCATTGTTCGCTGCAGGTGTTCGGGCGTTCAGATAACCCACCCCAAGTACCAACGGACCGTTGGCATAGCCGGCGCCTACCGACCAGATCTGGTTCGACGTGAAGTTGCCTGCGACGCCGCCCATGCTATACGTGCCGCCGAATGTCAAACCGGCAAGATTCGCACTTGTGTACTTGATGGTGTTATTTGTGCGGTATGAGTTGTTAAGATTGTCGAGATCGCCCGGGTGAGCGCCCATGCTGCTTGCCCACTGGTCCCCGGACTCCAGCGGACCGACATAGTCCACGACGGAATCGTATTGACGGCCTAGCGTAATCGTTCCGACGCCGCCGGACACACCGACATATGCCTGGCGGCCGAACATCAAACCGCCTTGACCAAGCTTTCCGGTGCTGACGTCAAAACCGTTCTCCAGCACGAAGACTGCCTTCATGCCACTGCCGAGATCTTCTGCGCCGCGTAGTCCCCATCGACTGGCTTGCAGGCCTCCGCTCGTCAGACTATAGAGCCGCTTCCCGCCAGCGTTGGAATTGTAGTTGACTCCCTCGTCGAGGATGCCATAGAACGTCACGTTGTTTTGCGCTTGACCAACGCTGGCGAGTGCACTCAGAACGCTGAGCGCAAAGTAATGCTTTTTCATCGATTGATCTCCAGAAGGGGCATGCTCTTTTTTTGAAATCTAAGGTCACTGTATTCTCAAACGGACTACTAAATATATATTCGCGATCGAATAGAATTTTTCAACGAATCGCATCTCGTTGGATTTATGCTGATTTGTGACTGACGGGCAGGAAATCAAGAAATACAGCAATCGAAACGGAGCGCCCTACTGAAGGTACGTTTCCACGACCTTGACCCAATAGGTCGCCCCGAGACTGATGATGCGGTCATTGAAGTCGTATTTTGGGTTGTGGCACATGCACCCACCCCACTGGCCGACGCCATTGCCGATGAACACGTAGCTACCCGGAACAGCCTGCGCCATCCATGCAAAATCTTCGCTGGCAAGTACGGATTTCGTGTCGTGTAGCACATTCTCGGGACCGACGATCGCCGACGCGACACCGCGCGCGAGCGCCGTAGGGGATTCGGCGTTCATTACCACTGGCACCAGTTGCTTATAGTGAATCGAGGCTTCCACACCGAAGCACTGTGCCTGAGCCTCGACTATCCCGCGCACGCGTGCCTCAATGCGCTCACGGATCTCAGGGCTGGTTGAGCGTATATTGAGCATCAGTTCCACGGACTCGGGAATGACGTTGTGTGTTGCTCCTGCATGGATTGCGCCGATGCTGACGACACCCGTGTCCGTCGCCGCGAGATTGCGCGCGACGATGGTTTGCAACGCCATGATGAGAGAGCCGGCGGCGACGATGGGGTCACGTGTCTTGTCAGGCATTGCCCCATGACCACCCACACCTGTCAGCTTGATCGTTGCTATATCGGACCCCGCTAACATGTCGCCGTCCTTCACAACGAATTGGCCGACAGGGATGCCGGGTCCATTGTGCAGTGCGTACACGGCATCGCACGGAAAGCGTTTGAATAAGCCGTCCTCGATCATCCGGCGTGCGCCGCCGAGGTTCTCCTCATCGGGCTGAAAAATCAGGTTTAGGGTGCCGTTGAATGACCGGCTTCGCGCAATATGTTTTGCTGCGGCGAGCAGGATGGCCGTGTGTCCGTCATGCCCGCAAGCGTGCATCTTTCCGGGCGTACGGCTCGCGTAGGGCAGACCAGTTTGCTCGAAGATCGGTAGCGCATCCATATCAGCGCGGATGCCGATCGTTCGTTTACTCGTTCCGAGCTTGAGTTGAGCAACGACGCCCATTCCGCCGATACCTGTGTAGACGCTGTAGCCCCAGTCTCGAAGCAGGCCTGCGACGAAATCAGCGGTCTCGTCGACGTCTGCCCCAAGTTCCGGATTCGCATGGAGACGACGCCGGATCTCGATGAACATTCCTTCCTCGGCCACGATTTCTGCGATCAGACGGTCTTCAGCAAATCCCTTCTCCAAAACCAACGGCATTTCTAGATCTCCATTCGTTGAAGTAGTGCGGCGCGCTCAGTCGGTGCGCCGCTCTTGCGCCGCTATCAGGCCGGCAAGCGAAATGAGGCTGCATACGACCATGTACCATGCGGGCGACATCTGGTTTCCGGTGGTGCTAATGAGCCACGTCACGATAAATTGGGCGAAGCCACCAAAAATCGAGACGCCTACACTGTAGACAACCGAAAGGCCGGTTGCCCGAACGTGCTTCGGGAACGATTCAAGCAGGAGCAACATCATCGGGATCGATGAGCCGGCAAGGCACGCTACCAGACACGCGATGATGACGAGTGCGATGCCAATATCGGTGGTGTGATTAAGCAACCAGAATGCTGGATAGATCAAGACAGCGCCCATGACCATCGCGCACATCACCATGGGCTTCCTGCGCCCCAGGCGGTCCGCTATAAGGCCCGCGAGAGGTGCGCCGACCATCAATGTGGCGCCGGAGACGCATCCTGCCAGGAAGGCCGTGGACGGCGGTAAGTGCAGCACGCGAATCAGATACGTGGGCATGTAGAACACGACGACGTACATAGCGGCCGTGCTGCTGATGATCAGCGAGATGCCGATTATCAACTGGCGTTTATAGTTGGACAGCACTTCTCGGAAGGCGCTTTGGGGCCTAGGCGCGTCCGTGTGTGTTTCGTCGAGCGCCTGACGGATGTACATGCCCACAGGACCGATTAACAGTCCGAACAGGAAAGGTACCCGCCAACCCCACGTCTCGAGGTTCACTGGTGATAAGAGGTTCGACAACGCAAATCCGCTCAGAGCGCCGATCAGTGCTGCTGCACCTTGGCTACCTACTTGCCAGCTCGTAAGAAAGCCGCGACTGGAGGGCCCGCTCGACTCCATGAGCAGGGTGGTCGATGCCCCAATTTCCCCGCCTGCTGAAAACCCCTGGATCAATCGTCCAATGACGATCAATATTGGAGCCAGCACTCCTATGCTCTTGTATGTCGGAGCTAGTCCGATGAGCGCAGTGCCTACGGCCATCATCATGATCGTCAGCGTCATTGCTGCTTTTCGACCAGCGCGGTCCGCATAATTGCCGATCAGCACACCACCGAGGGGGCGCATCACAAAGCCGATGCCGAACGTCGCTACGGCCATTAACAAGGAACCGAAAGGCGTGTCTGACGGAAAAAATTGCTTTCCGATAAGAAGCGCGAAGAAGCTGTAAATCGTGAAATCGAACATCTCAAGACCGTTTCCGAGTGCTGTTGCGGCGATCAGCTTGAAATTTGACGCTCGGACCTCAGTGGATGCACTGATCGCCGAATCTACGGCCGGGCTATGCAGATTTGCCATGACGATTCCGGTGGGGTGGTGGGTGTCGCGCGTTTGACGCGGTGATCCAACAATGAAGGCGTCAATTTGTTACCGCAATTCGTTTGTTTTTATGCCGATTACTTTTTCTTATCGCCAACTTTTACGTTTTCTGACGTTCGGCTATCCTCGCGTCTCCTCCTACGACACGGCAACGGATACTTCTAATGAAACTTCACCAGCTTCGCTCGTTGATCGTGGTGGCAGAGAAGGGCAGCATTCGCGAGGCGTCCCGGGTGCTTCACATTACCCAGCCGGCGATTAGCAAGGCACTTTCCGATCTGGAAACTGAACTCGGGGCGCCGTTGCTTTTGCGGTTCAACAATGGCGTGCAACTGACTTCGTATGGGCAGAGTCTGGTCCGGCACGCGCGCGCCATCGAACTGGAGATGCAGCACGCGAAAGAGGACATCGACAATCTGCTAGGAATTGCTCGTGGCAATGTGACGGTAGGCGTCACACCAGCAACCGCAACTGGACCGTTTGCCGAGGCGCTTAAACGATTCATGCGGATGCACCCGCATGTCAGCGTCAACGTGCGTGAACTCCGGCCGCTACAGCTACAAGAGGGGCTGGCGGACGGTTCGATCGATTTGGGATTGGTTTCCCGTATCGGGCAACCAGTCGAACCACGGTTCCATTGGGAGGAGCTTTATACCATTCCGACCGCTTTAGCGGTTCGTGTGGATCACCCACTGCGCGGAAAGAAGTCCCTGCGTGAGCTGGCCCAGTCGGCATGGCTCAGTTGGGATGGCTTCGACGATGCAACAAGCCTGGTAGGGTCGCTCTTCAGCGCCAACGGTGTTGAGCCACCGTCTAGCGTGCTGCGCTGCACGTCGACAACGCTGTACGTGGAAATGGCGACGACGACGGATCTCATTAGCATGTGGAGTGCATTACCTTTCCACATGCCCGAATACAACTCAAAACTGCGCCGAGTGCAGATATCAGAACCGTTGCCCAACATGACGATTGGCTTGATCTGCCGTGACCTGGCCCTCGCGACATCTATCGCGAGGGCGTTGATCGACATGATTCGTGAGAGCAGCGGCAACATGGGAGCTACGTTCCGACGCGCTGGCGCAATTCCCCGCATCAAGCCACCGAAGGGGCGTGAATAGCACGGTGGTGGCGTCACAGGTGTTTAATTGCGATACCCAAAATGCCGCGAGGTCGGCTAACCGGGAAGACAGACAGGGTTTAGAGCAGTTGCTTGCTGCCGTCATCCCGACTGGAAGGCAGTCGCCAGCCAAAGTGCAGCGATACGAGCCGCAGCACAGTACATGCGACGGCTGTTGCCCACGGGGTCCACACCGAGCTTGCGCCGGTGTAGCTGAGAAGAACCTCGACGCTGGCGCCTGCCAGCGCGGCGGAGGCGTAAATTTCCCGCTGCAGGATGCTTGGCACGCGTGACAGCAATATATCTCTGAGCACTCCGCCGCCCACGGCGCTGACCGTTCCCAGAACTATCGCGACTTCCGCGCCGGCATGGGCGGCCAAAGCCTTTTTCGCTCCCGCAACTGCAAACAGTCCAAGGCCGATGGAATCGAAAAGCTGTACGGGCGATTTCATTCGACACACCGTTGGGTAAGAGCACACTACCCAGGCGGCAGCGACCAGCGACACGGCCAGATACCGCCAGCTCGACAGGCCTACCGGCGGAAATGCGCCAAGGCACACGTCCCTCAAAATCCCACCGCCGCACGCGACGATGAAGGTAATGGTCGCAATGCCGAACAGATCCAGCCGCTGCTGACGTGCCGCGACTGCGCCGCTTACGCCAAATGCAAACGTGCCCAACAGGTCGAGTACCGTATAGATCAGATGGCTGTCCATCGCAGGCTATTCGGCGTTCCCGAACCAGGCGAAGGCCGCGCACAGCATCGCTTCAAGTCCGGTGCGCAAGGTTGGGTGCAGCAAAGGCGCGAACTGGGGTGAATGGTTGCTTGGGATAGTATTTATTTGTCGCGCGGCCTTGGCCTGTTCGTACACTTGCGGATCGGTACAGCCCACGAACCAAAACACGTATGGCACTTGCCATGCGCGGCCAAACACACTGAAATCCTCGCTAGCGGCTGCCGGCGCCGTTTCATAGGCGCGGTCGCCAAACCAGGCACCGAAAGCTCCGGCCAGAGTGGCGGAGGCCTGTGCATCGTTGACCGTCAGCGGGTAGCGGTTGATCGTCGTGAACTCGGGGTCGCGTGGTGCATTGGACGCCGAGCATTCGGCGCAGCAGATTCGCTTGATGGCGCCCAGCATATAGTCGCGTACGTCCTCGTCGTAGGTGCGCACGTTCAGCTTCAGCGTGGCATTGTCGGGGATGATGTTTTCCTTGGTGCCAGCCTGTAACGAGCCAACGGTAAGGACGGCCCGATCCTGCGGGGAGATTTCTCGCGATACGATGGTCTGTAGGCGCAGTACTGTCGATGCCGCCATGATGACCGGATCTACCGAGGTTTGCGGCTGTGAGCCGTGCGCGCCGCGGCCGAACAACTTGATTTTCAGGCTGTCACCGGCCGACAGAATGGTGCCGCTGCGATGACCGACGGTGCCAGCCGGCCCGACCATCACATGCTGACCAAGAACGATGTCGGGCTTGGGAAAGCGTTGGAGCATACCGTCGTCGAGCATGCTCTGCGCCCCCTTGCCCACTTCTTCGCCTGGCTGGAACACGGCTAGAAGCGTGCCGTGCCAGGTGTCGAGGTTCTCTGCCAATACCCGCGCCACGCCCATTAACCACGTGACATGCATGTCATGCCCGCAGGAATGGCACACAGGAACTTCCACGCCGTCTTCATCGCGGCTAACCACATCGCTGGCGTAGGGCAGGCCAGTGGCTTCAGCCATGGGCAGCGCGTCCATGTCGGCACGCAGCATTACCACCGGGCCTTCGCCGTTGCGCAGCACTCCGACAACGCCAGTCACGCCTATCTCTTGCGTAACATCGTAGCCATAACGCTCCAGATAGTCGGCGGCAATCTTCGCTGTGCGGAACTCGCACATCGATAGCTCGGGGTTACGGTGGAGATCTTTGTATACCTCCTCCAATTCAGGCAACAGGGCATCAAGCTCGGGGATTAACTTTTTTAAGGACGACATCGGGTATTCCTTCAAATACAAAGGCGGCAAAGTGATGGGAAAACGGCTGCGTCAAGCAGGCGGTAGCAGGCTGTCCATCAGCTTGGATAGCAGACCATCAAGTGCCTTGCGTTCCTTAAGCGAAAGCGCCGACACGAGCCGATCTTCAAGTTCTGCACCCACGGCCGAGGAATCATCTGCGACCTGGGCGCCCATGGCCGTAGTGCGCAAGCCGACGCTGCGCCGATCGACAGGGTGGGGGTTGCGGGAGATGAGTTTGCGAGACTCCAGCAGCGATAGTGTCTTGGACAGCAGTGTTTTTTCCAGCAACGCGCGGGATGAAACTTCCTTGGGGGTGATGTCAGGGCAGGCGTGGATCAGGCGCAACACCCGCAATCCGCGCACATCCAGATTCCAATGCTGGAGATATACAGCGTTAGCGTGCTCCATGAGTAGAGCACTGGTCATGTCCAGCTTGAAATTCAGAAAATCGGAATACACAGGAAACTCCATGGCGGATAAGCAAAGTATAGCAAACTAGTTGAAATATTCAACTAGTTTGCTATACACGGATTGTTCGTCCACCGGTGCAACGGACGCCGTTGAACGCGACCAGATGTAGTCACGCGCGATTGTTGCAAGTATTGCAATCGAGTTTCCACAAATTAATTTTCGTTTGGAACCGGTTCAAAGATAGTATTCAGCAGAATTTCGCCAATGGCGCAATCAAACCTGAACGTGAATTTCAACTTACCCAATGCTTGGGCCGGTCCAATTGGATTTGTCCGCGCCGGATGTAGTGACACGCCCGTTGACCGTTCCAGCAACCTCGAATGCTCAGAGAAAAAATCAGTTCGGAATGCGATCCGGGCGCGCCAAATCTGTCCCGACGTCATGCGCTCAAGACACTCGCGGCTGCGACGCAGCTCGCGTTTCTTTCCCCTACAGCGGTGTTTGCGCAGGGGGCGCGGGTATCGGCGGCCAAGCGTGCGACGAGCGCGCCGTTGCTCGACGCAACAGCCTTCGTGCAATTATCGAAAGCGCTGACCGGCCACGCGTCGATGAACGCGACTTTCGGTGCGCGTTTGTTCGCGACGCTGTGCGCTAGCGATAGTGTTTTTGCCGCGCAAGCAGCGGCGCTCGCGGATCAGATGCATTCAGGGCAGAGCCCGCAACAACTACTTGCCGCCGCCAGTGGTGCCGGGCTGCACGACATCGCGACTACGATCGTCGCCGGCTGGTACACCGGCACCGTCACGCGCGACCAGCATTCGAAGATGGTCGCGTACGCGGATTCGCTGATGTACGCGACCGTCGCCGACGGTCTGAGCGCGCCGACTTACTGCGCAAACGGACCTCTTTGGTGGGAAAGGCAGCCGCCCGCCGCCGGCGTTTCGACGCCCGCCGAAGCCGCCAGAGCGCGTAGCGCCGCGCCTGCGCCCACCACGCAAAAACAGGCTTGAACATGGTATCGCCCACAATCTCCTCCAGCGGCGATGTCGTCGCGGACGTCGTTATCGTCGGCTCAGGCGTGGTCGGCGCGTTGATCGCCGATCAACTCGCCGGACAAGGCCACTCTGTCGTGATTCTTGAAGCAGGACTGCGGATCGACCGCGCAACCGCTGTCGAGAACTGGCGAAACATGCCATTCCCGAATCGCGTCGGTTCTGACTTTCAGGGTCTGTATCCGCAGGCGAAAGCTGCGCCCGCGCCGCTGTACTTTCCGCCGAACGATTACGTCGCATTGAGTGGCCCAAGCGCGGGTAGTTTCAAGCAGGGCTATCTGCGCACGGTGGGGGGCACGACGTGGCACTGGGCAGCGTCGTGCTGGCGCCATCTGCCGGTGGACTTCAAGATGCAATCGACATACGGCGTGGGTCGTGACTGGCCGATCTCGTACGACGATCTCGAACCATACTATTGCCGCGCGGAGGAAGCGCTCGGCGTTGCCGGTCCGAACGATCCCGAACGGCAATCGCCGTCCGAGCGCAGCCGTCCGTATCCAATGGACATGGTCCCCTGGGCTTACGGCGACACGCGTTTTGCCGAAATCGTCAATGCGCACGGCTATCGCTCGATCCCAATTCCGCAAGGACGTAGCACGCGACCGTGGAATGGCAGGCCGACCTGCTGCGGCAACAACAACTGTCAGCCGATCTGTCCGATCGGCGCAATGTACAACGGTATTCACACGATTCAGAGCGCCGAAAAGAAGGGCGCAAAAGTGATGGCGGAATCGGTGGTCTACAAGATCGATACTGACGACCAGAACAACATCACCGCGGTTCATTTCTACGATGCGAATCGCCAGTCGCATGCGGCGAAGGGGCGTGCCTTCGTACTCGCGTGCAATGGCATCGAGACGCCACGTCTGTTGCTGCTCGCCGCTAATGCGCGCAATCCCAACGGCATTGCAAACAGCTCGGACCAGGTCGGCCGCAACATGATGGACCACTCCGGTTTTCACTGCACGTTCCTTGCCAACGAGCCGTTGTGGCTGGGCCGCGGACCCGCACAGAGCAGTTGCATCGTCGGTCCGCGCGACGGTGCGTTCCGCTCGAAGTATTCGTCAAACAAGATGATCCTGAACAATATCTCGCGCGTCGCTCCGGCCACGGAGCAGGCATTGCAACTCGGTCTCGTCGGCAAGGAACTGGACGACGAGATTCGCCGCCGCGCGATTTTTGGCGTCGATCTGTCGATCAGCCTTGAGCCGTTGCCCGACCCTCAAAACCGTCTCACGTTGAGCAAAACGCGCCGCGATCCGCATGGTCTTGCGTGCCCCGATATCTACTACGACGTCGGCGATTATGTGCGCGACGGCGCGACCGCTGCGCACGCGCAACTCGAGCATATTGGCCAGTTGTTCGGGGCGCTCGAGTTCAATATCACGAAGAGCCTGAACGCGAATAACCACATCATGGGCGGCACGATCATGGGGGCGAGCGCGAAAGACTCGGTCGTCGATGGCGATTGCCGCGCGCACGATCACGTGAACCTCTGGTTGCCCGGCGGCGGTGCGATGGCGTCAGCTTCGGTGGTGAATACCACACTGTCGATGGCCGCGCTCGCTATCAAATCAGCCGATTCGATCGAAAGAACCTTGCGGCGAGGCTGACATGATCGATCGATTCTTCAATGCGCGCCGCTCGGTGGACGCGGCCAAGAGGCGTCGCCGCGCGTGGGTAGCGATCATCGCGCTCGGCGTGAGTGCGCTTGGTGCAGCAGCCGCGTTTGCGCAAAGCGTCGCGAACTCGGTTACGGGTGCAGCCGCGCCAGATACGGAAACCGCGTTGATCCATCAAGGTCATCTTCTTGCGATTGCGTCCGACTGCATGGCATGTCACACGGTCGCGGACAAAGGCAAACCGTTTGCAGGCGGCTACGGCATCGTGTCGCCGATGGGTACGATCTACTCGACCAACATCACGCCCTCGAAAAGAGCGGGAATAGGCAATTACACCGAGGCGCAGTTCGCGCGCGCGTTGCGCGAAGGCGTTCGCGCCGACGGCGCGCATCTCTATCCGGCGATGCCGTACACCTCATATGTCGGTATGACGGATAAGGACGTGCACGCGCTTTATACGTATTTCATGAAGGGTGTGGAGCCGGTCGACGACGTTCCACCGCAAACGGCATTGCCGCTTCCGTTCAGCATCCGTCAGTCGATGATCGTGTGGAACATGCTGTTTCTGAAGAATCAGCGCTTCACGGTCGATCCGCATCGTAGCGTCGAGTGGAATCGCGGTGCGTACCTGACGAACGTACTCGCGCATTGCAGCGCGTGTCACACGCCGCGTAACTTCATGATGGCCGAAGATATCGACCAGGGATTCAGCGGCGCACAACTTGGGCCCTGGTACGCACCGAACATCACATCGGATCCGGTCAGCGGTATCGGTGCATGGTCCGACGACGAACTCGTCACGTATCTGAAAGCCGGCCACGTCGACGGCAAGAACCAAGCGGCCGGCGGCATGGCCGAAGCGGTGCAAAACAGTTTGCAGTTCCTGTCGGACGACGATCTGAAATCGATCGCAGTCTACCTGCGCAGCACGGCACCGATCCGCACGCCGGGCGAAAGCAAGCCGGCATTCGCGTACGACGGCCATGGTAGCGATGAAGCGTCGCTGCGCGGCATGTCGAGTGAGAACAGTATCGTTCCGCCGTCCTCCGGCGCTGCGTTGTTCAGTGGCTATTGCGCAAGCTGTCATCGCGCGGACGGTTCGGGCAGCGCCGATCAAAGCTATCCGTCGCTATTTCATAATACAGCGACGGGCGGCACGAATTCATCGAATCTGGTCGCGACCATCCTTCATGGTGTGGATCGCAAAGTGGGTGACAGGCACGTGCTTATGCCGAACTTTGGCGAAGAGTCGTACGTACAGCCTCTAACCGACGATCAGATTGCCGCGATCTCGAACTACGTATTGCAGCACTTCGGCAATCCGAAAGCTCCCGTGACTTCAGCCGATGTCGCAGTTGCGCGCCAGGGCGGCCAGTTGCCATTGCTCGCGTGGATTCAGCCGTACATTTTGCCGGTGGCGGGTCTGTGCGGACTCGTGTTGCTGTTCGGCACGTTTGCGTTCTGGAAGTGGCGTGCGCATCAGTCCGAGGTCGCTGACGGCCGGAGCAACGGATAAAAGACCATCGCGTGGCGCGTTATGTGTGAATGAGGGTTCATCTATGTTCAAAGTTGCTGTTTCGTCTCTTCTCGCGTTGGTGGCCTTGAGTGTTGCCGGTGCGACGCAAGCCCAGTCAGTTGATACCCCGAACGTGCCGGAGAAGTTACCGTTTGACGTGCCTTATGGTCCTCCTCTGTCATTGACGCAGGCCCGCAAGGTTATCGATGCCGCCGAGACAGAAGCACATCGACGTAACTGGCAATATGCGGTTGCTGTAGTCGACAGCGCCGGCAATCTGCTGTCGTGTGACAGGATGGACAACACCCAACTGGCGTCGCTCGCGATTGCGGAGGCGAAGGCGCGCGCGTCCGCGCAATTTCGTCGGCCGACGAAGGCGATGCAAGAAGCGGTAAATAACGGCTCGGCGGCTGTGCTGAGCATTCCTGGCATTTTGGCGGGCGAGGGCGGGATTCCGATCGTGATTGACGGCAAACTGGAGGGAGCGGTGGGCGCCAGCGGTGGCGCCGGCGTCCAGGACTCCATAATTGCCCAGGCCGGCGCGGGAGCCATAGCGGTAGCCGCATCGGCAAAATAGTTTCACGAGACGTCATTACCGAGACATCGACATGCAATTATCTATTTCTAAATTCACCCTCTGTGCGCAGGCGGTAATTACGCTGACCATCGCCGTTACCTCATCGACGTTCGCATCTGCGTCCGAAGGGGCCGACTGGATCGTGTCGGGTAACGACGGAAAGTATCAGCGGGTCGAGGGGCGCGATACATATCCCGACACTCACGGCCCTGACACGTTGACGCTTCTCGATGCGAGCCATTTCCCGCCCCAGATAAAGGCGCAGGTGGAGGTCGAGAATGGCATTCAGGGTCCGCCGCAAGCAGTTGCAATTACACCAGACGGCGCCATCGCGCTGGTCGGCGCACCGACTCGCTACGATCATGCAACGAGCAAGCTGCAAATGGATTCATTTGTGCAAGTAGTCGATTTGCACGCGCCGGTGCCTGTCGTGAGCCGGATCGAGATAGGGAGTCATCCTCAAGGGATTGCGATCGACCACGCGGGTCGGCTTGCACTTGTTACGTGTGTCGACGGCAGTGTTGTGGAGCTTCGAATTGACGATGGAAATGTGACGCTCGCCGGGCGTCTGACTGTTGGACACAAACGCCTGGCGGGCGTGAGTTTCACTCATGATGGGCGGCGCGCTTTGGTGGCCATGCGCGATGAGCAGGGCGTCGCTGTGCTCAACGTTGCCGATGCTCGGGTTTCAGATAGCGGTTTGCGTTTGTCGAGCGGCGTGGCTCCGTACACGATCGACGTGTCGAGCGATGGTAAGTGGGCTGTCGTGAGTGATGTTGGTCTCGCCGGGTTGCCGTCTTACGCGGGCACGCTCACGGGCGATGCCGATGCAATCACACTTATCGACACGGCGCATGAGCCGTTCCGCGCGGTTCAACACATCACCGTGCCGTCGTTGCCTGAAGGCGTTGCCATTTCGCCAGATGGCAAATGGATTGGCGTCTAGGCAATGAATGGCTCGAATCTGACGCCAGACAATCCAGGTCGTCAGCCGCGCGGGAAGGTACTGTTGTTCGCGATTCGCGACGGACAGGCGGTGAAGGTTTCCGAAGCGGCTGGCGGAGAAGCAGCACAGGGCATCGCGTTCACTGCGGACAGTAAGTACTTGATCGTGCAGTTCAACGTCGAGAAGCAACTCGCCTTTTTCGCCGTGGATGGCGGACGCTTGCATGAAGTTGGCCCGCGGATTGCGCTGACCGGTGGGCCGTCGTCGATTCGAACTGCACCGCGCTGAATACGGTGCTGATGCGTGACTGGTTGGAACCATCAAAAAGAGCTACACGGTGCGCGATCCGCTCGTGCAAACGCTATGAGCGTGACGCCGTTCTTGTGCGTATTAAGCAGATTAGGAACAACCATCCCTTGACACGCAAGAATTCCCCGTACGCGATGCAGGAACCGCTTCCGCCGAGACGCGATGTAGCGACTCACACCAAATGTGCACGCAATTAATTAGCCTCGTGTCTCACGTCCGAGTCGTCGCCCGGTCCGATTAGTTTGCCCGTCGGCATGATGCGCAACTAATTGTTGTCGCGCGAAATAGGTCGCCGTCGCGCCAAGCTTCTTTCACTATTTCCGATCGACATTAACTTTACCGAGTCCGACCGGTGTCGGCGCTGCTGTTCATAGAAACTATTCTGAACGCCCCTCATGCTGCCTCACTGCAGCGAGTCCTTCGCAGCGGGCAAAAGCGGTCTTAAAGTGACTGCTTGAGAGACACGAGTTGCCTGCAGGGCAGCGGACCGATTGCCGCAGAAGTTCCCCTGATTTTGCACCTGCCGTCGAGGCGACATCCGATTCTGCGTTGGAGCGGTGACCTAAGTTTGATGAGTGACAGGACCTTGGGTTACGGGCAAAGTCATCGATGCTAGGAAGGGCGTCGCCGCGTCCACTTCGTCGCTGGGCGCCTGCGCCACCCATGCGCCTGCGTTCAAGGCCGATCGCGCCGCCGGACCTCGCCCTAAGTCGCAGCCGGCGAGTAGCGCTGCGCTGACAGCGTCAACAGTCTGGACGACCGAGCCGGGATACCCCATTGTCGCGAGACAACTGGTATTCCATGAGCAAAATCAACGGACCAAGGACGGAGGAATGCGGTGGATTGCAACCTCGTCCTGAGGCAGCTAAGCCAACGCGCAGTGGGGCGCCGGCAGGGAAGCCTCCCTGCGCTGGATTGGGCTGCGACTGCACGAGGAGTCGGGCAGATTGGCTGAGGACCCGGCGATCATCGGTGGCGACGGGGCGGGGCGCTGGAATAGTTGCCCAACTTGCCCGGAACCTAAGATCGAGGTTCCCGACATGCGCGGATTTTCTTAACGCAACCTGAAATATATGCGCTCGCTTATGCAGGCGTGGCCAGAGGGCCAAATTTGGGCAGAGCCTGCTGCACAATTGCCTTGGTTCCATCTTTCTACCTTACTGCATATGGTCAAGGATTCGAAGCGAGGAAGCGCGTATGCCGGCAAGACGCATGAGCATGGCTGGCCGCGGCACGTTCTGACGATGCAGATCAAGACAGCGCTCTGCGCGAGCCGCCAGTGCCGTGACGAATTTTAGGGGAAGCTTCGCTCGACAACAGTGCGATTTCGCTCGGGATGCGCAGGATGATCCGGACATTGCGGACTTTCTCGGCCTCACTGACGATCCACAGGACCGTGATTCCGAGCAGGCGCGCACGGTGACTTAACACCCGTTATTGCAGCTACGGTTGCCAAGGCGTTAAAGAGAAGAGTGCCTCGAACTCTGTGAGCTCGATTTGCGCATCGCTAACGAAGTTTCGGAGGACCGCTGGTCGGCCTTTGCGGCCGCTGGGACCGGACGACTGCTACGTCAGCAATATGGCGGACTGCGGCCGGTGGTTTGTCGTCGCCGCCGAATGACAGCTTTCTCGATCAGTGACCTCACACTCTCGACCCGCTGCAGCCGGTCGACCCAACGCGACATATAGGGCGGCTTTCAAGGTACAACCGACGTTCGAATAGTCGCATTGGAAGACGAGGGGCGGCCTGAGCCAACGCTCAGGTGTCGCTGTTCGCGTGGCAGCTTCATGTCGCTTTGCTGCCGCTCTCACGCAGGTGGCCGCGAATGTCGGGTCACGCTGCCTGCCTGCAAACGCGTGCTCCGACCTAAGGCACTAGTCCACTCTAGGGAATGGACGTCCGCCCCCGGTAGACAAGACAGTCATTTGATAGCGGGTTGTTCGCGGACGAGGCCCGTGTCCAGGAAACCAAATATCATCTAGGGCCGGGGGTCGACCGTCCACAGGCCTAAAATCGCATCTACACTGTATCGGCAGATCTGTTTGTCTAATGCGGGAAGGCCGTCGGGATAACCGCCGACTATTCGGGCTTCATTGGACATTCCCTGGAGCAGATTCCCGAGCAGTCGAGCGCCGTGCGCCGGATTGTCGATTCGAAGCTCACCACGCTCGCAGGCAGCACGAAGGTAGCGTTCCAGCGGGTCGATAACCTGTACCGAGACGATCTTTCGAAAATACTCCGAAATACCAGGAACGCGATGTCCTTCGGCCACAAGTAGACGATAAAAGTCAACCGAGCGCGGTTGGGTCGTATACGTGAGCAGGCGCAATGCCATCGCGTACAGAGCTGTTGCAGGGGGCTTCGAAAGCAGGCTCTCCGGAAAGAACTGCGCTTCGAGACCTTCGAATTCGCGCTGCAGCACCGCGGCGAGCAACCCTTCCTTGTTGCTGAACAACTGATACGCGGTCGCGGCGGATCCTCCTGCCTTGCTTACGATCGTCTTCATCGACGTCTGCGCATATCCGGTCGTAAGGAATTCTTCGGCGGCCACTTCAAGAAGCCTGACGCGTCGCGCTTCGCCCTTTACTGTGGGAGCCTGACGTTCACTTTCCTCGCTCAGCTTCCTCATGACCAACTAGCCTCCTTCATAAAAAGCGCCCAGCAACGCACGAGGTTGAGATGGGCCTCAAAGCCCTCCTCGTCACGAGCTGGCAGAGCCAGCGATTATGCACGAACGGCCTGGACCAGAGATCCAAACCGGACATGGACGCGAAAGGCTACCGATTCATTTTCAAACCACACCAAAACGTAACGTATGGTACATTACTGTTTTAGTTTGCGGTGAATTGCCCGAAATAAAACTGTTTGTTCTCGTCAGAATCCGCGTGGGCGTTTGCGAGACCAGCGGTAGACCATGCGCGAATCTGGAGTCACATGATGCGGCAGCCCGGCATCGGAGACCGATCACTAGTGTGCCGGCCCTCAGCGTCATCGGCACGAAACGTAACAACGGAGTTGTCGATGCCACTTCACGAGGTAGAGGTCTTTGGTCTTCTGCTTAGCCCGATATTCATGATGATCCTTGCGGCCGTCGTCGGCACAAGTCTGATTGCGGGGGTGGTAAACCGAATCATCCCCTATTCGTTGCACAGGAACGAAAGCCTTCTGTACGTGCTGTTGCTGGTCGGCATCGTGGCGATGATGGTAAGTCATTCATTTTGAGAGCTGGACAATGAAAAGAGCAGCAAGTGCGTTGACGACCTTGATATTGATCGCCGCTATCGGCGCTGGAATCAGCTTCATCTGGAATCGGTACATGTACACGCCGTGGACCCGCGATGGCAGGGTTCGTGCGACGGTCATTTCCATCGCACCGGATGTCTCGGGCTGGATCGACCAGCTGAATGCCGAGAACTCTCAATCGGTCAAGGAAGGCGATGTGCTGTTCACCGTCGACAACGCACGTTACAAGGTCGCACTCGAACAGGCTCAGGCACAGGCCGACAGTGCGAAGGTGGATTGGCAGCGAGCGGCGAGCGTCTATCAACGTCGCGGCAGCCTGACCGACGGCGGCGTGAGCAGCGAAGAAATCGACCTCGCGCGCCTCGATATGCTGGCGAAGCTCGCGGTCTACAAGCAGGCGCAAGCGAAAGTAGATGCGATGCAACTCGATCTGTCCCGAACGATATACAAGGCCCCGGCCGACGGGAAAATCATCAATCTGGCGCTAGAAAAAGGGGACTACGTCACGCGTGGCGTCGACCGTCTGGCGCTCGTTAAAAGCAATAGCTACTACGTCACGGGCTATTTCGAAGAGACCAAGATACCCGCCATCAGGCTTGGCGACAAAGTGGAAATATGGTTGATGGCTGGCAGTATCAGACTCGACGGCCACGTTGAGGCTATCGACAGCGGCATCTCCAACGAGAATACGACACCGGGAAACGAAATGTTGCCGTCCGTTTCCGCGACCTTCTCCTGGATTCGTCTCGCCCAGCGCATTCCTGTCGACATCAGGATCGATAGCGTCCCGGCCGGGGTGGATTTGAGTTCGGGAATGTCGGCAACCCTCAAAGTCGTGGTTCCGCCAAACGAGCAACGCAACCGTCGATCGGTTCTGCATGCTTTGAGCACCGACGTCAGCGCCGTTCTCCATTAATGGCGAAATTGGCCGCTATGAACGCCTTGGTAATTTTTCAGGCTGAAAAGCAATGACAGGCTCAGTGCTAAGCGCCTATCTGCTCACGAACAAGGTCGCCGTCAGAACAGCGATCAAAGTCAGCATTTCCGTATGGGGCGCGCTCGTGATTGCGCTTCTGATGAATTTCGAACATCCGGTGTGGGCAATGATCACCGGAATGATTTCTTTCTTCGCACCGGACCACGCACAGGTCGTCAAAAAATGTCTGTTTCAGTGCATCAGCACTATTCTCGGTGGATTGCTGGGACTACTCTTGATGGCGTTCACGGCACAAAGTCCTTTCATGTTGGCACTGCTTGTAGCGGCGGTTATTTTCGTCTCCGCGAGCCTGTCCTATCACACACGCGACGGCAACTTCACGTTCTGTTGTGCAATCTTCTCAGTGACCGTGGTCATCATGGTGATGATCCCCGGATTTATCGGTCCGACGAGCGAAGAGTTCATCGTCATCTTCATCGATCGTATTGGGGCGATCATCGCAGGGATCGCCTGGGCTGCGCTCGTCAGTGCCGCACTGTGGCCGGTGTACAGCACCGATATGCTGTACGGTACGAGCCGCAAGCTTGTCGATGCGTTGTTTCACCTGAATAGCGACTTCGCACTCGACGACGACGCACTGCGGTCGAAGCAGGCGGCTATTTATTCGACGCTTGTCGAGTGCGAGGACGCGGCGAACCACTGCAGTCTCGAAGGTCATTGGGGACAGCGGGCGGCAAAAATTGCGCGAGAAATGAACCGTGTGTCGGTCGAAATAGTCTCGGAATCGTACGCTTTGCACCAGCTTCAGCCGGACGAACAACACGCCGTCGCGGCGGAACTCCAGCGCCTGACCGAGGCTGCGGCATCGATGCCGCTCGATCGGGTGCGCCGGATGCCGCACGAGATGGATTCGCTCACGGAGTTTATTTGGGAGTTGAATGGCTCGATCGCAAAGGACCGGGAGATCGTCGAGTTCACCGGGCGGTCCTTGCTGCTCACGAAGTTGCACAACCTCGCGCTGCAGCTAAAGTCGCTCGCCGACCTGTATGGTAGCCTGCTTCGAGCAGAAAAAATCGACGTCGAGGGCACGAGGATCAAGCGGCACTTCCAGTTCCGTAACAGCGTTACGACCGGATTACGATCGTCCTTGCTGTTCGTGATTGTCTTTGGCCTGTGGTACGCGACCGGATGGGGTCAGGGATTTCTAATCGCGGTCGTGCCCGTCGTCTTCAGCATCATGCTCGGTAAGTTGCCTCACCCCGAAATCATTCTGAAGAAGATCGTCATTGGGACGGCCATAGGCATTCCTGTAGGTCTGGCAGTGTTCATTTTGCTGGCTCAGGCGCCGAGCGCGATTGAGCTGTTGATCCTGACGGCAGGCAGTGTGTTGTTCTTCGGATTGATGGGTCTGTCCAGTCTCATGTCGTTCCCCTATAGTCTCGGCTTCTGCCTGTCGTACATGATTCTCGTGCTTCCTTTGAACACGCCTGCGTTGGCCTTGAATGTGCCATTCGCTATCGAACGCTCGTTGTCGGTCGGCATCGGTTCCGCGATTCTGGCGCTCCTTTACGTCTTGCTGCCACGGCGGCCGTTGTTTAAAGAGGGGGCATCCGCCGCTTCGCTATTTGAAGCGGATCTACGCAATGTCATCCTGACGAATCGCCACGGCAACGGCGCTGCAAATGCGCTGAAGCACCGTGTCGGACTGGTCATCGACAAGCTGGTCGCCGCCAGCCATGAAGTGGAGCCCGACACCAGGGCGGCATTGGTGGATAAAGCTGGGCAATGCATTTTCTTGATGACGCAGGTCAGCAAAGTTGATGCCTACCTGGAAGGCATCGGGATGCCTGCCCGATCGGACGCACTGAGGCCGTGGAAGACCGAGCTTTATCGGAACTACCTTTTTGACGGCTGGCAAAACAAGCACCGACTTGTAGATGGCGTCGCTCCGATTCCTCTGCCGAACCGCGTTTCCACAAGCGACACAAAAATATCGCGTGATCACTACCTGCGCGAATGCGATTACTTGATCCGACGCGTATTCAAGTCGCTTCCGCTTCAGGAAACAATGCAATGAAACCTCGCCATATCGCTTCAATTCTGGCATGCAGCATGGTGTTATCTGGTTGCAGCCTGATACCCGAGTATCACCGTCCTACTGCGCCAGTTAGGCCGACATGGCCCACAGGTCCCGCGTATGCATCCGCGTCTGCGAACAGCGGAAAGATGGCGCCCGACATCGGCTGGAAAGAATTTTTCAAAGACCCGGGTCTGCGCAGCGTGATCGGAGTTGCACTCGAAAACAATCGCGATCTTCGCAAGGCCGCGTTAAACGTCGACGCGTCCCGCGCGCTGCACCGTATCCAGAACGCGAAATTGCTGCCGAATGTCGGCGCGGGCGCATCGGCGAACATACAAAGACTGCCATCTGACGTATCGGCTTCGGGACTGCCAGGCATGGAGAACCAGTACGAAGTCGCGTTGGGAATGAGCTCCTATGAGGTCGACTTCTTCGGCAAGGTACGAAGCCTCTCGAAGCAGGCGCTGGAAACCTATCTCGCCAGCGACGAGGCGCAACGCAGCGAACGAATCGCCCTGGTGAGCGAGGTTGCGGATGCCTATTTAACCTGGCGGACAGATCAGAACCTCGCGAAGTTGACGGATGCAACCCTGGCGAGCAATCAAAAAAGTCTGGACCTGGTCGAACACAATGAGCGAAAAGGTATTGCATCAGCGTTGGCGGTGCGGCAGGCTCGTGTGGCGGTTGACCGTGCGCGCACCCAGCAGGCTGCTGATATGCGTCAGGTCGCGCAGGATATCAATGCCCTTGAGTTGCTAGTCGGCGCGCCTTTACCGAACGATTTGCCTAAGGAAGATCCGCTCGACAATACGGTGATCTACAACCTTCCCGTGGGACTGTCTTCGGACGTTCTGTTGCGTCGCCCGGACATCCAGGCTGCTGAACATCAGCTTCTCTCGGCCAACGCGAATATCGGTGCCGCGCGTGCGGCATTCTTTCCAAGCATCACGTTGACAGCCTCGGCCGGCACAACGAGCGCCGGGCTCAAGGATCTGTTCACGCCGGGCCAGGGTATCTGGACATTCGCACCTCAGATCAACGTGCCGATTTTCAACGGCGGCAGCCTCAAGGCCAGTCTTGATTACTCGAAGATCCAGAAAGATATTGCGATTGTGCAATACGAGAAAAGCATTCAGGTCGCCTTCCGGGAAGTCGCGGATGGACTCGCCGCACGCTCTACCTATGTCGACCAGCTTCAGGCGCAGCGCGATCTGGTGCAAAACAACAAGGAGTACTTCGCCCTTGCGAACGAACGTTTTCGCCAGGGCATTTCCACCTATCTCACAGTACTCGATGCTCAGCGTGAGTTGCTGTCCTCACAGCAGCAACTTCTGAGCGATCACATGCTGCAATTAACTACAGAGATCAGTCTGTATAAGGCGCTCGGAGGCGGATTGTCGGAATGATATCTTTTCTTCTGAACAGGCTCCGCGGGTGAATCGGGTGGCGCCATTCGATGGATTAAAAGAAATATGGATATGCTTCAAGGTATGCGTGCATTTGTGCATGTTGCAGAAAATGAGAGCTTTACCGATGCGGCGCGCCGGATGCAGACTACAACCGCGCAGGTATCACGGGCCGTGACCGCGCTCGAGGATCACTTGTGCACCCGCCTTATAAATCGCACGACACGGCGTATGGCGCTGACGGCGGCAGGAGAGCGCTACCTGCGACGCTGTCAGCAGATACTGATGGAAATCGATCACGCAGAGGCGGAGGCGCGCAAGGCTCACACACACCCTTCGGGCGTGCTGCGGCTTCACGCGATGTCCAGTTTCGGACAGCATCACGTTGTACCGGCGATTGCGCGCTACTCGAAGTTGCATCCGGCTGTTTCCATCGATCTCACCTTTTCCCAAAGCGTTCCAGATCTTGTCGCCGAAGGCTTTGACGTTTCGCTGGTGCTCGCGCCGCAGATGCCGGATTCAGATCTTGTCGCGCGCCATCTGGGTAGCGTCTTTAGCGTCGCCTGCGCATCGCCGGACTACATTAGCGAATCCGGCGTGCCGCAGACACCGGCCGACCTCGGGACGCATACGTGCATTCAGCTACGCACCCCGGTGTTCCCCGCAGATCGATGGAAGTTTGAAGGTGCTGACGGCATCGAAGAGGTCCTTTTGGACCCATCAACACTCCGAGTCAATACAGCAGAAGCGCTTGATGTCGCTATCCAGTCTGGACTCGGTATCGGACTGCTGCCTTGCGCCACGGCTCTCGCAGGACTTCGCGCCGGAACCTTGGTGCGGATTCTGCCGACTTACACGCTACAGGAACTGAATCTCTACCTCCTTTATTCGTCCAGAAAGCATCTGGACGCAAAAATCCGAACATGGGTCGAGTTCCTTCTCGCGGAGATGCCCGGCGTGCTTGCAGCCGACGCGGAACTCATCGGGACTTCTCCTGCCCATATGCGGGACAATGCAGGTTGGGACGTGGTTTCGTCGGCATCAAGACTGTCCGTTCCGAAGGTGGCTGAAGTTTGGATCAACAGATGACATGAGGAGCGCGAATCGCACTCGTCACGTAGCCCTACGTCCGGATCACGCGTAGCTAGAACCGGATCGGAAATATTTGCATTCCCTGGCGCATGGCGGACAGCCGTCGGGTCGGCCTGTACGTTGTTGTGGGAAGGACACACAGAGTCCGTAATGGGAAAAAGTTCGAAAGAGGGCTCGCTGATAACCCGTGCTCGACTGCTGGATTCAGCAGAGATGCTCTTCGCGACAGAGGGCGTCGAGCATGTATCGTTATTGCGGATCGCCTGCCACGCGGGTTTGACGAGAGGTGCGCTTTACTGGCACTTTGACAATAAGAACGCACTGCTGGCAGCGATGTTTGAGAGGGGGTATGCGAGGATTGCTACCCGCATCGAGGCGTTTAGCGAGCGCATCAGTACGGGCGTTTTGCTTGAAGACGTCCAGGGATTCTGCCTGCAACTTGTCGAAGAGCCATTCGTCGATACACAGACCATGCGCTTTTTCGTGATTTTGCTCGCGCGCACCGAGATGACCGAGCAGAATGCCCTTGCGATCGGTTTTAGGCACGCCGTAGACTCCTTGATTTCGGTACTGAGAACAGCGCTAGATCGCGCGATCGGACATGGTGTATTGCCATCTACTCTCGACAGCCGGTGCTGTGCTCACTACATCCATGGTCAGATCGTTGGGGCGCTTATCCTGACGCTCGACACAGCACCCCGGACCTCGGCGCGCGCTGTTGCTCGCGCTACCGTGTCGGCCGCGTTGACGGCACTTACCTGTCCATCGGTCCTAGACGCCCTGAGTACCACGCGGAGCACTATTCGGTGAGCGTAATATATCAGAGGGCGTCATTCCATAGCGTGCGACGATCGTCCGGCAAAAATGTGCCTGACTCGAAAAGCCCCAACGGAACGCGATCTCTCCGATAGTTACTTTCCGTCCCGCATGAGTGACCAGGTCGCGGTATGCTCGCGCGGCTCGCTGCGCCCAGATATAGTCGGAAAGCGAAGTTCGCTCCGCAGCGAATAGACGATTGAGATGTCGCACTGAAACACCGACTTTGACCGCAACGTTCGTAGGCGTCAGTTGTGTGTCACTCAAATTCTGGGCGATATAGCCCTTCGCCTGCAGAACATAAAACACGGATGGCTCGAGTGCAGATGCTCCGTTCCTGCTCGATTTCACCATCGAGCGCAGCAGCATATGGGTGCGTGCCGGCAACGACTCCGCACTTTCGGCTGCCGGGTCCCGCAGATAGCTGGTCAGGACCCGCCGAAACTCGGCTCCCACAGCGATACCGACACCGGGCGTCGGCGCAATTTTGAGCGGTAACTCGTCAGCCCGGATGTCCCACTGTTCGGCCAGTTCGGTCACGGGAATATCCACGAGTAGCTCACGCATATCCGAGAGAAAGCCAAACGTAAAGGGACGACGTGTGTCGTAGATTATTGTGTCGCAGACGGTCAGAGACTGACTTTGGCCGCCCTGAATGAAGTATGCGTTTCCTTTAACCAGGTGACACGCAAAGATCGATTCCTTGGGAAACTCCTTCACGAGTCGCGGGTTCCGTTCGATCACATGATCGTTTCCTTCGATCTCGGCAACGCGCATGGTGTCCAGAGTACCGTTCGCCTGCCGCGCAGTCAGCCCTGACTCCGATAGCGAAGACGTGCGCAACCCGATCAGCGCCGCGGCGTTGTATTTATCCCAATATGCGAGCCTTTCTTCGATCGCCACGGGATCCGTCGATGCGTACGTGAGTAAAGGGGGATAAGTATTCACCGGTTTTGTCTCCAATTTTGCGGTCGCTTCTGCGGCGACCGTCGTCTGATTTCGGCTTTCTAGAAAGCTACCACTTATAGGGACGCCTGTCAGGCGTCGTCGAAATTGAGGTGATCTGGTGTCCCGCTCAGTCAAATCCCACGTCCTCAGGAATCAAACCGACCTCCGCCATTGACGATAAATTGTCTTCACGATTTCAAGGAGACGATGATGGTAGATAGAGCAAAGAATGAATTCTGGCGCGACCTCAGCCCGATCGCCAACCCGTTCAAACCGCACGCGTTGCCGGAGGCGTACATCGCCGGCGCGGCGTCGGAAGATGACCGGCTTTACGTGCCGTTCACCGAAACCGTGTCATCCCGTCCGTTGTGGATCTCGCCGAGCGAAAACAGGTGGTGCGACATCCTGATGGCGAAAGAAGCGGGCCTCGTCAATCGGCACTACCACCCGCATGAAGTTTTTGCATACACCATCTCCGGCAAATGGGGATACCTCGAACATGACTGGACCGCCACAAAAGGCGACTTCGTTTACGAGACGCCAGGCGAAGGCCACACACTCGTTGCCTTCGAACATGAGGAACCGATGCGGGTTTTCTTTATCGTGCACGGACCGCTGATCTGGTTAGACAAGGATGGCAAGTCCGACGGCTATTTCGATGTTCACGACTACATCGAGATGTGCGAGAAGCACTACGATGCGATGGGCTTCGGTGCTGACACGATCAAGGGCTTGTTACGCTAAAGGCGTCTGCAGAAGCCAGAGAATGCCCCCGCATAGGAGACAACAGCATGACATTCCTCAAAAACACCTGGTATGTCGCGGCGCTCGCCAGCGAAATCACCACCGCACCGATGGCTCGCACAATCTGCGGCGAATCGATCCTGATGCTTCGCAAGGAAGACGGCACTTGCGTCGCGGCGGGCAACCGGTGCCCGCATCGATTTGCGCCGCTGCATACAGGAACTGTCGTAGGCGACGGCATCATCCAATGTCCGTATCACGGCCTGCAGTTCGATGGCACATCGGGTCAGTGCGTCCACAATCCGCACGGCGACGGCAAAATTCCCCATGCCGCGCGAATCCCGACTTATTCCGCCGTTGAGCGCCACGGGTTGCTCTGGTTGTGGCTGGGCGATCCAGGCAGGGCTGACCCATCCGTCATTCCAGATTTTGGTTTCATGACGTCACCCTCGTTTCGCACTTTGTCCGGCTCCATTTATGTGCGCTCGCACTACGAGTTGATTGCTGACAATCTGATGGACCTCTCTCATGTCGAATATCTGCACGCAGGTGGCCTCGGCAGCGAAGCGATCAAGAAGGGGAAAACCGAAGTTACTCAGGACGGGGCTACAGTGCATTCGAACCGTTGGTGTCCGGACGGTATGGCGCCGCCCGTGTGGGACGCCATATTCGACAACTACGGAAAGCCCGTCGATCATTGGCTGAATATGCGCTGGGATGCGCCCGGGGTTCTGCGGCTCGATGTGGGCGTTGCGCCAGTCGGCGAGTCTCGTGAAAAAGGGGTGTGGGCGTATTTCAACCATTTTCTGACGCCTGAAACGCAGACGTCAACGCACTACTTCTGGTCGGTAAGCCGGCCGTTCAAGCTGGACGACGAGTCTGTCGACAGGAACATTGAGGAAGCCGTACACGTTGCATTCGTCGGAGAAGATGTACCGATCATCGAGCGAGTCGAGCTGATGATGGGCGGCAAGACTTTCGACCAGATGCGGCCTGTTTTATTGACCGCAGACGCCGGTGCTTTGCGGGCGAGGCGCGTGCTCAAGCAATTGATCAGTGACGAGCAGGAACCTCAGCCAGTCGTGGAGGCAGCAGCGGCATCATGACTACCGACAAGCTGCTCAACCTCATGGTTGCAAAACGCACGGATGAAACTGGTGACATTCTGTCCGTCGAGTTAGCCGATCCCGATGGCAACTGCCTCCCGCCTTTCGAGGCGGGCGCCCATATCGACATACATGTCGCTGAGGGCTTGGTTCGCCAGTACTCCATTTGCAACTCGCCATCAGACCGCTATCGATATCGCCTGGGGATTCTGCGTGCATCACAATCTCGCGGTGGGTCCTCCTCGCTACACGCAGCATTGAAGCCTGGCACACGGTTGGCCGTCGGCGCACCGCGCAGCGCCTTCCGGCTACGCGAAGGGTCAACATTCGGTGTGCTGGTCGGTGGCGGGATAGGCATCACGCCGTTGATGTCGATGGCCCATCGGCTGCACGAGCTTGGCACGCCTTTCGAGTTGCACTACTGCGTCAGATCGCAGGCGCAGGCCGCCTTTATCAGCGAGCTTGCTTCCTGCAAGTTCAAGTCGGCCGTGCAGTTCCACTTCGATGATGGTGACCCCAAGCAACGCTTCTCCCCAGCGGTTTTTGCGCAGCGAACGGCGGCGGATCTCTACCTCTGCGGGCCGGCCGGCTTTATGGAGTGGGTCACATCGTCGGCTGTTGCAGCGGGTCTGGCAACAGGACGAATCCACTCAGAGCGATTCTCGGCGGCACCGCTTGCGGGCGGATGCACCTTCACGGTCAAGGCGGCGCGAAGTGGCGTCACTGTGGACGTAACCGACAAGCAGACTATCGCCGACGCGCTGCACACGGTGGGCGTATCGGTCCAAATGTCTTGCGAACAAGGCGTTTGCGGGACCTGTCTGACCCGTGTTGTCGAAGGTGTCCCTGACCACCGCGATCTTTTTCAAACCGAGGCTGAAAAGGCCGCTAACACTCATATCGCGCCGTGCTGTTCGCGCTCGCTATCTAGTGTGATCACACTCGATATCTGACGGATTTGCAATGGAGGTTGCGCGGCATCAGACAAAGCCTACCGCGCAGCACCCGCTCTTCGCGTGGTGACATCGGGTTGACCATGATTCAACGGGTTACGCCAGTTCGAACGGTCCGACTTGCCACGCAATCGGGTTTGACCGCAAGGACGACAAAAGAAGGCTCAGTGCGTCGCGGAATTCGGACGGGCGAAAACAGGTGTGCAGCAGATCCAAGTCTGTTTCTTTCGTTTCAACGTTCTCGTCCCCGCTCATGGGGATCATGCGTGTACCCAAAAGCCGCTCTGCCAGCCGGCCCAGCTGTGCATGTCGATCAGGGGAAACGGTCTCGTTAAGTACGCCTGCCAGCCTGCAGCATGACGCGTAGGCTTCCATGCGAAACGAAGCGGTTCCGCGCTGAGTTGGCGTGCTTTCGTTAGGTACGACCCGGTCGTTTGCGGCCGCCGCCACCATGCGCTCGGTTGCGCGGGCAATTTCTGCCAGCCCCCCCGCATGTCCGGTCTTGACCACGATCTGAAAGGCCCGTGTATAAAGGACATCGCCGAGCAGGACGCCCGCGGCCGTTCCGAGTGTCAACAATGGATTTGCTGGTGTACCGGCCGTTGCGTCGGATAGCTGCGCATGTGCCCCGAGCGACAACACCATCAACTCCATCGCTGCGGCAAACGCATAAAGGCACCCCTCCCTACCGTCCTGGACGCCGATCGCACGTGCGCAAAGCATCAGCACGCTGCTCGCGAGCAACCGTTCGTTTGCGATTGCACCGTCGATGAACGGGCGTGCAAAGGCAAGGTGACTGCTTTGTTTGTCGCCGACTTGGTTGAGAATGGCGGTGAGATCGGTGGAAATTGGGGCTTGGAAGTCGTACAAAACATCGTGTCTCATCGTGTGACTAATGGCGGTGCGATCTGTTGTCCAGCGTTGACCAGTATTTTGCCAAGCATCCCTTTGAACAGATCGATCTCTTCAACCGTGAAGCTTAGCAGGAGACCCTTCAGCGTCTCCGTAAATATGGCGGGAATCTGCGCAGCGGCGCGCTCGCCTTCCGCACTCAGCCAAAGGAGAAGTACGCGCCGGTCCGTTGGAATACGGCGGCGCACAACGAGTCCTACCTTTCCTAACCGGTCAACCAGCCGCGTTACTGCACTGGCGTCTATGCCGAGCTCGCGTGCAAGTTCTGCCGCAGAGCATTCACGAGCAATAGCAATGGCTAGCAAGATGGCGGCTTGCGATGTTGTCAGACCAAGCGTGGAAAGCGTGCGTTGCGTGGCGGCATCCCACAACACAGCACGCGCACGGCAAATTAAATTGCACAAATGTATCTTTTCGTCGGCGACGAGAGAAGGATAGGCGCTCATCGCGTCTGCTGAACATTGACCGTTAAACACTGGGGAAGAATCGCAAAGGTAACTTGCCGCACAGCGCGGAACAGTGTGCCGTGCGTTGAGGCATATTTTCTATCGGCACCAAATGGTAGGTGCAGCGCAAGTGCAACAGCTAAAGGCTGTTGTGACGCAGTCATTGGAAGGGAAACGAGCGCATTAGATTCGCTTTGCTCCTGGAAGCAATGTTACGCCACTCCTTGCGTCGGAACTGTTGCAAATCCAGCAAATTATCTTTCAAGAATCGCTGATCTCCTGCTCGGAGTCTTGTGGTTGGCCTGCCGGAAGAACGCTTTGAATCGACCCAGCAAAAATATTTCTATAGTTCTGGCAAAGGTGCATTGAAAGAAATGCGATTTCATCTGAGCACCAACAATCCTAAACTCGCTACGGCCCAACACAATGCGTTGGCAATCCAACCAGGAAGGGAAGTGCTTCGTATGAAATTGCCCGTCATATCCATCGCTATTGCAGTCATTCTGGTTGCGCCAACGACCTCCTTCGCGCAGTCCGCCGAACCAGACATGCTCACAAATTTTGAAAGCGAATCCGTCGACTCCCTAACGGTACGTCAGGGCCAATTGGAACAAACTTCCTACCCAGACAGATCAAAGGCAACCGATAGGTCCATAGCGCGGAGCGGCGCAAGCGAGCAAAGCGCGTCACCCTCGGACCTGCGAGTCAGCTCGTACTCGCCGCCTGTCCACATTGCAAGATGATATGGCGTGTCAACTTGCGGGACGGCAGACGAAACAGAGGCATATCCGGATGCAAAGGTCGCGGCGATGAATGCCAGCCTTCCTTGGCGATAGTTTGGGAGTTCAGTTTGCTGCTCGAGATGCACGGGATCTCATTCTGCGACTACTCGCTTGATCCGCATGCCGCACGCGCTTCTGTCCTCGTCAGTCAACTGCACGGCAGCATTTCGAATGACGGATTGTCGGTTCGTAGGTCAACTGGTGTGCACGAAAAATCACCTGGCGCGGCGCGCGTCGCAGAGCGACTGCTTATCACGGTCCATAACATATAGGCACAGTTCCATAGCGATACACGATTTATGTAATGTTGAGTACCGTCCAGCTTTTTTTTGCGAATTCAGTCGGTTTTCGCCAGCACACTTTCGTGTGCCGAATAGGTCGCCATTAACCAGGAAGATGGACGGCTCAAAATGTCGCGTTGACGAAAGAGGAAAGTCGTGCCTTGACGCGCAAAAAGCTGTTGGCAGCTGCGGCCGAGGTCTTCGCCCGAGAAGGATTCGGCGGTACGTCAATCGACCGCATCGTTGATGACGCCGGTTTCACTAAGGGTGCGTTCTCTTCTAATTTGTCATCGAAGGAAGACATTTTCCTTCAGCTGGTCGAGGGTCCTGCGCTCCATGCCCAGCACGATCCTGAAGAAAAGCCGATGAATTTCGATGAACCCGAGGCAATTGTCGAGGCCATCTGCGAATGGGCGACGCTTAATTCGCGCGAAGTTGACCGGCGATCGTTGATCCTGGACCTTTGTACGGCATGCTCAACGAGACGCGGTTCTCACGAAGCGACACACTGAGCTGTCCACTGCGAACTCGATAGAAGTAGGGTCGCTCGTCACGAAAAATTTTCCGGACGACAAAGCGCCGGCAACGCCACTAGAAATGGGCGCGATGGTTAGGGCGCTGACGTCTGGAGCCGCCACGCATTTCCACGGCGGACCTACGACTGGCGACTTAATACGCCTCGCCTTGCGTGGTCCGATGGCATCAGCGCGAGAAAGCGAGAAAATGCAGACTGACTCTTCAAAGCATCCAGGGCGTGCATCGCAGCGAAACCGGTGACGCCGGGCACCCAGTGTTGTTAGTTCTGAGGGCCTTGCCGGGAAGCCGCGGGCGACATCTTCCGGGCAATGTTTGAAAACCAGGACGTGGATACATTGCAATTAGACGCGCACGTCGTTGAGAGCAGAAGCTTCACCGGGACCGCGTGCATGATCCTGCACGCAGCTAGGATGACGCTCTCGTCGAGGTCGCTGCCTCTTGCGAATGCGCTAGTACGCCCGCTGAATGCCGCCGTCGTCGGCTTTACGCGATATTGCAGGCTCAGGAACGAGTATCTTCAAACGTCCGCAAAGGCCGATGACGAAGCATTCATCTTCGACAATCGGATGGCTGGTTGCGAGGCGAAGCCGACGCCTGAACGTCTGATCGACGACGCATGTGAACGGCGGGTTGTGGCCGGTTGTATCCGTTCGGCGAGGACGCCACAAAGCGGCCGTTGGCGTCGAGCGAACCTGCGAATGGCTGCTCACCGTGCCGGTTGCTGAACGAGTACAGTCGGCCATGAAGAGACAGCTGTTCGGCGCCACCGAATGGCCGGTCATGGCGCCATGGCAGCCATTTAAAGCATCGATGGTCCGTGTCTCTATCGCCGTGCTCCCCCCGCTGTCCCCTGGCGAATCCCAAGTAGATCGAAGTCAGGTATCTGAGTCAGTATTTTCGAGGCTACTTCGAGCAGCAGCCAGCACGTCCTCAGACAGCGTCGACAGCAGGGGAGAATCGACCTCTGCAATTGCTACGAGTCGTGATGCGCCTGCGATCCTCAACTGTCAACTTGTCATCGGGATATCCTTTCCAATCCTGAGTCCAGTGCGCTTTCAATCCAGCGGTACCGTTAGCCGGTCGATTACGGCCCGCGTCTCGGGCCGCACGCCACGCCACCACGCGAAGGCCTCTGCTGCCTGTTCGACCAGCATGCCGACTCCGTCCGCGACGCGCTGCACACCCGCATTGCGCGCGAGTCGCAAGAAGGGCGTCAGGCGCTTTCCGTAGGCCAGTTCATAAGCTGCGCCCGTTGGACTGAACACGCTCGGTGGAACGGGCGGCAGATCGCCGGTGAGACTGGCCGAAGTCGCGTTGACTACCAGATCGAACTGTCCCATGGCCTCGAGATCGCCGTAGCCACAGGCGAGTAGTGGGCCGCCGGCGACGACCTGCGCGACCAGCGCCTTGCCCTTCGCCAGGTCCCGGTTCGCGACGACCAGTTCCGCAGGCTGCGCGGCGAGGAAGGGCAGCAATGCGCCACGCACCGCGCCGCCTGCGCCGAGGATCAGCACGCGCTTGCCGCTCATCGGCAGTTTCAGATTGACCTTGATATCGCGCAACAGGCCTACGCCGTCGAAGTTCTCGGCGATGATCCGGCCGTCCCTGAAGCTCAGCGCGTTGGCTGCGCCCGCCAGTTCCGCCCGTTCGCTTTGCTCGTCGGCCATGGCGAAGGCCTTCAGCTTGAACGGCGCGGTCACGTTCATGCCTTTGCCGCCCGCCGCAATGAACGCACGCACAGTTGCTGCGAATGCGTCCTGCGGCTCCAGTGGACCTTCGATGGCCGTATAGGCCATGTCCTGCTGCGTCTGCTGTGCAAAGAGACCGTGGATCAGCGGTGATTTCGTGTGTCCGATCGGGTTGCCGATCACTGCGTACTGGTCGCTCATCATGGCCTCACTTTTGAATACAACACGCCGTCGGTTTGCATCGCGTCGATTTCGGCGACGCTGAAGCCCAGCGCTTGCGCCACTTCCGCGTTGTGCTGACCGAGGTCTGGCGCGACCTCGCGGATCGTCGTGTCGCAGTCGGAGAAATGAAAGGGCAGGTTCGGCATGTGCAATTTGCCGTAGCGCGGATGCTCCTGCTCGACCACCATGCCGCGCGCGACGATCTGCGGATCGGCAAGCACTTCGTCGATGCGCTGCACCTTGGCGCACGGCACGTCGACGCCATCCAGCATCTCGAGCACCTGCGCAACGGGTTGGCTGGCCACCCAGGGCTTTACGACGGACAGAATGTCCACGCGGTTCGCATTGCGGCCTGCGAGCGTGTGAAAGCGAGTGTCGGCGCCGAAGCCGGGCGGGCCGCCCTGAGCTTCGACGAGCGCTGCGAAGCGCTTCCACGCATCGTCCACCTGCGCGGCGATGACGAGGTCGCCGTCGGCGGCACGGAACACGCCGTAAAGCGTCGACGTGGGCATGTCGTGACCCGTCTGCTCCGGAAGGATGCCCTGCATCGTGTAGCACTGCACCGCGTACTCGTGCATCGACACCAGCGTGTCGTACAGCGCCATGTCGATATGCTGTCCGCGGCCGCTCTTCACGCGACCAAGCAGCGCGGCGTTGATCGCCGCCACCGCGTGAATGCCCGTGTACATGTCGCCGAGCGAAATGCGCATCAGCGGCGGCGGTTCGCCGGGCGTGCCGATCATCTGCATGATCCCGCTCTTTGCTTCGGCAATCAGACCGAAGCCGGCGCGATGCGCATCGGGTCCCGTATGGCCATAAGCCGAGATCGAGCAGTAGACCAGTTTCGGATTGCGCGCGGACAGTTCGTCATAACCCAGCCCGAGTTTGTTCAGCGCGCCCGGCCGGTAGTTCTCGACGAACACATCCGCCGAGTCGCACAGCCGTTGCATAAACTCTTTCCCGCGCGGGTCGCGCATATTGACGCTGACGCCGCGCTTGCCCATGTTGAGTTGCAGGAAGTAGCCACTCTGTTCGTCATCCAGCACCGTGGCATGCTGACGTCCCGCATCGCCGCTGCCGGGACGCTCGACCTTGATGACCTCGGCGCCCAGCGCCGCGAGACAGCGCCCGACATACGGACCGGCCAGAAAATGGCTGTAATCGACAACGCGAATACCTTCAAGAGGACGTGCCTGCATCAGAATGCTCCCGGGCGGCGCGGCACCATCAGACGATGCTCGCCATGCTGGACGACCTTGCCTTCCTGATTGACCAACTCGGATGGGAGCACCACGATCCCCCAGCCAGGGCGACTCTTGCTCGCGCGCATTGTGTCGATGCGGAACTTGACGTGCAGCACGTCGTTGACCTTGATGGGCAGATTGAAGTCCCATGTCCAGCCGAGCGACATACCCGGCAGGAAACGGTAATCGCTTTGCGTTTTGAGGCCATCGGCGATAGACAGGCCAAACAGACCGTGAGCGACGATCGAACCGAAGTGGCTCGCATTCGCGTAATCCTCGTCGACATGGACGGGCGTGTGGTCGCCTGTGAGGTCGGCGTAGGCCAGGATGCGTTGTTTGGTAACGGTATAAGTCGGGCTCACGCACTGATCGCCTTCGAGGGCGTCGTCCCAGTATTTTCCAATGATCGTCATGTCACGCCTCTGAACGTGGGTTGATCGCCAGTGCCTGCGCGACACATGTGGCAGGCCTCGCCTGAATCAGTTCGACGGCGAGGCCGTCGGGCAGGCGCAACCAGTTGCGTCCTTGCGGCATTTCGCTGACGCCGTATGTTTGCGCCGCGGCAAGCGCGGCCTCCATGTCCTCGCACATCACGCCGAGGTGGCCGAGGCGGCCTTCGGGTGCGTCGTGCTGCGGGTTATGAATGAATTGCAGGCCGCCGAGCGTCCAGTACTGACGGGGTTCCTCTACCGTGCCGTCGACCTCGCGCATCGTCATGCCGAGCACGTCTTCGAAAAAGCGGATGTGCCAGTGGATGTCTTTCACCCAGATAGCGACATGTTCCAGATAGGCTTTGCTGCCGTTCATCAGGTTGTCTCCGTTGTCGACCCGAGCTGGTGCGAAGCACTTGCCCGGATCTCATGCCAGTTATTGCGCTTTTCGGTCGGTCATCGCGCGTTCGATGCCCTTGATGCATGCCACCAGCGTCGCGTTGACGGGCGTCGGCACACCGTGCCGTTGTCCCCACCGCACGACCGCGCCGTTGATAAAGTCGATTTCGGTGATGGAGCCTTTTTCGAGGCTCTGCAGCATCGAAGTCTTGAAGCCAGCGGAAAGGCCTTCGCCGGCGAGGGTCCACGGGCGTTCAGGATCGGTGGAGGAAAGCGTCACGCCGGCGGCCTGGGCGACTGCGATCGCTTCGGCGATGGCTGCCAGGGCGGCTGTTTTAAGTAGCGGCTCGTCGTAGAGCTGGCCGTAGGTCAGGCCGGTGGTGCCCGTCAGCGCGCCCGTTGCGACATTGACCAGCAACTTGTCCCACATCGTGCCGACGATGTCGTCGCTGACCGTGGTGGCCAGTCCGGCCGCGTTGAAGGTTGCGGCGATCGCCATCACGCGGGATGTGATGCGGCCGTCGAGTTCGCCGATGTAAGTCGCCTTGCCGGCGACGCCGGACTCGATGTGCCCCGGATTGCGCAGCACGCCGCCGACGTAAGTCTTGCCCGCCAGCACGCGCTCACGACCCACGATGTCGGCGAGCACATCTTCGTGTCCAAGGCCGTTTTGCAGCGACAGCACCACGGTTTCGGGTCCGATCAGTTCCGGAGCGCCACGCATCGCCGCATCGGTATGAAAGGACTTGACCAGCACGACGACCAGATCGACGGCACCTACCTCGGCGGCCCGCGTCGTAGCCTTGGCATTCACGAGTCGCGAGCCGTTCGCATCGTCGACGAGCAGTCCGTCGCGCCGTATTGCGTCTACATGCGCCGCCGAGCGGTTCAGCAACCAGACCTCGTTGCCGCCTTCGGTTAGCGCCGCGCCGATGGCGCAGCCCAGCGCACCAGCACCCAGAATCGCAATCTTCACTATCGTCTCCTTGACCTGGAGATCAAGATACGATCGGGTACGCATGCTGGCAATGCAATGGATACAATGAGGTCATTGCGCCAGACAATATCGCCATGAACCCGGCAGAACTACCCGATCTGAAACTGCTGCAGCTTTTCGATCTTCTCTACGACGTTCGCAGCGTTACGCGCGTCGCGGAGCAGCTTGGACAAAGCCAGCCGACTGTCAGCATCTGGCTCGGCCGTTTGCGGGAGCATCTGCAAGACCCGCTCTTCATACGAACGCCAGGCGGCATGGCGCCGACACCGCAAGCCGATGCGTTGATCGGACCGTGCCGGGAGATTCTCGAATCGCTGCGGCGCTTTGCGGCGTGGGAAATAGCCTTCGATCCCACCACCGCCAGGCGGCGTTTCCGCATCTGCATGACCGACGCGAGCCACATCACGCTGCTGCCACGCATGCTGGCGCACGTGCGAGCGCAGGCGCCGGGAATCCGTCTCGAAGCCGCGAGGATCGACGGCAATACCGAACGCGCGCTGGAATCGGGCGAGGCCGACCTGGCAATCGGTCACGTGCCCTGGCTCGGCGGCGGCATCTACCAGCAGCAGCTATACATGCAGGATTGGGTGTGTTTGATGAACCGGCATCATCCGCGCATGCGCGGCAAGCTTGGGCTCAAGCAGTACCGCACGGAGGGCCATGTCGCCATCGCGGCAGGCACGGGGGCGCAATTGCTGGAGCAGGCGCTGGTGCGCGAGCACATCGAACGGGACGTCGTGCTCGAGCTGCCGGGTTTTCTCGGGCTAGGGGCCATCATCAAAAGCACCGATCTGATCGCCACGTTGCCGCGGCATATCGGCGAGACGCTGGCGAAGGTCAACGACCTGTCAGTGCATCCGTGTCCGATACCGGTGGAGGGGTTTGCAGTGCGGCAGCATTGGCACGCCCGCTATCACCACGAAGCGGGGAATCGGTGGCTGCGCGGTGTGGTGGCTCAATTGTTCAGTAGTCTGCGGTGACGTTGCGCGTCGGCTGTGGTTGTCATGCTGTGCCGGGGGGCCTACTTATTGCCGTTTGTGGGACTGGTTTCTCGCTGACGTCGTCTGCAACGGGACAGTGTTCGCAGGCAATGACCTTGTCATTGCCGCTGGGCAGATCAACAACACGTATGGCAGTCTCCTTGCAGGCCACAACATCGTCATTGGTGGGGTAGGCACCACAGCGGGTTCGACTACTCCGGCTGGCAGCCTGAATAACACTTCAGGCAACATCGTCGCGGGCAACGACATCACGCTCAATGTATCGGGTGCAATTACAAATAGTCTGCCACCGCCCGTACCCGTTCATCAGAATTACGGCACAACGGAGCAGTACAGCGGCTGCATGACGGCCGGTGGATACAAGGAAAGCTACTGCGAAGGCTATGTCGACCAGCAAACAGGAAACTCGTCGGTCATCAGCGCCGGAAACAACCTGCAGATCAACGCAGGTAGCCTGACCAACATCGGTAGCCTGATCGCGGCCGGCACGAGCGCGTCGATCAACGTTGCAGGCCCAGTCGTGAACGAGGCCCAGACACTGAACGCCTACTGGCACTCGCACTGGGTGCAGGAAACAGGCGACTTCAGTCCGGACAAGCGTCACGACGTCTGGGCTTGCGGCTCTGTAGCCGAATGCACGGCGCTGTACGGGAACGCGTATTCGAGCGCCGGGGGAACGATAGATCCGCCGACGCCGGTGGGTAACATCGCCGCGACGATCCACGCCCCGAATCTGTCGATTACGGCGAACGGGGAGATTCAGAACGTCGGTAACGTGATCGGGACGTCCGTCTCATTGACCGGGCAGAAGCTCATCAACGGCATCACCACGGCGAGCACCTACACACCGCGTGTGAATGCGCCGTCTCAGGTTATTTCATTAAGCATGATAAATCTGCCCGGGCTGAAGCTGTCGACGCCAAGCTCGGTAGGAGTGCCTCTGCCGACACCGGTGGCTGGCAAGGCATCATACGTTACCGGCTCGCTGGACGGTTCGGCGCTGGGTTCGGTGGGGCCGCAAAACCTGCTAAAAAACCTGCCGCCGAGCCTGCAACCGTCCTCGACGCTGTTCTATTACGACCCGCAGGCGGAAGATCAGATGCTGCAGCAAGCCGCGCTGCAGCAGACCGGGCAGGCGAGCTTTGTGAGCGGGCTGACTTACGACAGCACACATAACCTGTCGGTCACCGATCAGGAAAAGGCGATCCTGTATCAGAACGCCATTGATTACGCAAAACAAAACAATCTGCAGCTTGGCGACGCGCTCTCGCAAACGCAAATCAATGCACTGACCGAGCCGATGCTGTGGTACGTCGAGCAGTCAGTGCCCGACCCGGGGTGCATCTCGACGGGTGTGGTTACCTGCCCGACCGTTAGCGCGTTAATGCCGCAGGTCTACCTGCCGCCGAACTGGAATGCAATGTCGGCAGGTGGCAATATCGCCGGTCAGAACGTCACGCTCAATTTCAATCAGGATGGGCAGGGAAGCATCATCAACACCGGCACCATCGGCGCGTCGGACACGTTAACGGTTAACACGGGCACGCTGACCAATCAGGCGAATCAGGTCAATGTAGGAGATATCTGGCAGTACATTGCCGCAACCGGATATGAAAAGACGAGCGGCACGGAGGTCCAACCGGGCGGTTTCATAAGCGCGGCAAACATGGACCTGAACGTGCAGAAGCTCGAGCAGGTGATCCTGTCCGTCGCAGCCATCGCAGCCTCCGGCGCCGGAGGATCGACGCAGGGTAAGCTTATGCCGCCTCGAAGCGGACATTTGAACTTGGCTAAAAGCGGACATTACAACTTAGCCTCTACATACAAATGGGTGATAATTTATATTATGTAAACTTACCAATTACCCGTTGACTGTTCACTTCGGCCCAGCACTCGATCGGCCATATGGGCTTCGTCCGGCGAGCCAGTCACCTCCAAGAAAGCTGCGCCGTTCTACCACCACATCAGCGCGATATCCCGTGAAGCCCGTCGTCAGCAAATCGCCCTCGCCGCATCAACGAGGGCTCGTGAAAGTGGACGATTCCATGCGAGCTCGCGACCTGAAGCCGTCGCAGCCGCCGGTTAACCGGGGCCGGTCAGGAGATCGGATCGACCCGTAGATTCGCCGTGGGTAAGATGCGAATGACCCTGGCGCGTGACGTCATCGTGATCAACGCTCGTCGCGTTGCCGATCCGAGCGCGGAGTGAGGGCCATATAAGCATACGCAAACCCTAACAACGCCCCCTCATCCCATTGCCGCCCCACAAAAATCAACCCAAATGGCGCACCCGACGCATAAAACCCCGCAGGCACCGCAATCCCCGGCAAGCCCGCAATATTGATCTCGCCTACCGTCGTCTCCTGAATGACATCCTGACCGTGAAGCGGAGGCAGTTCACCTCGCATCTGCGGAAACACCAGTGCATCGAGCTGTTGCGCATCCATCACCGCATTGAAAATCCGCAGATAACGGGCCTTCACTTCGACGAACTCAGGCATCTCCGGCGGCACCGATGGATCAGCCAGCGCGGCCGTGAAATCCGCGAGACTATGTAGATATCGCAGTATCCCTTGCGCCCCAAAAGCATCGTCATCTTTCGTCGCCGCAGCGAATTCCGCGAAGGTCTTGAGCGACGCATGCTTGCCGAGCCGCTGAAGATACTTTTCCAGATCGTACGGAATCGACTCCAGACCGCGCGCATCGAAATGCGCCAGCGGCGGAGTCGGCTTCCTCAGTTCGGCGAACCCCGAGCCCGCGAACGGATCGTCGACAAGAATCGCACCCAGACCGACCAGTTCGTCCTTGACCCGCTCATACAGCGCGGCAGCTTCATCGGACAAAGGCTGATTGCGCCAGCCCGGGCCATACAGGCCGATGCGCTTGCCGTTCAGCGCTTTCGGGTCCAGCGCCGCGGTATAACCGCCTTCCGGTTGCCGGCCGACGCTCGCGAGTGTCTTCGGGTCTTCGCTCGAATAGCCCGCGAGCACGTCGAGGCACAGCGCGGCATCCCGCACGTTTCGTGCAATGGGCCCCACCACATCGCGATTACCCGACAGCGGCACCACGCCCGCATTCGGCACCAGCCCGATAGTCGGTTTGATTCCGACGAGGTTCTGCGCCGACGCGGGGTTCTGAATCGATCCGCCGGTCTCTTCCGCGAGGCCGAGTACGGCCATGCACGACGCCACCGCCGATGCCGTGCCCGCACTGCTGCCGCCCGGCACCCGATCGGGCATCACGACATTGATCGTGGGGCCCGCCCAGCTATCGTTCGCATGCGAGCCGGTGTGGCTCAGGATCGGCACGTTCGTCTTGCCGAGCAGAATCGCACCCGCGCGGCGCATCCGTGCGACGACCGGCGCATCACGCTCGGGCATCAGGTCGACGCCGCCTCTCTTGCTGTACAACTTCGCCCATCCTGCGGTAGTCGGAAAGCCGACCATGTCCATAGGATCCTTGATGACGACCGGCACGCCGGCAAGCGGACCCAGCGGTTCGCCGGCAGCGCGCCGTTCGTCGATCCGGCGCGCGTCGTCGATAGCCGCCGGATTCAGGAAAATCACTGCGTTGTACTTGCCGTTGTCGCGCTCGATTCTGTCGAAACAGGCGCGCGCCAGCTGCTCGGCCGTGAATGTGCCCGCCTTGAAACCCGCCTGCACGGCCTCGACCGTCAGGGCGTCCAGATCGATATCCATCGCACTGCCTCGTTCCATTCCATGCTCCTGTTGATTTGACCGTATGTCAGAGCTGCACGCCGCGCGTGAGTGCTCCATCGACGACGAAGTTCGTCCCGCTCACAAAGCTCGCCGCCGGACTCGCGATGAACGCCACGGCGTTAGCGATTTCCTGCGGGCGTCCCATGCGCCCAGTCGGATTCAATGCAAGTGCGCGTTCGAATAGCGCCGCATCGTTATGCTCGATCCAGTCCCACACGCCGCCCTCGAAATACACATTCCCGGGCGAAACCGTGTTCGCGCGAATGCCCTTCGACGCGAGCTGGTTCGCGAGCCCCTGCATGTAATGAACGAGCGCGGCCTTGAACACACCATAAGGACCCGCGGCGAAATCGATCTCGCGTCCCGAGACGCTCGATATCGCGACGATCGACGCGGCCCGGCTCGCTTCGAGATACGGCATCGCCGCATCGACGAGATTGACGGTGCCGAGCAGATCGGTTTCGAATTCCTTGCGCCACGATTCAATGTCGTTGCCGATTGCCAGCGCGCTCACATTCGCCACGACGATGTCGAGGCCGCCCCACTCCGAGCCGATACGCTCGACCCACGCTTTCAGCGCGGCACCATCCGATACATCGACTGCCGCGCCCGATGCGCGCGCGCCGCTCAGTTCGGCGAGCGCGTTAACGGTCGCCTCGACGGCAGCCTGATCGCGTGCGCAAATGGCGACCTCGGCACCTTCTGCTGCGAGCGTGCGTGCAATGGCGAGCCCTATGCCCTTGGTGCCGCCGGTCACGATCGCCTTCAAACCCTTTAGTTGCAGATCCATGTTCGAAGCTCCTGTGCAGGTGTTTGCGTGTCCGTTAATCGATCGAGCGACAGCGCGCTCACTCTTTATCGCGCCCCTCGTCTGACGTCATGCCGCGAGAAATCTGCAGCACTTCGCCTGCCTGAATGACGGAGTGACAGATGTCGTCGATAGTTATGCGCTTCTCCATCGCCTGCGCTCGCAGCATGTCGTACGCTTCGCGTTCGCTCACGCGATGCATGGTCATCAGAATTTTTTTCGCTTCCTGCAAATGCCGGCTGTCGAGCAGCTTCTGTTCCAACTTGGCGATACGCTGCGCGTGCTGGCGCGAACGCTTTGCGTGATATAGCGCCATCACCACCGTGGACAGCAACCCTGAAGCGCGCACCGGTGTCGTTACGATGCCATCCGCGCCGAGCTTGATCGCCTGATCGATGAACGTCGGATTCTCGTAGGCCACCACACAGATCACGGGCGGCGCATCCGGTCCCGACCATTCGCCCTTCGGCGCGCGCTCGTCAGGCCGTAATGCACGGAACACGAGGTCGACGCGCTCCGGCAGCGTGTCCACGGGCGGCCAGCATCGCTCGACCTGAAAGCCCATGCGCCGAAGGTGGTTCGTGAGCGTCACCCCGTCGTCGTCGTCGGGATGAAAAACGACCACGCGCGCATTGCGCTCGAGGATCGAACTCGTGAGGCTGCGTTGGCCTCTGTCCGGGCGCGCGCTCACGTCAGTAGTCCCGCGTGCTCAATTTCGTGACCCAGTCCCCGAGCGTCTGACGCGTCATGTAGGGATCCGGGCCGACGGCGAACTTCGATTCGCGCAGGATAGTGAACTGGCCATCGGCATTGACGCGGCCAATGCGCGGATAAAGAGCCATGTGATGATTGACCGGATCGATGCGCACCCGGCCTTGCGGCGCGGTGAACTCCGAGCCGAGCAGATGCGGCATGATGGTGCCGAGTTCATCCGAGCCGGCACGCGCGAACGCTTCCGCGAACATATGCATCTGATAGTAGGCGGCTTCCCAGTTCATGTCGGTTGGCGTGTGCGCGCCGAAGCGCGCCTGATGATGTCGCACGGCGCGATGATTCTCCGGCGTATCGATGCTCTGAAAATAAGGCGCAGCCGTGAAATGCCCTGTCGCGATGCCGCGTTCCATTGCGTGAATCTCGGTCTCGGAGGTGTTGAGGCTGCCGATCGGCATGCTGGCCGGATCGAGGTCCGCGCGCGCATAAGCCTCGTAGAGATAAGGCACTGTCTCTCCGATCACCGTGCAGAAGATCCAGTCCGGCGACTTCCGCCCGATATCCGCGACCACCTGGTCGAACTGGTCGCGCGTGGCATCGAGCGACAGATAGCGCTCGCCGAGGATCGCGCCTTCGGGATGCTGAAGCAGCAATTCCTGCATCGTCCGGTTGCATTCGTACGGATAGACATAGCTCGAACCGACAAAGTACACGCGCGCGCCGAACGTCTCCGTCATGAAGTCGGCGAGTTGCACACCGTTCTGGTTGGGCGACGCGCCGCTGTAGATGATGTTGTCCGAATACTCGAAACCTTCGTACATCTGCGCGTAGATCAGCAGCCGGTTGTGCTTCTCGACGACGGGCAGCATCGCCTTGCGGCTGGTCGACGTATAGCCGCCGAAAATGGTATTGACGCCGTCCTTCACGATAAGCCGCTCCGCCAGTTCCCGAAACGCGGCCGGATCGGAGCCGGGATCGTAGTGAAGCGCGACGAGTTCGCGTCCGCCTATGCCGCCGCGCGCGTTGATCTCCTCGACGGCGAGGCACGCGCCGCGCCATTGAGACTGTTCGAGCAACGCGGTCGAGCCGGTCGTCGAGCTAAGCAGGCCCACACGGATGGGATCGGATAATGCCATTTCTTGACTTGCTCTCGGATGCGCGCGGCGCATAAGCTCCGCGCTTTGGTCGTCTTACTTCGATTCTTCCGGTTGATGCGTTACTTCAGGTAGTGCTTGGCGACCATCGCGCCGACGGTATATTTTGGGTCGACAAAATTACCGAGACGTACCTTGCCGACCTGGCTCAGCATCATGTACGCATCCCACTTGTCAAAGCCATACTCCGCCGCCATCCACAGCACGAGTTCGCGATAGGCGATGCGCGTTGCGTCCTCCAGCGGCCGCGCGCTGCCGATGCTCATCAGCGCATCCTCGTTCTCCAGGCGCGGCCAGTCGATCTGCCACTTCTTGATGAGATCGACGCGCACGGTCGTCGTGCTCTGATACTCGACGGCCGTGCCGCACACTTCGCCGTCGCCCTGACAGGCGTGCGCATCGCCGATGAAAAGCCGCCCGCCCGGAGAGCGCACCGGCAGATACGTTATGCTGCCCGGCCCCATGTCAGGCACGTCCATATTGCCACCGTGATTGTCGGGCGTGAGCGAATTGATCGAATCGATTTCGGGAGAAAGACTCAGCGTGCCGATATGCGGTTTGTACGGCAGCGTATTGCGTTTGCTCCAGTACACGTTCTCTTCGTCGATCTTTATCTTACGTACGATTTCCGGCAACGGCTCGTTGAGCAACGCCGTGTAATCCGTGCCGGTCAGCCCACCGAAGTTCGGAATCATGCAGCAGAAGCCGTGCGGATCGTCGCCGCGCGGCGCCATCTTCTCGATGTATACCGCGACCACGTCGCCCTTCTCCGCGCCTTCGATCATGATCGGCCCATTCTGCGGATTGAGGAAAGGCACCTGTAGCACCTGCGAGGGCTTGTCGGTCTCTTCCCTGATCTTGCCTTCGAAGGCGTCGCGCGTTTCCACCACCACGCGATCCCCCGGCTTGACGTGCAGAACGGGCTGCGAATAAGGGCCGATCGTGTAGTGATAGGTCTTTTGCATCTCCTCGGTGAGATGATGCTCCACCGGCTCGCGATCGGCGCCGACACCGCGCTTCATCATGATCGAGTCTTCAAGCCATTTCATGTTCCGCTCTCCGTCACAGTGCCAGATACTGGCGAATCAATTGTTCGTCGCCGAGTTGCTCAGGGCTCAATGTCTCGACGATACGGCCCTTGTCCATCACACAGCAGCGATTCGCGATACGCTCGACCATGCCCATATCCTGTTCGACCAGCACCACGCCGATACCCGTGTCGTGCGCGATATGCTGCAGCGTGTCGCCGATCAGATCGACGATGGAAGGTTGAATGCCTTCGGACGGCTCGTCGAGCAACAGCACCTTCGGCGCGCTGATCAGGGCACGGGCAATCGCCAGCTGCTGCTGTTCGCCCCCGCTCATGGTTCCCGCCTTCTGCGTATAGCGTTTCTTCAGAATCGGAAAATAGCCGACGACTTTCTCTTTCATGCCCGCGGCGCGCGCCCGATTCGCCTGCGCGCCGACCTGCAGATTCTCGGCAACGGTCAGCGCGCCGAAGATCTCGCGCCCTTGCGGCACATAGCCCATACCGCTCTGCGCCCGGGCATACGGCTTGTCGTGGCCGATCGCATTGCCTTCGAGTCTGATTTCGCCGGCATCCAGCCTGACAAGACCAATCAGCGCGCGCATCAACGTCGTCTTGCCGACCCCGTTGCGCCCGATGAGGGCCAGCACCTCGCCTCGCCCGACGCCGAACGACACGCCGTTGAGCACACGTCCGCCGCCATATCCCGCTTCAACGTTCGACACCTCCAGCAACGCGCTCATTTCTTCTTCCCCAGATAGACTTCCGCGACGTCGTCGCGCGCGAGGATCTCGTCGAGTGGCCCGTCGGCGAGCAGACTGCCGCCGTGCAGCACGGTGACGCGCGAGGCGATCTGCTTGACAAACGTCATGTCGTGCTCGACCACCATCATCGTGAGGCCATCCGCCGACAGCCGCTTGATGAGTTCGCCGGTTGCATGCGTCTCTTCCACCGACATGCCCGCCACCGGTTCATCGAGAAACAGCAGCTTCGGCCGCAACGACACGGCCATCGCGATTTCGAGCCATTGCTTCTTGCCGTGCGACAGGTTGCGCGCGAGCATGTGCTCTTCGTTCTCCAGCATGAAGCGCCGCAGCAGTTCGTCGAGACTCTCGGGCCGGTCGTCCTTCGCGCGATGCAGCGACAGTTGCAAATGCTGACGCACGCTCAGATCGGGAAACACGCCGGGAATCTGGAACTTGATACTCATGCCCATACGGATGCGCTCGTGCGGAAGCACATGGCTCATGTCCTTGCCGAGAAACATCACGCTGCCTTCGGACGGACGATGCTCGCCCGTGATGAGCTTGAAGAACGTGCTCTTGCCCGCGCCGTTCGGCCCGATCACGCAGCGAATCTCGTTCGCCTCGATACGGAAGTCGATGCCATTGATCACATGCGCGCCGCCAAAATGCTTCTTGAGCCCGCGCGTTTCGAGCAGCGTGGTCATGATTTGCCCTCCTCTCGCTTCAGACATGCGCCGGCGTGGCGCGAAGCGCCGCTCGTGCGGCTCGACAGACGCCGCAGATGCCGCGCGACGAACGGCAGCAGACCTTCTGGCGCGGCCAGCACGACGATCAGCAGAATCGCACCGAGCAGGATCAGCGCGTACTGGCTGCCATATACCGCGAGATTCTGCGAGAGCCACACGAGCAAGGCGGTGCCGATGATCGTTCCTCCAATGCTCTTTCTTCCCGACGTTGCGACCCAGATCACCGGCATCGCGGCAGCGGTGAGGCCCATTGTCGACGGCGTGATGTAGGAACCCCAGATCGTGTACAACGCACCCGACAATCCGCCCAGCGCGCAACCGAGCACGAACACCATCAGTTGATGACGGCGGATATCGACGCCGAGCATCTCCGCGCGCTGCGGATTCTCCCGGATCGCGATGAGGGTCAAACCGAAGGTGCCGTCGAGCAGCCTGCGCATGATCGCGTAGACCGCGATGAGCAGAAGCAGCACGAGGTAGTAGAAGCTCACGTTCTCCAGCGTGAGCGGGCCGCCCGGCCACGGAATGGTCAATTGCGGCATGCCGCCCATGCCGTTGTAGCCGTTCAGCCGCGCCTCGCCGATCGCCCATTGCGGCCCTGCCGTCTGCGACATGAAGGTTTCGAGCACGAGCGTCACCGACAACGTGACGATGCCGATGAACACGCCCTTGATGCGCCCATAGAAAATCATGTAGCCGATCAACGCAGCGACGACGATGCTCACCACGATGCCCGCGCCGAGCCCGAGCCACGACTCGAACCACGTGTCGCCATAGTTGAGCGTGAAGATACCGTAGGTGTAGCCCGACAACCCGAAGAACGCGGTCTGCCCGAACGACAGGATGCCGCCGTAGCCCCACATCGCGGCGAGCCCGAGCGCGCTGAACGCCCACAGCAGACAGTAGGCGAGATTGCCGCTGGTGTTCGCATCGACCACGAGCGGCAGACATAGCGCCACGAGCCACGGCACCGTATGCAACGCGCGCGTTGCGGCGCTGGTCGAAGGCCCTTTCATTTGCGTCACGTCTGCCTCCTAGCGCAAGCGGGTGAAGAGATTGCCGAGCCCTTGCGGCATCAGCCGGATCACGACGATAACGGTCACCAGCAGACCGATTTGTCCGAACAGCTGCCCGTAGGACGCCGTTAGCGCGGTCTGGATGATCGCGAGCACGCCGGCCGCCGGTGTGGTGCCCGCGATCACGTTGGCACCACCAACCACTACCGACACGAAGGCCTGCACGATGAAATTGCTGCCCATGGTCGGCACCGCCGTCATGGTCGGCGCGTAGAGCGCGCCGGTGAGGCCCGCGAGGCCCGCGCCCAGCGCGAAGGTCAGCGTATAGAGCCGGTCGGTGCGCAGACCGAGGCATTGCGCGATATTCGCGTTCTGGATCGTGGCGCGCGCGCAGACGCCGTAATTGGTTTTGAAGAACAGCAGGTAGAGGCCGAACAGGATGGCGAGCGCGATACCGGGCAGCACGGCACGATACGTCGAGAACGAATACTCGCCAAGCGAAAACGAGCCGAACGGCGTGCCGATCCCTTCGATCGACGGACCTGCGACGAGCAGCATGGTCTGCTGCACGATCAGGCTGATTGCCCACGTTGCCACGACGGAGTCGAACAGACGGTCATAGAGATGGCGAATCACCAGCCGTTCGATGATGACGCCCGCGAGCGCCGCCGCAAGCGCGCCGGACAGCATCGCGAGCGGCAGCGGCGCACCGTGCTTCGCCGTGATGATGGTCACGTACGCGCCGCACATGATGAACTCGCCGTGCGCGAGATTGATGACCCCCATCATGCCGAAAATTACCGCGAGTCCGAGCGCCGCGAGCACCAGATAGGCGAAGTTGTCGCCGAACTGATAGATGAGCGAATAGAGAACCGACAAAGTGGCCATACGTGCTCCACGTTCAGGAGGCCGGTGCGCGCGAGCATGCTGCTTTTCCCGCGCGCCGGCTTCGGATCAGGACTTCTTGGGCAGGTTCGACGGCGTGTATTGACGATGATCCGGCCGGTTCGGCAGATCGCAGCCGACCTTGCCGAGCCAGTAGGGCTGCACGTCTTCCCAGACCTTCGGAATCTCGACCGAGTGGTCCTCCTTCACGTGCACAAGATAAATCGTGTGACTCGCGTGATGGCTCTTCGGATCGATGCAGACCTTGCCTTGCGCGCCGGTCGTGCAGATGTCGCCGCTTTCGAGCGCTTTGCGTACCGCGTCCTGATTCGTCGACTTCGCCTTTTCGACCGCGGCCTTGTAGAGGTAGAGGGCGTCGTAGGCGTTTGCTGCTTCCTGGTTGATGTACGGCTCATTCGGAAACTTCGCGTGAAAGCGCTTCTTGAAGTCGTTGCTGGCGGGCGAATCGACCTCTTCGACGTAGTTCGCCGTCACGTACATGTCCTTCAGCGCAGGCGGTTTGAAGCGCTTGTGCTCATAGGCCTGACCGACGTTCACCGAACTCGCCATCGGCAGATTCAGATGCGCCGACGCCTGCTGCTCGTAGTACGAAGACTGATTCGCGCCGACCAGCAGCGTGACGACGAAGTCGGGCTTCGCCTTCTGGATGTTCTGAATGGTCTGGCCGAACTGCGATACCGAAAGCGGAATGAACTCCTCGCCGACCATCGTGCCGCCGTTTTCCTTGACGATGTTGCGTACCCACTCCGCCGAAATCTGCCCGAAGTTGTAGTCGGCCGCGATGGTGTATACCTTCTTGCCGTACTTCTGCATCATCCACGGAATGAGCGTCGAAAATTGTTGCTCGGGCACCGCGCCGGTAACGAAGGTGTTCGAATCGCAGACGCCGCCTTCGTACTGATTGTCGTACCAGTAGAGCTGATGCGCGCGGTCCATGATCGGGCGGATCGCCTCGCGCGATGCGCTGGAGAACGCGCCGAAAATTACATCCGGCTTGTCGGTCTGCACGAGCCGTCGGGCCAGTTCCTGAAACTTGGTGTTGTCCGACTGTGTGTCGTAAGCGATCAGCTTCACCGGGCGGCCGAGAATGCCGCCCTTCGCGTTGATCTCGTCGACGGCGAGTTCCGTGGCGTGAATCTTGGGAATCGTGGCCAGTGCGAAATTCCCCGAGGCGTCTTCGAGCAAGCCGATCTTTACGGGATCAGCGGCGCTCGAAGCGAGCGAAGTCAGTGCGAGTCCTGCGGTAAGGGCGAGACGCATCCAGCCCGACAGCTTCAGCAACATGCGGGTTCTCCAGAGATGGGCGCCAGACGTGAGCGCTGGAACAAGGAAAAAAACGGGCACAAAAAAAGCCCCCTGACGAACGGCGCGTTCGTCAGGGGGCTTCTGTGCCGAGTCCTCGGGCGGACATCTTTGTCGGGCCTCGAGGGAGTGACTTGAGTCTAAAACGCCATATTTTTATTTGTCAACTGCGGTCAAAAATTTTGAGGGGCCTTGCGAGAGGGGGCTGGGCGGGGGCAAGTCGATACCGGGTTCTCCGATTGGTGAAGCGTGGTGGAGTTAGCGGCGTTGTCCGACTGACCGACATTAAATGATGCTGTTACGGATGGCGCCGCCTGCTTTCTTCCTCAACTATTCGCTGACAGCGGTTGCAAACGTCTGCAGCCGGCGTCGACGAATGGGCACTTTCGACACTGAAGGGACGCCTGGATACGCGGCCGGGTGTCCGTTTGCGAGAGAACCTGGTCAAGACCGGGAATCATGGTTGCGGCTATCATCGCGATATGAACGGCAACCGTATAGCGGATCGCCTGCACGGTATTGGCGTAAATAGGGTCCCAGAGGGTTCGCAGACACGATCGGCGCGAAGTCTTCTGGCAAAAAGGGTACGTTGCACGCAATTTCGGCGCCGCACAGCTGTGGACCAATTAATTGCTCCCACAACTTCGTCGATAAGTTGACGTGCAACCTTATCGACGTCGAAACCGTGAATTCCAGAATCGAGAAAAATGCAAAGCGACATCAAGCCTCGCCCCCGCACACTCAGTCAGATTCCCAAAGGTATCTGGTTGCTCGGCTTCGTCAGCATGTTCATGGACATCTCGTCGGAGATGATCCACAGCCTCCTTCCGATGTTCCTGGTGACGAGTCTAGGGGCAAGCGCCGTGATGGTTGGCCTCATTGAAGGCGTCGCCGAAGCGACCTCGCCCATCGTGAAAATCTTTTCCGGCGCGCTAAGCGACTACCTTGGCAACCGGAAATGGCTCGCTGTCATTGGTTACGGCATGGGCGCGCTGAGTAAGCCGCTATTCGCACTAGCACCGACGGCGGGAATTGTCCTGACCGCGCGAGTGGCAGACCGAATCGGCAAAGGCGTGCGAGGCGCGCCGCGCGATGCGCTCGTGGCCGATATCACTCCCCCGCATCTGCGCGGCGCCGCGTATGGCCTTCGCCAGTCGCTGGACACTGTCGGCGCGTTTTTGGGTCCGTTGCTGGCCGCCGGCTTGATGGTGCTTTGGGCAAACGACTTCCGCATGGTGTTCTGGGTGGCGGTCATTCCCGGCATCGTCGCAGTCGGATTGCTTGTGATTGGCGTCAGGGAGCCTACGCATCGGTCAAGCGCGACGCGCGTCAATCCGTTGAAACTCGAAAACCTGAAGAAGCTGAGCGGGTCGTACTGGTGGGTGGTATTTGTCGGCGCGGTTTTCGCGATTGCACGGTTCAGCGAAGCATTTCTCGTCCTGCGCGCGATGCAAGGGGGTATACCCGTGGCGCTAGTACCACTCGTCATGGTAGTTATGAACCTGGTGTATTCAGCGTCAGCTTACCCCTTTGGCAAGCTAGCCGACTCCATGAGCCACACCCGACTACTGGCCATTGGTCTCGTCGTACTGATTCTGTCGGATGTCGTGCTTGCGCACGGAAGTCACTGGCCAGTCGTGCTAACCGGCGTCGCTCTGTGGGGCTTGCATCTGGGCCTCACGCAAGGTTTGCTAGCGACCATGGTTGCGAAAGCTGCGCCGCCCGATCTGAAAGGGACAGCGTTTGGTTTCTTCAATCTCACTGGTGGATTGGCGACTCTTGTGGCGAGCCTCGTGGCCGGTGAGCTCTGGGACAGGTTGGGAGCAAGCGCAACATTTTATGCGGGAGCGGGATTCTGTATCGCGACGCTGATTGCGCTCTTTGTCATGACGCATTCTCCTTGGGATGAAACATGAACTGACACTGGACAAAAAATGTTCAGTCCGGTGCCGACAAGCGCCCCATAAGTGCCAGGTACCCACTTTCAGAATGGCGCCGGGTGAACGCGCAGGCGTTGACCTGCGTCAAGTAGCTGAATTCCGGGTGAAATAGCCTGAATCAGCTATCCATCGCTGCGACGTTGCGCGATCGACGATCTGACTACCGAATACCCGGAGGTGGATGATGATCAAGCTGGTTTCAGGGCGGGCAAGCATCCTGGGCGCACTACTGATATTTTCGTCTACCACTGCTGTGATAGCCAAAGAGCTGGCGACGATTGAAACACATAGCCAGCGATATGGCTCCCACATCGCCATTTCGGCTTACGACGATCCTCTCGTGAAAGGCGTGACATGCTATATGTCAGAGTCGCATTCCGATGGCGCGCTGGGAAGTGGACGGATCAGTCATGGGGCTGATCTGACGGCATCCTGCCATCAGACAGGCAACATCCGGGTTGCCGAAGCTGTTCCCAGGCAAGCGCAGGTATTCACGACCGAAACAGACCCAAGTTTCGACTCGCTGCATATTATCCGCGTGCTGGACACCGAACGGCACTCACTTGTCTACTTCACCTACTCTGAAAGCGAGGTTGCAGGGGATCTGCCGGGCCGCATCTATGTGATCAGGTTGCCAGCAGGCCCCCGGATGCCCACCAGATAGATAAGCTATCGCGGCTTCTATACCCTGTCTTGCGGCCACGACTGCCGTAATGACGCCAGCGTCCCCTGGCTACAATTTCAATGGAATCGAGCGGTTACGAGGATCAACATGGAGATCAACTCGCGAGAGTTTCGTGTCCCGGAAGGTGGAAGGGTCAAGCTCGAAAAATGGCCGACAAAAGTGGATCCCGTGTACAAGTCACGAGATCACTATCAGCAATTGCTTGGTGATCACGTCGGCCGCCTGAGTGCTTTACAGCAGTTGCTTTATGCGAGCAATCGGTATGCGATTTTGCTGATCTTCCAGGCGATGGACGCGGCCGGTAAGGACGGCGCCATCAAGCATGTCATGTCTGGCGTGAACCCGCAGGGTTGTCAGGTATTCAGCTTCAAACATCCCAGCCCCACTGAATTGCAGCATGACTTTCTGTGGCGTACCACCCGCGATCTGCCAGAGCGCGGTCGAATCGGCATCTTCAACCGGTCGTACTACGAGGAAGTGTTGATCGCACGCGTCCATCCCGAGATTCTCCATAACGAGGGCCTTCCAGATGCACTGCTTGATGAGAAGACCGTGTGGCATGACCGCTATCGTTCAATCCAGGATCTGGAGTTGCACCTCTGCGGAAATGGCACGCGAATCGTCAAGTTTTACCTTCACATCTCCAAGGAAGAGCAGCGCAAACGCTTTCTGCAGCGTATCGACGACCCTGAGAAAAACTGGAAATTCAGTGTTGCGGATGTCGAGGAGCGGAAGTACTGGAAACAGTATATGAAGGCCTATGAGGAATGCTTCAATGCAACGAGCACCCAACGGGCTCCCTGGTACATCGTGCCAGCTGACGACAAGGAGAACGCGAGGCTGATCGTGTCGAAAGTCGTACTTGAGACGCTTGAGGAACTCGAAATGACCTATCCAAAGGCGAACGCCGAACGTAGAAAGGAATTGCAGTCAATTCGCGCGGAGCTTGAAAAATAAGGAATGGGAAATGAGCGAAGTCGAGACTTGAAATCGACGCTCGACGTCGCTCGCCGCTATATCGCCGTGTCGCCTCGATGCGTCGAAGTCATGGGCGCGGTGACGCCCAGACGCCGCGGATCGACATGGGTCATCACGTTGAGCACGCGATGGCGCGCCATCACGCAAGCACGCGCCGCGACTGCGATGTCGTGCCCCTGCTCGACCGACAAATCGGCATCGATCTCCAGATGCACATCAACGAGGATCATGTCCCCCATCTTGCGCGTGCGCAGATCATGTACGCCGAGTATGCCCGGCGTCGCGCGCAGCGTTTCAGTGATGGCCTGCACCTCCGCGGCATCGGCCGCCCTGTCCATCAGGTCGTGCAATGCATCCCAGCCGAAGGACCCGCCCATCTTCACCACCATGCCGCCGACGATCAGCGCGGCGACCGGATCCAGCAACGGATAGCCGGCAAGGTTGCCGACAATGCCCAGTGCGACAACGAGAGAAGAAGCCGCGTCCGAGCGCGCATGCCATGCATTGGCGACCAGCATGCTCGATTTCACGCGCGTTGCAGCCGCAAGCATGTAGCGAAACAGGCCTTCCTTCGCGACGAGAGCGGCAAGTGCGACCCAGAGCGCGGCGAGATGCACGGACTGGATCGTCTCGGGATGTTCGAGTTTCAGGACCGCGGACCAGAGCATCCCACCGCCGACCAGCAGCAGAATCAATGCGAGCGCCAGCGATGCGCCGGTCTCGAAACGTTGATGGCCGTATGGATGGTTCGCGTCGACTGGCTTCCTGCTGTGGTGACTGGCCAGCAACACGACGAAATCAGCGATCAGATCCGACAGCGAATGAATTCCGTCGGCGATCAATCCCTGCGAGCGGGACAGGATGCCCGTGATCACCTGCCCGATGCTCAGGGCGAGATTCACCGCGACGCTGACCCACGTGCTGCGAGACGCCACCGCGGCGCTGGCGGGGGCATCTACGGTCTCGTCTTCCGGAAAAATCGGGGATGTGTCCTGTTTCATTTCATGCCTGCCGCAGTGGGATGTCGGATGAGATGAACGCCCACCTTGTTTGACCGCCAGAGTTCTGGCGGTTGTTTTTTGGAGCTCGACTGCGATGTCCGGCTGGCCGCGTCCACAAAAACCAATCCACAATGAAGGGCAATTCGTGCCGCCATAGGTACGAGTGCGGAACGCTACCACGCTCGCTTTTGCGCACGCACGGCGCGCCCTCGCTAAGCGCTTTTCTGCTCTATCTGGTGGCCGCGGACCAACTCTTCCAACCCTCGTAGCCCGACGGGTGGACGCGCCTGCCACGGCAACAAAGCGGCCCGCTTCGAATCGTGCTCCATAACGCGCGCGATGAATGGCATTTCGTAGCGCCCTCGCTCGGCGAGGGCCGGATCGTGGGTTCCGCTTGCGAGCAGACTCTGGTCAATGACCCAGGCGTATGGCTCGATCTGTGCCCGACGCAGGTCGGCTTGCAGTCGTTCTGCTTCATGAACTGGCGTCGCTTCGGCGAGCGTCACGATAAGCACGTGCGTGAACTGCGGGTCTCTAAGCCGCGGCAGAAGCTGACGAACCGCTTCGGGCATATCGCCTTGCGTACGCATGACTTCGCGATGATAGGCCTCTGCTGAATCCATGAGCAGAATGGTGTGTCCGGTTGGAGCGGTGTCGAGTATCACGAAAGCGTTCCGGGCCTCATCCACCGTGCGCGCGAATGCGCGAAAAACCGCTATCTCCTCGGTGCACGGCGACCGCAGGTCTTCCTCAAGCATCGCCTTCCCTTGCGCATCGAGTTGAGTTCCGGCCTTGGCGAGAACCTCAGCGCGATAGCGGCTAACCTCCAGTTCCGGGTCGATGCGACTGACACTCAGGCCTGGAAGGGATTCCTGGAGCGTCCATGCTACGTGCGCGGCCGGGTCTGTGGTGGAAAGCAGGACTGCATGGCCGCGCTGCGCCAGTTCAAGCGCTATCGCCGCAGCCACGGTCGTCTTGCCGACGCCGCCCTTGCCCATCGTCATGACAAGGCCATGCCCCGCCTTCTCGAGCTCGTCAATGAGCGGCAGAAGTCCGCCAGGCAATTCCACGCCAGGACGGACATCGACACTGGGCGTGGCAATCCGCGCCGGGTGCAAATACGCGTCTAACGCGGCCAGTCCAACCAGTCCCTTGGGAATAAAACCCGTTTCGCTTCGCGGAAGTACGGCGAGACCCGGTGGCATTGCCTTTACGGCTGCAGCCTGCTGTTCTTCCATCGCACAAGCAATGTCATCGTCAGTAGAGACCGCCTTGAATACACCGTTGACCGCGAGCACCAGGTTTCGAACCCCCAGGTCGGCCAGTTCGACACGGGTTCGCTCCGCCTCACGGAATGCGGACGCCTCCGGCCTCGCCACGAGGACCACGGTGGTGCGGTCGTGATCGGTCAATTGGGCAACGGCGGCGGCGTATAGTTGCCTGTTTTGCTCGAGGCCTGCCAACGGGCCCAAGCACGAATTGCCGGTTGTGTTAGTCGACAGGAAGTTACTCCAGGCCGACGGCAGCGTGAGCAAACGCAAGGTGTGCCCTGTCGGGGCAGTGTCGAAGATGACGTGGTCATACGCCTTCGCGGTGATACTACCGCCCAGCAGTTCGGCAAACGCATCGAATGCCGCTATCTCGACCGTGCAGCCACCAGAAAACTGCTCCTCCATGCTGCGAATTGCCGCATCGGGCAACACGCCTCGATAGGGAGCAACCATTCGCTCGCGGTAGGCAGCCGCAGCGAGCTCGGGGTCGATATTCAACGCATGGAGGTTGGGGAACCCGTTGACCGGGGTCGGCTGCCCACAGAGTTGAGTCTCGAGCACCTCGTCGAGATTCGAAGCCGGGTCGGTGCTGACAAGCAGCACGGCCTTACCCTTTTCAGCCAGTTGCAGCGCCGTTGCGCAGGCGAGCGACGTTTTGCCGACGCCGCCCTTGCCGGTGAAAAAGAGATGGCGAGTTGTAACGGCAGGAAGTGTCATATCGGTGCGCCGGTTAACATTCGCCGGGCTTGCAAGCGCAAGCTCCAGCCTTGATGTGTGGCTTTTCGGCGGCGGGAATCTTGAGCCCCAGTTTCTGAATCAATTGGGCAAGTGACGGATACACCCCGACGGAGATGATCCGGCCATCCACCGTTGCAATGGGCAGACGGTCCATACCCGCATGCAGTTCCCGTATCACCTCAGGATTTGCCGCAAAGGCTGCCGCATCGTGTCCGAGGCCGTGCCGAACGACTTCGACACCGTGCTCAGCCAGCCACTGAAGGTCGGCGCTGAACTGAACCAGCGCCGGGTCCACGTCCACGCCGCAGACGCCGGTCGCGCAGCACATAGCCGGCTCGAACACATCAAGTTTGCTCATCATTGCTCCCACGAATCCTGCCTGTCGGCCAGACCGCGGCCGCCTCCACTTCGTCATGCTCGTCCCTCCGAAGGAGGCGTCATTGACCTCGGTCAAGTCACAGACGATGGAGCGGCATTTTTCACACATGGAGAATCCGACCATTTGCGAATCGACTCCAGCTGCCTCATTGACGAGCGTCAAGGGAAGGTCGGCCCTGACGTATACCCTTGTAATGCACGATGACAACACATGCCCTGTCGTCACGTGGCACATCTACAAGGGGGAGATATGAAGAAGCTCTTTGTTGCGATGGCCGCCGGTATCGCGTTGACATCCCCGGTCCTGCAAGCTGCATCCAAAGACACAGACGCACCGCACAGCACTTCAAAAACGCAGCCTCCGGGTGCTGTGGAGTTCGATAAGAATCTCGCCCAGCTCCAGGAGCAAATGAAGACAATGCAGGCGCAGATGGACCAGATTCGCAAAACTCAAGACCCTCAGGAACGCCAGAAGCTGCTAGAACAGCACTGGGCCACAATGCAAAGTGCGATGACAATCATGCACGGAATGTGGGGGCCGGGGATGATGGGTCATGGAATGGGCCCGGGAATGATGGGGGGCGCCGGGCCCGGAATGATGGGAGGCTGGGCGCATATGGGCGGCTACTACTCGCGCCTGACACCCGAGCAACTGCGGCAGCGTCAATACATGACTGACCAATACCTGCAGATGCAGCAGGAGATGATGAACAACATGATGCTGCAGCAGCAATACCGGGGCGGGCCACCGCCCGCCAGTACAAAGTAGACATGGCTGAACAATCGATCGCGGTCGACCTCCCAGCCATAAAAGCCCGCCAACTACAGGAGCGGACATGAGCGGTATCTCCAACTTCAAAGACCTGACAGGCGCGGTATCGGTTCAGATGCGAGCGATGCGCGCATCGCAGCCTGACTTGATGACCGCATTCGGCCAACTCGCTGCGGCCGGGACAAAA
>NZ_JARESR010000033.1:0-87959 GCF_046028015.1 Paraburkholderia sp. RL17-383-BIF-A | reverse complement strand
ATGGCTCACCAACTACGCCACCCATCCGTGGATGGTGGCCGCTCCCGTAGCCGGCCTGGTGGGCGGCGTGCTGGCCGCGTTGCTCGCGCGGTCGCGCTTTGAAAAGAGCGCGTTCCTGTCGACCTCGCTGATGATCATTGGCGTGATCCTCACGGCGGGCTTCTCGATGTTTCCGTTCATCATGCCCTCCTCGCTCGACGGCCGCAGCAGCCTCACCGTGTGGGATTCGACCTCGAGCCGCATGACGTTGCAGATCATGCTGATCGCCGTGATCGTGTTCCTGCCGCTCATCCTGATCTATACGAGCTGGGTGTATCGCGTGATGCGCGGCAAGGTGACTGCGGCAGCGCTCGAAGAAAATCACCATTCGATGTATTGATCGCCAATACGCGAATTTTGCGTCAATCACTGGACCTGAACAACCGGGAGCACACAATGTGGTATTTCAGCTGGATTCTTGGTATTGGCGTGGCGCTTTCGTTCGGCATAGTCAACGCGCTCTGGCTTGAGTCACGCCAACCGGTTCAGGAAGCGAAGCGCCCTGAACAGAGAAGGACCTGAGCAGAGAGGTCATGAGTCGGCACGGCATTCAAGGCCCGTGCGCACGCGCGGCTTGACTGAGATAACCGCGAGACTGACGCGCTCACCGTCCGGACTAAAAAACGGATGATCCGATAAGGACGGGTGCACGCTCAAGATCGTCGAAGCGCGACCGCTCATGGCGGGCAGGAAGGAGCATCGAATGAGCACCGCCACGCCGCTAGCGCAGACAACAGACGCATTCCCTCTGGAGCGCGGCTATCTGTTTTCAGCTGACGGCGTGGGCCGCAAGATAGACGCAGACTCGGCGACCCGGTGGTTAGCCAATCGCGACGACAACAGCGGCGAATTCATCTGGCTGCACTTTCATGATATCCCCGCCGTGCTGGAGAGTTTGCCGTTGCAACACAGCGTGGCCATGCCCGAGGCTTTCGCCGAAGCCCTCAGGGAAGGCTCCCGTTCAACCCGTATGACGCACGTACACGACGACGTCATTGCCGTACTCAACGACGTCGAATACGACTTCGGAAGGCAAAAGCCTCTCCAGGTGGCAACGTTATGGCTCAATGTCAGCGATCGCTGTCTGCTCAGCGCGCACGCTCGGCCGCTGCGTTCGGTCGATCAATTGAGACTGGCTGTCGAAGCCGGGCGACCCTTTCGCAGCCCGCTGTCGCTCCTGATCAACCTGCTGGAAGAGCAGGCCGATGTGCTGATCGGGATTGTGCGGTTGGCGGCGAGATCGGCCGATAAGGTGGATGAAACGCTGCTCGCCGGTAAATTGCCGAAGCGTTCGGGCCTCGGCATCATTCGCCGCGATCTGGTCAGCCTGCGCCGCCTGTTGGCGCCGGAGCCCGCCGCGCTCTTTCGCCTCGTCAACCGGCCGCCCAAATGGGCACGTGACGAAGACATGCAGTCACTGCGGCAATCCGCCGAGGAGTTCTCGCTAAGATTGCGCGACATGAGCAGCCTCGAGGAGCGCATCAAGTTGCTGGAAGCGGAGATTGCCGACCGCGTTGCCGAGCATACCAACAGGAGCGTGTTGATCCTGACCGCCGTCACCGTGATCGCGTTGCCGATCAACCTGATCTCCGGTTTGCTCGGGATGAACGTGGGTGGCCTTCCCTTCAAATACGACACGCACGGATTCTGGATCATCGCCACGATCGCGGTGCTGTTCACCAGCCTCGCAGCGTGGCTGATATTCCGCCCAAGGCGCGATTGATGTTAGATGCCTCGTCATCGCGCATGGCCTCGCCCAACACCGAGCGGGCTCGCAAACCAACGGGAGCAGCCCCTCTTGCGCGGAAGCGCAAAAAAAAGCCCGGACGAACCGGGCTCAACACGCTACTCCTTGGGGGTCCCCACCCCCAATACGAACCTTATCGCGGCCCCGCCCGATCATCTTTGTGCTGAATCAAGGCACGCGCTGAACATCATTTGATCAGACCAGTCACACTCCCGATTTCCAAGGCCACGACGGATACAAGCGCTCGTCGTTTTCCACGCTCTCACGCGAAGCCGATAACGGGTCGCCACTTTCCCGTTCGACATCGCCGGCCCCCGGCCGCGCCATCTGCGCGTCGCGAGCCAGAGGCTCCGGCTGTTCCGCATCACTGCTCGTGGCCTCGTCGGCTGCCTCGCTCGCTTCCATCGGTTCCTGACCCGAGCCAAACCACGCGACCGCCTCGCGCAGTGTCGCGGCATAGTCCTGCCAGCCTTGCGCGTTGCCGGCAAACAGCGCCTGCCGCACCGTACGCGCGAGCTGCTCGCGATCCAGTTCCAATTCAAGCAACGCTTTCGGCCACGAAACAAAACCAGCGGCGACATGCTCGATGAAATCCCGTGAGTTCATCGAGGGCGATACGTGCGTGAGCAACGGTAAGCCCTTGAGCGAATCATTCGCGGCCACCGCCTCGTTCACGGTTTGCCTGTCGGCGCCACAAGCCATGAGACGATTGACCGTCTCCAGCACGTCGCCCAGATGAAGCAGCAATGCACGCCGCTCGTACGCATCTTTCACGTTTTCAACTCCCTGCACACAACATCTCTTCGAACCCCGCGCATGTCGGCCCGGTGTGCAAACGAAACAGTCCGAATCACACCACTGGCCACTCGCTCGAGGAGCCCTTGTCTGCCCTGCGCAAACGCGCGCATGGTCAAAGAATAGCCGGCTTACTCGGCAGTTCCTCGAACGTCCCGGTTTCCGCGGGGAAATGCTTCTTGAGCAACTCCGTTACCTGCGCGACGCCACTCAGCACGCCAGCCTCGTAGTTACCCCGTCTGAATTCCGCCTCCATTCGCTGGCAGATGGCTTCCCACTCGCCCGGCTTGACCCTCGCATGCACGCCACGGTCGGCAACGATCTCCACATCATGGTCGGCGAGCAGCAGATAGATCAGTATCCCATTGTTGTGCTCCGTATCCCAGACTCGCAATTGGGAAAACACGTCGATCGCACGTTCTCTGGCCGACATGCCCTCCCATAGCGCCGCGATGTGGAGGGTGCCTTCGACCGCGAACCGGATCTGCCCCATGTGCGCGCGATGGCTGTCGCGGACGGCTTTCTCGATGGCGCGCAGCACGGGGACCGGAAAGGCCCGGTTCACATGCCAGCGAGTCAGGAACAAATGTCTGACGATGCGCTCGAGGTTCATGGCTACCACCTGCCCGACGCGCCACCGCCGCCAAATCCGCCGCCACCGCCCCGGAAGATCGTGCGGCCCGAGTCGCCGCCGAACCTGCCGGGCTGCCCGCCGATCACGCGAGCGCCGGCGACCGCGCCGAGACCGCTGCCGAGCAGCGTAAACGCGAGCGCAATCACCCCCGCGACGGCGGCGATGAACAGCGCGCCCGACAACATCCAGGCCACGAGCGCAACCGCGCCCCCGGTCACGACGGCGCCGGGCAACCGCCCCAGCAAGACGCGCAACACACCGCCCGCGACGAGCGTCAGCACGAAAAGAACCGGCAGATAATGTGCAAGCTGCGCCGGGCCGCTTGCGCGCTGGTCCGGCGGCGGCAACGGCTCGCCATCGACCACACGCATGATGCTGTCGACGCCGGCGGCGACGCCGCCGTAGTAATCGCCCTGTTTGAACCGCGGAACGATCGTCTCGTTGATGATGCGACTGCTCGTCGCGTCGGTAAGCGCGCCTTCGAGGCCATAGCCGACTTCGATTCGAAGCGTCCGGTCCTCCTTCGCGATGATCAGCAGCACGCCATCATCGATATTCTTGCGGCCCAGCTTCCATTGCTCGACAACGCGAAGCGAATATTGCTCGATGGTTTCCGGCGCGGTGGTCGGCACCATGAGCACCGAGATCTGGCTGCCCTTTTTCGCCTCGAACGCCTGCAAGGTCTGTTCGAGCGATGCGCGTTGAGCGTCGGCGAGCGTGCCCGTCACGTCCGTCACATGCGTGGTCAGGGCCGGAATCGGCGCTTGCGCGCCGGCGCCGGACGACAAAAATGCTGAGAGCACAAATAGCCATGTGCCGGCGAGTTTGAGGAGGTTCAATTCGCTGCTCCGCTTGCCGGCGTGGGCGCCGTAGTGAAATCGACCTGCGGCGGCCGAGCGATCTCCGCTTCGTTCGTGACCGAAAAATTGGGCTTTTCCTTGTAGCCGAACACACTGGCCGTCAGATTGGAAGGGAACGACCGAACCGTCGTGTTGTAGTCCTGCACTGCCTTGATGTATCGGTTTCGGGCCACCGCAATGCGGTTTTCGGTGCCTTCGAGTTGTGCCTGCAGGTCGCGAAAGTTCGCGTCAGACTTCAGCTGCGGATACGCCTCGGATACGACGAGCAGCCTCGAGAGCGAACTCGATAGTTGCGCCTGAGCCGACTCGAAACGGGCGAACGCCTGAGGGTCGTTCAGCAGTTCGGGTGTAGCCTGCACGGATCCGACACGCGCGCGAGCCTCGGTAACGCCGATCAGCACGGACCGCTCCTGGCCAGCAAAACCCTTTACCGTATTCACGAGGTTCGGCACCAGGTCGGCGCGGCGCTGGTATTGGTTGACCACCTCCGACCAGTCTGCCTTTACCTGCTCGTCCTGCCTCTGAATGGCGTTGTAACCGCATCCGGAAACCGCCATGACCATGACAGCCAGCAAACCAAGACATAGGATGCGCATTGAGCCTTCTCCCTGTTTTAATGACCCCGTGGACTGGGCTGATGAATGCAGGCATCGGCGCACACTACCCGGCGCAAACTCGTGTATCCCTGCAGACCTACAGTATTCGCTGTGAACCTGGCTTCGTTGATCACGGTCAAGCCCATGAGAACTGGCCGGCGCAACGTTATCCTCGGCTATGCAGAGAATTCTCCGGATCGCTCTCCGGGGCAGGTATGAAATCGTGCGAGACCGCGAACAGGCAAGAACAGCACACGAATAACGCCCGCGTGGCTTCGCAGGCGCGGCAAACGATCGGCGCCGGTATCGACTGACGGGTCCAATAGAACCTTGAGGAGGCAGCATGTGGTACGCATGGCTGGAAACACAGCGCAACCTGATGCGCATGCTTGGCGCGTGGAGTCTGCCTGCCGGCGACGGCAGCATGCAAGCGCCCGAGACGCGAGCCGCCGCGGTGGGTTACGACTGGCTCTATCGCCTGATTCAGCCGCCGGCGGAAGCGCCCCGTTTCGACATCCCGACAGTACGCATCGGCGGACGGGACGTTGCGGTCGTCGAGCAGGTGATCGAGCGCACGCCGTTTTGCGCGCTGCGCAAGTTCAGCCGCGCGCCGGACGTCGGGGCGTTCCTGCCGGAGCCGGGCAGCGACGCGCCGGCGGTATTTCTCTGTGCACCGCTCGCGGGCCACCACGCGGTGATGTTGCGCGAAGCCGTTGAAACGCTGCTGCAGGACGGTGACGTGTACGTCACCGACTGGGCGAACGCGCGCGACGTGCCGTTGGACGCCGGGTCATTCGGACTCGACGACTACGTCCTCGTCATCCAGCAGTTCTTGCGCGCGACGGGAAGCACAGCGCTGCACATCGTCGCCGTTTGTCAGGCAACGAGCCCCGCGCTAGCGGCCGCCGCGCTGTCGGCAAGCGCCGGCGAGCTGCCCGCGCGCAGCATCACGCTCATGGGCGGTCCGATCGACGCGCGTATCGCTCCAACGCAGATCGGCAAGTTTGCTGGAACCCATTCGCTCGACTGGTTTCGCAACACGGCGATCGACACGGTCCCGCCGCCCCACCCCGGCGCCGGCCGGCGCGTCTATCCCGGGTTCGTCCAGCATGCGGCGTTCGTCGCCGCCAACCCCGACCGGCAATGGGCGCTCGAATCGGGCTACTGGGCCGCCCAGTGTTCGGGCGATGAGCGGGCGACCGCGAGTGCTTTGCGGCGCCTGAACGAATATGCGGCTGTCCTCGACATGACCGAGGACTACTTTCTCGATTCGATCCGTGTGTCTTTTCAGGAATACTCGCTGGCTCGCGGGACCTGGCAGATCGGCACGCAACCGGTGCGGCCTCAGGATATCGTTTCGACGGCACTCTGCACGGTCGAAGGCGCACGCGACGACATTACCGGAGCCGGCCAGACACATGCCGCCCAGTCGCTTTGCAGCGGTATTGCACCGGCCATGCGGCAAATGCTGACCGTTGAGAATTGCGACCACTACGACCTGTTCACCGGGCCGAAATGGCACGATGTCATTTACCCTGCGCTGACCGCGTTCTGGCGCTCCATCGATTAGCGCGTCGGCTCCGGTTCGCTTTATCGCCGGGTGCTGCCGTGCCGTCCAGGCGCGGGCAGTCCGGCGCTTGGATCGCTAACCGCTATCCGGGTCAACCGTGTTGCTCGACTGGAGACGGACTGCCTGCCACGTGCGCCTCAGGCGCCGCACGGCCGGAAGCGCCCGGCGCGACACCTGGCATCTCCGCCTCCGGCGTGCCTGGTTGCCGCCCTGCGGCCGGCGCCGCGTCGCCAGCCATCACCTGCAGCAAGGTGGCCTGATCGAGCACTTCGCACTCCAGGAGCCGCCTCGCGATGCGGTCCAACTGCTCGCGGCGCTCAGCGAGCGTGCGCGTGACACGTTCATGCGCCTCGGCGAGTGTGCGCCGAACCTCGTCGTCGACCAGCTTCGCCGTGCTCTCGCTGAAGCGCTCGCCGCGCCCGCCCGCCGACGGATAACCCAAGCCGGGATCGCTGCTGTCGAACGTGAAAAGCCCCAATGGTTCGCTCATTCCATAGCGGGTCACCATATGCCGCACCAACGCCGTGGCCCGATCCAGATCGTTCTCGGCGCCGGTCGAGACGTCGCCGAAGACGATCTCCTCCGCCACTCGGCCGCCGAGATACGCGTCGAGCCGGTCCAGCAGTTCGCTTTTGCGCAGCACGTAGCGGTCCTCGGTCGGCACCTGCTGCGTATAGCCGAGCGCGGCGACGCCACGCGGAATGATCGATACCTTCTTGACGGGGTCGCAATGCGGCCGGCTCAGCGCAACCAGCGCGTGTCCCGCTTCGTGGTAGGCAATAGTGATCTTTTCCTGTTCGTTCATCACGCGGCTTCGGCGTTCCATGCCCGTCATCGCACGGTCGATCGCTTCGTCGAAGTCCGCCGTGCCTACCGCCGGCTTGTCGAGTTCGGCAGCATGCAAGGCCGCCTCGTTGACCACGTTGGCGAGATCGGCTCCGGCGAAACCGGGCGTGCGTGATGCGATCTCGGCCAGATCGACGTCGGCGGCCAAGGTCACTTTCTTCACGTGGACCTGCAGAATCTGGTGGCGTCCGTTGAGGTCCGGGCGGTCGATCGCGATGTGCCGGTCGAAGCGTCCAGGACGCAGCAATGCCGGATCGAGAATCTCCGGGCGATTGGTCGCCGCCAGAATGATCACGCCGGAATTCGGCTGAAATCCGTCCATCTCGACCAACAGTTGATTCAGCGTTTGCTCGCGTTCGTCGTTGCCGGACGTGACCCCGGCGCCGCGCACTTTGCCCAGCGCATCCAGTTCGTCGATAAAGACGATGCACGGCGCCTTCTTTTGCGCCTGTTCGAACAGGTCGCGCACGCGCGCCGCCCCCACGCCCACGAACATCTCGACGAACGCCGACCCGCTAATCGAAAAGAACGGCACGCCCGCCTCTCCCGCCACGGCTTTCGCGAGCAAGGTCTTGCCGGTACCCGGCGCACCGACGATCAGCACACCCTTCGGAATCTTGCCGCCGAGGCGGCGATAGCGCTCGGCGTTACGCAGAAATTCGACGATCTGTTTCAGTTCGGCTTTCGCTTCGTCAATGCCGGCGATGTCGTCGAACGTAACGTCGGTATCCTGCGCGACGTAGATTCTGGGCTTGCTTTTGCCGATCCCGCTGAAATCGCGCAAACCACCGCCACCGCGCCGCATGAAAACACTCCAGACGGCCGCAAACATCAGGACCGGAAAGATCCAGCCCAGCAATGCCGCCAAGCCCATCTTGTCGGCCACACCGGTATAGCGGACGCCCGAGCCGGCCAGATCCTCGATCAGATGCTCGTCGCTCACCCGCACGGTCGAAAAGCGCCACGGCTCGCCGTTGGCGGCGATTCCGCTTGCGGCGGAGGCCGGCAACAGCGCAGCCGCGCCGGGCATACGGACGCTGCCGGTGATCTGCTCCGTGCCGATTTCCAGATTGTCGAGTTGCCGCGCGACCAGCAGCCGGTGAAAGTCGCTGTACGCGATCGGTTCGATCGGCTGCCGGTACAGGAATATCTGCGCCAGCAGCAGGAGTACGACGCCGATCGGTATCAGGAAGCCAGTGAAATTGGATTTTTCATTCATCGCCGTTTGCGTCGATCGTCGGTCAGTTGAGGAAAACCGGCCGCGCCTGTCACTTCGCCGATGAACGGGCCCAATGGGCACGCAGTAGCCCTTCGTTGTCCCGGTAGCTGATCTCCAGCGTTCCCTGATGCGCATGCAACATGGCCGCGCCGAGCCGGCGAACCAGATGCGGCCCCGTCGTCTGCACGACGATATGCTCCGGGTTTTGCTGGATATCCATGATCCGTTCGAGCGGATGTTCCTTGCTCTCGCCATCCGCCTGGTGATGAAGCAGCGCCAGGACCTCGTCCGCGCGGCTCAGCAAATAGTCACCGTCGAACGTGATTTCTCCAGCCGGCGCCTGCTCGTGGATCCGCTTGCACGCCGGGCATTGCAACTGATGCATCTGCTCGGCCGACATGCGCCACGTCCAGCGGCCGTCGTCATAGATCGCGCCGCAGTCGGGGCAACGCGATGCGCCGGCACTCCGTCCGCGCGGCCGGTAACTGTCGTAGATATGGGCCTGAGGCTGTTTGTCGCGGCGCATCTGTTTGCGCTTCAATCGTGCTTGTATCGCGGTCATTTCGGAACCCCTCGTCATAGAAGTCGCAGTAGTTGCGAACCGGGTAGGAAGGCGCGTAGCGCCCACAGTGTTTCAGATCAAGCGCAGACGTTCCGGCGCGCGCATGCTGCGCCGATGCCATTCATGCGACGACCAGTTGGTCGACCACCCACCGGACGCCCTTGGTGCCCCAGGCGACGCCGCAGGCCACCCGCTTGTCGAGCAGCGAGTCGACCACGCCGGTCAAGCGGACGACGCCATCGTGCACGTCGACCGAAATACCGCCCGACTCATGCCGCGAACGTCGTTGCAATGCATCGGCCACCTGTTTGCTGACGTCGGCGGCGACCGGATCGATTCGTACCTCGATCTGATTGGCCACGCCTACGACCCCTCGCATCCGGCTCACGAGTACTTCGGCCATCTGACGCTGGAAGCCGTAATCCACCTCGCCGGTCAGCGTGACGCAACCGTGTTCCACCAACACCTGGATCGCGTCTTCGGGAAGTCCTTCCTGCCATCGCAACGCCGAGACGATCGCGTCAGCCAGTTCCTCGTCCGTGTGCTTCAGCGGGGACGGCGCGCGAACCACCAGGTCGAGCACCACCGCACGACTGCCGGCCACCCGCTGCACGGCTTTCTGCACGGCGAGTTTCTGGGCGCAACTGTTCACGGAACCTTCGAGCGTGACGATGCGGTTGAGCACCGTGGCGGTGATGGTTCTGGCATCGAGCGCAGGATCCCAAAGCAACTCCTGATCCACGTCATGCTTGAGTTCCAGATCTGATTTCATCGATATCTCCTGCCGCTATGCGCCCTTCGCCGCGCGCGATGCGCGCCGTGAATGCGAAAGAATCCGGGACCGGATGCGTGAACCATAGTCCCGCGCCGGCGACTCCCGATTGACTCAAGTCAAGCACGCCCGGACCACGTCACGCTCATGCGCCGCGTCGCGCCGTTCTGGTTCGGCAGTGACTTCAGGGTTGATGCACATCAACGGCGTCCAAGGTCGCGCGCATATGCTGAAAGAGTCACGGTGAAGCGATGCAGACCATTCGGTTCGGTGCGCGGCTCAGTGCGCGGTTCGGTGCGCGGCGAGATCCGCGCCTGCATCACGTCGTGAACACCCGACGCTGTTAAGACCGGCATGGAACGACGACGTCCCCATGCCCATAGGAGGAGACAACATGAACTGGCTGGCCGAATATTTCGCTCAGCGGACTAGCCCGCTGACGCTCGCCCTCTGGGCCTATCCGCCCCTCCTTGTCGGGCCGGAAGGGCCTGTTGCGCCGCCGGCTTACGCTTTGTGCTATCCCGGCGTCCAACTGACTTTCACACCGCCAGAGACCGTCACACACGGAAAGTTTCGCTTCGAGCTACCCGCGCACTACGACACGGCGGAGCCGTTGAGCGCCGCGACACCCGACGCACTGCTCGATGAGCCATCGCTCAAGTTCTTCAAGAACGTTTCGATCTACGCGCCTTCCCGGTTCAACCCCGACTTTCTGGTCACGATTAACGACGTCTATTCATTCGTGCCGGCGTTTTCATCCGACGGCAGTCCTGGCTTCTCCGGCTCCTGCACCGGCCCGTTCGATGAGCCGACCCACGCTTCCCGTTTGAAGCTTCCCTGGATTTTCCAGGGTTTCCTTACGATTTGACGCCGGGCCAGGGCCGACAAGTCCGGCCCATCTCGCCGGCCGCGGCCGACGTTCACGCCTGGTTCACGGTCGGTTCACGTCTGCCGGCATATCGGTATCTGGCCGCCGCAAAGGAGTAGCACATGGACGATCAGCACGTTGTCTGGTTCGAGGAACTGCGGCGCACCGATGTGCCTCGCGTCGGCGGAAAGAATGCTTCGCTCGGTGAAATGGTGGCCAATCTCGGGGCGCGCGGCATTAAAGTGCCACCAGGCTTTGCCGTCACAGCCGACGCGTACCGGCACTTCATCGAAGCGAATGGCCTGGCGAACACACTGTCGTCCGTGCTTGCGGAACTGGCTGACGGCAAGATCCCTTTGGCCGAAGCCGGGCAGACTATCCGCCGGGCCATCCTGCGCGGTGAATGGCCCGATGACACGGCTCAAGCCATCCGCCGCGGCTACGCGGAACTGAACCGCCGCGCCGGATCGACCGAGATGGACGTGGCCGTGCGTTCGAGCGCGACCGCCGAGGATTTGCCGGACGCCAGCTTCGCCGGACAGCAGGAAACGTTTCTGAACGTGAGGGGCGAGCGCGCGTTGCTGGAAGCCTGCAGGCGCTGCTATGCATCGCTCTTCACGGACCGCGCGATCAGCTATCGGCAGGCGAAAGGATTCGACCACCTGAAGGTTGCGCTCTCGGTCGGCGTACAACGCATGGTGCGCTCCGACCAGGGTGGAGCTGGCGTGATGTTCTCTATCGACACCGAAACCGGATTCGAGAAGATTGTCCTGATCAACGCGGCCTGGGGCCTCGGCGAAAATGTCGTGCAAGGCACGGTCGATCCCGACGAGTATGAAGTGTTCAAACCGCTTCTGTCCGACCCCAAACTGTCGCCCATCATTGAAAAGAAACGCGGCGGCAAGGGCCTCAAGATGATCTATACGAACGAGAGCGAGCGGCCCACCAAAAACGTGCCGACCTCGAAGGCGGAGCGCGCAGCGTTCGTACTGAACGACGAGGAAATTCTCACCCTGGCGCGCTGGGCGTGCACGATCGAAAAGCATTACGGCCAGCCGATGGATATCGAATGGGCCAAAGACGGCATTACCGGCGAAATCTTCATCGTTCAGGCCCGGCCGGAAACTGTCGAGTCGCGCAGGGAGGCCAGTGCCGTCAAGACTTATCACGTCAGGAAGGCGGGCCGCAAGCTCGTATCCGGCGTGAGCATCGGCGAAGCCGTGGCAGCCGGAGCGGTCTGCGTGATCGACAGTCCGCGCGAAGCGGACCGCTTCGTCGACGGATCGATTCTCGTCACACGAACGACGGACCCCGACTGGGTGCCGCTCATGAGACGTGCTGCCGCGATCGTCACCGATTTCGGCGGGCGCACCTCGCACGCCGCGATCGTGAGCCGGGAACTCGGTCTTCCGGCTATCGTCGGTGCGAGCAATGCGACCCATGTGCTGCACGATGAGCAGAACGTCACCGTTTCATGCGCCGAAGGCCGCGAAGGATTCGTGTACGAAGGCACCGCCGACTATGAGGTCGAGGAAATCAATTTCGACAACATCCCCGCAACGCGCACGAGGATCATGCTGAACCTCGCCAATCCGGCTGCCGCGTTCCGCTGGTGGCGAATCCCCGCCGACGGCGTCGGGTTGGCGCGCATGGAATTCGTGGTCAGCAACCATATCAAGATTCATCCAATGGCCCTTGTCCGCTACGACACGTTAAAAGACGAGGACGCAAAAAAGACCATCGCCGAATTGACCGCCGGCTATGAACCCCGAACCGAGTATTTCGTGGACCGGCTCGCGCGGGGTCTGGGCCGGATTGCCGCCGTTCAATACCCGCATCCCGTGATTGTTCGTATGAGTGATTTCAAAACGAACGAGTACGCCAACCTGATCGGCGGCTCCGAGTTCGAGCCGAAGGAAGAAAACCCGATGCTCGGTTTCCGAGGCGCGTCGCGCTACTACTCGGCGCGCTACCGCGAAGGTTTTGCGCTGGAGTGCCAGGCTATTCGCCGCCTGCGCAACGAAATGGGCTTTGACAACGTGGTTGTCATGATTCCGTTCTGCCGCTCGACGAAAGAAGCCGACCGCGTGCTCGAAGTCATGGCGGAAAACGGGCTGAAACGCGGGGAAGCAGATCTCCAGGTGTATGTGATGTGCGAGATACCGTCCAACGTGATTCTGGCCAAGGCTTTCGCGCAACGCTTCGATGGCTTCTCCATAGGCAGCAACGATCTGACGCAGTTGACCCTGGGCGTGGACCGGGACTCCGTCGAACTCGCCGAACTGTTCGACGAACAGGATGACGCCGTCAGATGGATGATCGAGCGTGTCGTGGCCGAAGCGCACAAGGCGGGCGTGCATATCGGCCTGTGCGGCCAGGCGCCGAGCGACCATCCTGAGTTCGCCGGGTTTCTCGTCGAATGCGGCATTGATTCGATGTCGGTGAGCCCCGATAGCTTCATCGCGGTCAAGCAACGCGTTGCCGCCGCCGAGCAGGCCGCGTTAGCGGCATCGGAAGCATCGGCGGTACCGGTGATTTCGGCGGCCTAGCCGCTCGCCGCGCCGAATCGAAGGAGACTGGCCGACCATGCCGGACATCGTGACGATCACACTCAACCCCGCCGTCGATGTCGCGACATCGATCGAACGGGTGGTCGATACTCGCAAGCTCAGATGCAGCGCCGCGCGGCGTGATCCGGGCGGCGGCGGGATCAACGTCGCCCGCGTCATCCAGCGTCTTGGCGGAGACTGCTCGGCCTTCTATCTCGCGGGCGGCGCAACCGGCCAGATGCTAAGACGTCTGCTGGACGCCGAAGCGTTCACCGGCGTGTGCATCGAGATCGCCGGGGAAACGCGCGAGAATTTCTCCGTCCACGAGCAATCCACCGGTCTGGAATACCGCTTCGTATTGCCGGGGCCGACGCTCGCCGCGCTCGAATGGCAGCGCTGCATCGACGAAATCCGCGCACTGAGCGCACCGCCGCGCTATCTGGTGCTGAGCGGCAGCCTGCCTCCCGGTGCGCCGGACGACATTTACGCGCGCTTCGCGAACCTCGCGTCGGCACAGGACACGCGGGTCGTGCTCGACACGTCGGGCCCGGCACTCACCGCGGCGCTCGACGCGGGCATCTGGCTCGTCAAGCCGAGTCTGAACGAGTTGCGGGATCTCACGGGCCGGCCACTGCTCGAAGAACCTGATTGGATCGACGCCGCGCAGGAGATCGTGCGGGCCGGTCGCGCCCGGATCGTCGCGCTGACGCTCGGAGAGCAAGGCGCGTTGGTGGTCACCGCCGAGCGGTGCTTGCGGGCGGCGGGACTGCCGATGAAAGTGACCAGTTCAATCGGCGCCGGTGACAGCTTTGTCGGCGCGCTGATCTGGGCGCTGAATCGAAATGCGGGTATCGATGAAGCGTTTCGCTATGGGATGGCTGCGGCATCGGCGACTTTGCTCGGTGCGGGCACGACGCTCTGTGAGCGCGGGGAAATCGAGCGGCTCTATCGCGAGATATCGATCAGGTGAGCGACGAGTGCCGCAGTATCGCGCATTCGGAGGGAGACGGGACATGACAATCTATCCTCGCAAGATGGGCCGATTGTGGATCGAAGCGGTGATGCCATGATCTGGAACCGGATAGAGACAGAGCCTCCGTTCCGCGATCGCGCCGACGCAGGGCGCCTGCTCGCGCGGCAATTGGGCGACTACGCAGGGCGCGCCGATGTAATCGTACTGGCGTTGCCGCGTGGCGGCGTGCCGGTCGGCTACGAGGTCGCGCATGCACTGGGCGTCCCGCTCGACGTGCTGATCGTGCGCAAGCTGGGTGTGCCGCAAGATCCGGAAATGGCCATGGGCGCGATCGCCTCGGGCGGCGCGCTTTATCTCGACGAGCAGACGATCCGGATGGCAGGCGTCAGCCAGTCGGAAGTCGTCACCGTACTCAACGATGAACGCCGCGAGCTGGCACGGCGAGAAGCGCTCTATCGCGGACAGGATCCACCGCTAAATCTCGAGGGCCGCACAGTGATCATCGTCGACGACGGCGTCGCTACCGGCTCATCGGTACGTGTCGCCATTGCGGCGTTGCGCAGCGGCAAGCCGGCTCGAATCGTGGTTGCCGTACCGGTCGCGCCGGAAAGCACGGCCAGTCGGCTCGCCGCCCTCGCCGATGAGTTCGTCTGTCTGCACCGCGCGCGTCATTTCGGCGGCGTCGGCCAGTTCTATCAGGAGTTCGAGCAGACCAACGACGCTGAAGTACGCGCGCTCCTCGCCCGTCCATCTCAGGACACGCAGTAGTGCACGCGGCGTCACTTCGTGGCTGGCCCCGCAGCCTGAGCGGAAAGCGTCTGATCCTGAGACGCATCAGCGAACGCTCGTTCAAACGCGACCGTAAATTCCCTCAGCCGATCATGCGGAAGCCGGCCGATACCCGCCGCAGCCTCGCGCCCTCCTCCGCCTGAGAACTGCCTGCACAGTTCGACGGCACCATAAGGATTCGCCAGCGGCGCGCGCACGCTGACGACGTATTCCCCCTGAACGCTCTGGCTCAGCACGGCGTGAGCACGATCAGGAGAACTCGTCGCCAGAAAATTGCCGAAAGCGCCGCGCACCCGTTGTGCCCACGGTTCATTGGGCAGCACATAGATGGTTCCGCCCGCTAACGCGGTATCGGGCGGCAAACTCAGCGCCAGTGCCATGTCCCGGCGTAGCGATTCACAGAGCGTCCGCGCGATCGGCTCGATCGTCAGAAAGTCGAATGGGTCGGCATACGGGCGCAAAATTTCGTAAAGCCTGACAGGCGGGATCAGCAAATCCGCCTCACTCTCTCCGTAGGCGTTGTAGTTGATCGACTCGCCCAGTTCACGCAACTGGTCGAGTTGCGCGGGCTCGAGCGTACAACTCGCGGCAAGCGTGCGCGCCGCGTGCAGGAGGTTGTCGCCGTAAGCGCCCACGATAGCCCACAGCCGGTGTCGCCCGCCCACATGGCGATCCACGAGCAGGCTCGTACACGTGTCGGGCGCGGTGTCGATGTGTGCCTTCAGGTTGGGATGCTCAGGAATGGCTCCGCAAAAGTGATGATCGAAGTACTCGACTTCGGCGCCGTGTCGAAGCAATTCGAGCAACGCGGCCCGATTGGAGTCCAACGAGATGTCCAGCACGGTCACGGATATGCCGGACCTGGCTGGAACGCGGGCGAGCAGTTCCACGTCGCGTTTGACGCCGGTGATCAGCAACGACTTCAACGGCTTCGTCAATCGCAACTGATGCAGCGCGCAGATTCCGTCGGCGTCACCATTGAACACATCGAAATGTTTCATGCCTTGTCACCGTACGAGGATGGAGCGTCGTCAAAAAGCAGATCCGCGAGCTCAGTGAATGTGCCCCGATGTCCGCATTGTGGCCCGCATGGCGCTCTCCTGGGGCGTATTACCGTCACTTTCGCGGGGCCCGTCGCAGCCTTGACACACGTCAATCTGCCATGAGCCGCGAACCTTATGCTCGATCAATGGAGAAACCAATCGGGGTCCGGAGGCGATATGTTGAGAAGCACAATACTCGTTGGCCTTTTAATGCTGCCGGGCGCGTTCCTCGTCCTCGGCCTCGCCTGTATTCATCCGCGCCTTCGCCGCGAGATCGTGAACTTCAGCGGCCTGTCCAGTTCATTGACGAAGGCCGGGCGCTCGTGTGCGGGGATCCGGGCAAGGTTGCTTCATCGCTAACCCATCGGATAAACCCTATGCACAAGTCAATGGCGTGCATCGCCTCGCTTGCCATGCTCCTTGCGGGGTGCGCGCATGATCCGGCGGTCCCGCCGCACGCGCAAGCATCCCAGTCCGCCTGCGTGGCAGGACCGCCAATCGATCTGCAGCGGTACATGGGCCGCTGGTACGTGATCGCGGACACCCCGTTTCTCAGCGAATCCGATTATGTCGGCAGTTACGACGAGTGGACCTTGCGCGACGACGGAAGCATCGACGACAAGTACCTCGGCCGGCGTCACGGTTTCGATCAGCCGCCGACGGGAAGCCAGTTCGTCGCGAAGGTGATGCCCGGAACCGGCAACACGAAATGGCGAGTGGGACTGATCTGGCCGTTCGAAGTGGTGGTCGTCACCGCGTATGTGGACCCCGATTATCGCTACACGATTCGCTGCATGGCAGACGGCAACATGGTGTGGGTACTCGCACGCGCGCCGGCGATGGACGATGCCACCTACGCCGGCATGCTCGCCCGGCTAGCCGCGATGGGCTTCAACACCGACAGGCTACGGCGGGTTGCGCAAAGCGCCGGGCAAATCGGTCAACCGGGCTTTCAATGAAAGTTTTGCGGTAACGAAGCGGGCGGGAGCGCGCATGACAAGCATCCATAAAAACGAGGCAACGCGTGTCGGCACGGTGGTCGAGCATCGTGCGGACCCCGCGTGCGCGCAGTGTCAGGACGCGCCCGCCGTGGCCGAATCCGTGCGAAGAGCGCGGCGTCTCCACGCGGACGCCCCTTCCGAACGTTCGGCGCGCGTGCGCCATATGATCGAAAGCCCAACCTACCTGGAAGCGGACGAAGACCTCGCCTTTCTGCGACGCCCGGAAATGTGCGGCATCCGTCTGCAACTCGACTACTGGAAGACTGAAGAGACGTTGCAGCGCCATGCGATTCAGCACACGATCGTGGTGTACGGCAGCACACGGATCATCGCGCCGGCCGCCGCCCGCCGCCGGGTCGAGGAAGCGCGGCGGACGCTCGAAAGCCGGCCCGGCGACCCCGAGAGCGAGAGCGCCTTGCAAGTCGCGAAGCAACTGCTCAAACGCAGTCGCTACTACGGGATCGCGCGCGAATTCGGCCGTATTGTCGGCAGCGTGCGGTGCACGGGAGCGCTGTCGTCGCTCGCCGTCGTCACGGGCGGCGGACCCGGCATCATGGAAGCAGCGAATCGAGGTGCGTACGAACTCAAGGCGCCGAGCATCGGCTTGAATATCGCGTTGCCGCGTGAGCAGGAACCCAATCCCTACCTCACACCTGAACTCTGCTTCAAGCTTCACTATTTCGCCATTCGCAAGCTCCATCTGCTGGAACGCGCGCAAGCCGCCGTGTTTTTTCCGGGCGGCTTTGGAACCTGTGACGAGTTGTTCGAAGTGTTGACCCTGCTGCAAACGAACAAGATCCGGCGGCTGCCCGTCGTGCTGGTCGGCGAATCGTTCTGGCGCCGCGCGATCAATTTCGAGTTTCTGATCAGCGAAGGCATGATCGCGCCACAGGACGCCGCACTATTCATTTTCTGCGAGACGGCGGCGGATATCTGGTCCGCCATCGTCCGTTGGCATGAAGCACACGCCGCGCTCGACAACCGCTCACGACAACCATGAGCGCGGCGGCAGCGGTCTGCTTCGTCAACCGACCACCAGACGGTCGACAACGGCCGTCACACCCGGCGTCGAGCGCGCCGCGCCCGTCACGATGGAGCGTTCGACGCCCGAACTGAGACGCCCCGACAAGGTTACCTTGCCGTCGTCGACTTCGACGCCCACATGCTTCAACTCGCGATCGGTATGCCGTTGAATGGCTTTGCGGATGCTGTACTCAATGTCGAGCGGAGAAGCCGAACCGCGGATCCTGATCTCATTCGTCACGCCCGTCACACCACGCATATGGACGACATTTTTCTCGGCGATGTGGCTGCGGTAACCGTCCTCGACTTCGCCACTCAATGTCACCCAGCCTTTCTCGACCTTGATCCTGATCGCATGCTCTTCGAGGCCGGCGATCCAGTCCAGGGCCGCGCGCACGCTCAAGGCGATGTCCTCGTCGGTACGCCGCTCGGATTCGCGCAGTTTCACGTCGATACCGACAACCACCGCGACGACACCGGCGATTCGCATCGCGCATTTTTCGGCCGCGACTTTCGCCGCATAGTTTGGAACGTGTCCCGTGATCGTGACCACGCGGTCGACCACGGCAACACCTATCCCGTTTGCGTCGACGGCTGGACTGCTCATCAGTTCGTCCTCGACTTCCTGCTTCAATTGACTGTCCGACTTCATGGAATTTCTCCTCCGGCATGACCTGGCAGCGCGATTGCGCGCGGCTGCGAACTGATTCGACGCGGCAAGCATTCCCGCAAATAAGTTGCGCCCCACCGGCAATGCGCCACCTCCTCAGACTATGGCCCTGCGGCACGATGTGATTGATCGAGGTCAAACCTGCCGTGATGGCTTCGCCGCATGGACAGACTCACAGCCATACGGCAAGAACAGGACGCAGAGCGAACAGCCGGGCAAGCGCCGGCCAGGTCATCAATACGCCCGCAGCGAGCGTCGTAAGCAACACGACGGCCCACCCATAAAAGTTCGTCTGGCGTGCGCGGCGCGCCGACGGCCGGTGCGGCAACGCGCGCACGGCGAACATCAGCCCGACGTTGCATGCCACGAGCAGCAGGAAGCCGGCCGTGCGAGCGTCGAGCGGATCGAATCCGCGCCCGAGCAGTGCCGCATACACGCCTACGACGATCAGGGCGGCTACGCACCCGAGCGCAATGCTCAGCCCCAGGATGCGGTTGGACATGAGCCGCTCGCCGATTCGCCGCGGCGGATCACGCATGAGCGAGCGGCTCTCCCGTTCGTTTTCAAAGACAATCGAGCAAACGGGTGTGATGATCATTTCGAGGAACACGATGTGCACCGGCGCGAGCATGAGCGGCCAACCCGCCACCACGGGAAGGGTCGCGGCGGCGATCATCGGAATATGAACCGCGATCGTGTACGCCACCGCCATCTTCAGATTCTCGTAGATGCGCCGGCCGAGCCGCAGGGCCGATACGATCGGCGTCAGGTCGTCACGCAGCAACACCAGCGACGCCACCTCGCGCGCAACCTCCGCGCCCCGCGTGCCCATCGCGATGCCGATATGCGCGGCTTTCAACGCGGGCGCATCATTGACGCCGTCGCCCGTCATCGCGACGACCTCGCCCGCATGCCTGAACGCGTCGATGAGCCTCAGCTTCTGCTCCGGCCTGACCCGCGCGAACACGCTTGCGTCGACGATCGCGCGTTGCAACGCGGCATCGTCCATGCCGGCAAGGTCGGCGCCGCTTACGACGCGGGCGCTGTCGATGCCGACTTCCGCCGCGACCGCCCGCGCCGTCGACGGATAGTCGCCGGTAATCATCACGACCCGCACGCCCGCGACCTTCAACTGCGCAACCGCGCCTGCCACCTCCGGGCGCACCGGGTCGAGCAGCCCGACGAGCCCCACCAGCGAGAACGCGAAGTCGTGCTGCTGATCAGGCCACGTTTCGCCGCAATGCCGCGCCCGCGCCACGCCGAGCACGCGTAACCCGCTTTCCGCCATATGCGTGGCGCGCTCCATCAGCGCTCGCGCCTCACCGGCTTCGAGGTGGCACAGCGAGCAGATCGCCTCAGGCGCACCCTTGCACGCCACCAGCCGATGATCGAGTTCGGGGCTCTCCCATCCATGCGACATGGCGGGCAGTTCAGGCGTCAATGCGTATTCCTGCACGAGCGACCATTGTTCATGCAGCCGGTCCGTGCCGGCCAGACAGGAGCGGCCCGTCTCGTGGAACGCGCGCTCCATGGGATCGAGCGGCTCGATTTCGCTCGCGAGCACGAGGTACTCCAGCAGTTCATGAAACTGCGGGCCGATCTTGACCGCGCCGTCCTTCAGCCATAGCTCTTCGCCGCGTGCATACAGCACGCGCACGGACATACGGTTCTGGGTCAGCGTGCCCGTCTTGTCGACGCATAGCACCGAGGTTTGCCCGAGCGTCTGGATGGCACTCAGACGCCGTGTCAGCACGCCCTCCCTCGCGATCCGGCGCGCGCCCAGCGCCATGAAGACGGTGAATATCACCGGCAGCTCTTCGGGCAAAATGCCCATCGCGAGCGTAATGCCGGCCAGCAGACCCGGTATCCAGCCGCCCATGCGCCAGCGATAGGCGAAGACGAGCAGCACACAGATGATCACCGCGAGCGTCGCAAACCGCCTGACGAAGCCGCGCATCTCGACCTGCAAGGGTGAAGGTGGCTCGCTCACTTCGGCAAGGCTTGCGCCGAGCCGGCCAAGCTCGGTCTGCGCGCCCGTCGCCGTGACGTACATGCGGCCCTGACCCCGCACCACCATCGACCCTGAAAACAGGCAGCTCCGCGACGGGTCTGCGGGCGATTTGCCGGATGAACCGGCAAACTTCTCGACGGCGACGGACTCGCCGGTGAGCAGCGATTCGTCGACGCTCAGTTCGTGGGCTTCCGTTACCGCACCGTCGGCCGGCACCTTCGCCCCTTCCTCGATAATGACAAGATCGCCGGGCACCAATTCCGCCGCCGATACGTATTCCCGCTTGCCGTCGCGCAATACCTGCGCTCGCGGCGCCGACAGATCACGCAGCGCTTCGAGCACGCTCGCCGTCCGGTGGCTCTGGACGATGGTCAGCACCAGCACGGCAACGACCAGGGCGAGCAGCGTCGATGCCTCCGTCATGTCGCCGATCAGACCATACAGGCCGCTCGCGCTGAGCAGCAGCAGGAACATCGGCTCGGTGAATGCATCGCGCACGGTGCTCCACCAGAGATGGCGATTGCCCCGCGCGATCACATTGCGGCCGTGTCGCACCTGCAATGCCACGACCTCCGCGTGCGTCAGTCCACCCGCCGTATGCCGAGCAGGCACGGCGGACGCCGGCACGTCGGATGTCGCGCCTTGCGTCGCCATGATCAGGGTTCGCTCTGGCCGCGCATGGGTGCACGGCAATGCGCACAGTTGGTCCGCGCATTGCCGGTGGCACGTTCCTGCAACACGATGTGCAGATCCGCCCCGCCGCGGCGCGGCACGTCGACTGTCTTCCCGATCTCCGTGCTCCCGGCATGTGCGACGATACGATAGCGTCCGGCCGGCAGCATGACGAACAGGAACGGCCCTTCGGTGCGGGTGTCGAGGACAGCGCGCCCCGATGCGCTTGCGATCGTCACATCCACATCGGAGAGATAGTTGCCCGCAGCCGTGGTAAACATCATGCGCAGGCTGTAGCGAGGCGCGAGTGCGCGAAAGGCTTTCGCGTCGTCCTCGCCGATGCCGCCCGTCATGTACAGCACGCCGTCACGGCTGACCGCCTCGGGCAGTGACTGCCCGGCAACCGCGGCACTCAGGACAAGAAACCCGAATGCAACGGCGGTGCGCAGCGCGTGTGAGTTAAAGATCGACATGTCGGAAAGATCCCCAGGTTCGTGAGCGCCCGGAGGTGTGTCAGCCGGCGTTTCGCGCCGGCGTTTCGGCCACTTCCGCGCTCGCATGGCGCGACAGGCGCGCAGTATGTTCAGCCGATGTCCGTCGCCCGTTTCACGTTTCGTGGCCCGGTCGCGCCAGCAGTAAAGGCGTGCCGGTGAGACGCGCGGTGCGCGCGGCCACGCTGCCGAGAAACCAGCGCGCGACGCCGCGCCGCCCATGGGTGCCGACGACGACCAGGTCCGCGTTCCACTGTTGCGCGTCGCGGATGATCGCGTGTGCGACGTCGTCACGTGCGGGGGCCGTTTCGAGCGCCGCGGTCTCGGCCTGATTCGGCAATTCGGCAAAGTCCTTCGCTGCGGCGGCCAGAATCACTTTTCCTTCTTCGACGAACGCCTCCTCGAGCATGCGGATCGGCACGATATCGGTTAGCCGGACGGCGCGATCTATCACATAGATGGCGCGAAGGCGGGCCTCGGGTGTGGCGAGTTGCAGCCCGAAATGCAACGCGTCGCGCGACGCGGCGCTTCCATCCAGCGCGAACAGGATCCGGCGCGGCGACGACTGGATCTCCGTTTCGTAACTGGCCGGCACAACGAGAATCGAACAGGGTGCCTGGGTGGTGACGAATTCGGAAACCGTACCTTCGATCCAGCGCAACATACCGTGATGCTGACGCGCGCCCACGACGAGCAGATCCGCCTGCCATTGCGCCGCGGCGTCGATCAACGCGTTCGCGGTATAGCCGCCTTGCCGCGAAATTTCCACGACGTCCGACTCGACATCGATGCCGGCATCCGCGAATATGCTTTTTGCGCGCGCCACGGCGTCACCCGCGTCGCGGGCAAGTTCGGCGCGCGCAAGCTGCAGTTCGCCATCCGTCATCGACCCGAGCGGCAACAAGGTGCGGGGATTTTCGGCGACACTCACCACGCGGACCCGCGCGCCGGGCAGCTTCAGGTGACACACATACGCCGCTGTGCGCGCTGACTCCGGCGAAGTGTCCACAGCCACGAGGATGCGTCGGATTGAGTGAATGGCATGACCGCCAAGGTGCGTTGTGCTCATGATCGGGTCCCCAAAGAGGGCGTGCGTTCGCCCAGCTGACGTCGATATCTGATTCTCTGCGCCCTGCCTGGTCACTCATTGATACACGTCAAGCCACTATCACCGCCGCCCGGATGACCGGTGCCAAATGCAGATTGGAGTTCCGGCCCGCCTATGCACAGGAATGGACAGCGGTCGCGAGCGGAAACCACTCGTCCGATACACCACAGTGAGCATGCGGAGACAAGTGCGGTCCACACAAGCTCACACGGCAAATTGAATTAAACAGGCGTTTTCGCGTGATCTACGTCACGCGCCCTTGACGGCGATCAATCAAACCATCTGGGCGCACCTCTATGCTGGTCGATACAGCGGGACTGAGTCGCGCGTTGCGGCGCATTCACATGGCCCCGTCATGGACTTGTCTCGTCGGATCGCAACACGTCCTGTCATCACGAAATGGGGCCCGTCACGCACATGGCTCGAATCGATTCCAATGAACGAGACCTTGCCCATATCGGTTCGATGATCGGGCAACTCGAACGGCTACTCCAGTGTGAAGCGCCGCGCTCCGCTCACTTTGTTTTCCAGCCGGCCTACTGGCGAGCGCGAATCGAGTCCGCGGCGGCCCAAACCGACGCGCAGAGCCCGATAGGCGCGCGGGCGTCAGCGCTGCTCGCCAAACTGGATGCCCTCGACGGCGCATCGGCGCAACCGCGCGCCAAGCGCAAGCAATCGATCGATGAAACGACCCACGGCCTTTAAATGCCGTGATGACGCATTCGCTCGTGCGCTTGCGCGCCCGATGCTGGCGTGCGCTGGCCATTGACCTGCGCGAACTCGCGCTCATGTTCGTCCAGCGCAGCATGGCAATGCGTTGCTCGACACAGCGGGACTCGACCGGATCGACGCGATCCGTTTCGCGTCTTTGCACAACAGGCATGGGCGTTATTGCTCGCGAGCGTCTCTGCAAGCAGGGACCTGCTTCGCCTGATCTGTATCAATCGGCAGCGGGGATTTCGGACTAACGTGGAATGACACTTGTCGTGGGCAGCGTGGCGGTGCCACGGCCACCCTCGGCGCAATTCAACGGAGTCCGATATGACCGACATGCCACTCCTTGCGTACCAGGCCGCGCCTCTCCTGCGGCCGCCGCTCGCCACCGGCGAAACTCCCGCTGTCATTACGCTGCCCAAGCCCGAGTTGCATACCGGCGTGCCGCTGATGACCGCCTTCGCGCAGCGCGCGAGTTGCCGCTCGTTCGCGCCGACAGCATTGCCGCCCACGGTGCTGGGCGAGTTGCTCTGGGCTGCCGACGGTATCAACCGGCCCGCAACCGGCGGCCGCACCGCGCCCTCACCGCACGCGTTCAACGAAATCGACATCTACGCCGCACTGCAAAACGGCGTGTACCGGTACGACGCGCCGAACCATCAACTGGTTCTCAAACATGCCATCGACGCGCGCGGGCAGACCGGCTACCAGGATTTCGTCGGCGAGGCGCCGCTCGACCTCGTCTACGTAGTTCGCACGTCGCGCTTACTGGACATGCCCGCGCAGCAGCGCGAGCGGTTTTCCGCCGTGACGGCCGGAGCGATCGCGCAGAACGTCTCGTTGTATTGTGCGTCGGCGGGGCTCGCCTGCGTGATTCGCGGCTGGATCAATGCGCAACTGCTCGCGAATGCGCTGTCGCTCAACGAAGACGAACTGCCGATTCTCGCGCAGACAGTCGGGTTCAGTCCGATCCAGCACTAGTGGCATTGAGAGCTTGGGCGTGGCGGCGACGGCCGCTGACGCCCGGCCGCCGGCGTCCTTTTTACAGCCCCGACGGTATCTCGTCCTGATCGCGTGGAGTCCTGACCAGCAGCACCGGAACGTGAGCGCTACGCAAGAACGTTTCCGCAACGCTGCCCTGCAACAACCTTCCTATGCCGTGCCTCCCTTGCGTGCCCATCACCACCAGGCCGGCGCCCTGGCGCTGCACGCAACGGGCGAGGCAATGCGGGATATCGTCCGCTGCATTCTCTGTCTCCTCGATCTCGGTGTCGCCGGGCACGCCGCGCTCGGCCATGGCCCGGCGCGCTTCTTCGAGCGCGAGACGGCCGTCTTCGCGCAGCACGTTACGAAGCTGTTCGGCATTGAAATAGCCCGCGTAGCGCGACACGCACCAGGGATTGACGACGTACACCGCGTGAAGCCGCGCGTGCGTCAGCTGAGCAAATTCGAGCGCTTCATACAGCGCCCATCTGGACGACTCGCTGCCATCCAGAGCCACGACAATCTTCTGATACATGGTTCGCTCCTCGTAGACGTTGCACCGGCCCGCTCGGCGTCTCGACACTGCCCATCGTTGCAGACTAGATGAATGATCGGCGCGAATGGCTCTATCGGCCTGACCTGCGTCAAGCAATCGCGCTGCAAGCCGGGAGTGGCGATCTCGCCGTGGGATAACGGCGAGCGCCGCCCTGAATAAGGCGAGCGGCGCCGGGCGCCACCACCCGCCGCTCCGCTAGATCGGCTGCGTGGCGGTCGCCGCCAGTTCCGCGATATCGGCGGTGATTTCGTCCTGGCGGACCCGGCGATAGCTTTGCGTCAGTTCGTCGAGCGTGTCTCTCACATTGGTGCGGGCGGCCAGCATCGCCCTCACCCGCGCTTCGTTTTCCGCGGCGAACGAGAGCATCAACGCTTCGCATATCTCGACAAACACATATTCCTCGACCAGCCCAGGCAGCAGACGTTCGACAGGCAAGGTGAGCAACGGTGGCACGGCGCGCGCCGCCACCGGAAACCGCGAAAAATCGAACGGAATCAACCGGTGTTCGACCATCTCGCTGGCAGCAGCGACGCCAGGCAGCGCATGGATGATCGAGACGTGGTCCACCGCGCGAGCGCCAAGACGCACATAGAGCGCATCCGTGACACGGTTGGCCAGCGACGGCACGTCATCGGCATGGGACGCCGCTGGCGAGCTCCATGCGACCGGAAGGTGGCGTTCGTTCGCCGCCATCTCTCCGCGCGTGCCGACGAGCAGGAGTTCACACCGCGCGTTATCCAGACGAGGCCGCACATAGTCCAGAACCTGCTCGTTGAACGAGCCGACAAAGCCCTGTTCAGAACACAGCGCGATCACGATCCGCGCGCCATGATCCGGCTCCGACAGGGCGGCTTGCGCCGCTCTTCCATGAGCAAGGACGGCGCCGATCGCAGCCCCCACGGTCGCGGCCGAAGAGCGGATACCCGGCAGCCGCCGCTGCGCTTCACGCGAACGCGCCGCCGCGATGCCACGCATTGCGCCGATCACGGCGTCCAGTTGTTGCGCGGTCGCCGTGCGCGTTTCGATTTCCGCGAGTCGGCCGCTCATTTCACGCTCCCGGCCGAGGCGGCGCCGTTTGGCGTTTGCAGCGTCGCTTGCAACGTCAGGCGCTGCACCAGTTCGCGAACCGCCGTGACGAGCCCCGCTTGAGTCGAGGCGTCCAGCGGCGCATCCGCCCATCCGGCTGCCATGCTGCCGCCCGGCAATTGTTCGGCGAGCTGGCTCCGCACTTCGGCGGCGATGGCTGGTGGCACGCCGTCGAACACGCCTTCGGACAACGCGGCCAGCAACGCGATTTCATCGAGCGTGCGCAGCGGCTTGAAGCGTGGCTGCGCGATCAATGCCCGGATGCGCTCCCCGCGTGCGATCTTGCCGGCCACATGGGCATCCGTCAGACCGCCGAAGCGGGAGAACATCTCCAGCTCCAGAAACTGCGCGTAATCGAGCCGCAAGCGGCCTGACACGTCGCGCAAGGCGGGATGCTGCGCCTTGCCGCCGACACGGCTCACGCTCAACCCGACATCGACGGCCGGACGCTGGTTGGCGGCGAACAGCGCGGTGTCCAGCACGATCTGGCCGTCCGTGATCGAAATCAGATTGGTCGGGATATAGGCGGACAGGTTGCCCGCGTCGGTTTCCGCAATCGGCAATGCAGTCAACGACCCACCGCCGAGCGCCGCCGACAGTTTCGCCGCGCGCTCCAGCAATCGCGCATGCACGTAGAAGATGTCGCCGGGATAGGCCTCGCGTCCTGGCGGCTCGCGTGTCAGCAGCGCCAACTCCCGGTGCGTCGCGGCGTGTTTGGTGAGGTCGTCGATCACGACCAGCGCATGCTGTCCGCGGTCGCGAAAGTATTCGGCGATCGTGACGCCCGCAAACGGTGCGATCCATTGCAATCCAGCCGCCGAAGCCGCCGCCGCGACCACGAACACGCAGCGCTCGGGCGCGCCGTACCGCCGCACGGATTCGATCACTTGCTGCACCGCTGTCGAGCGTTGGCCGATCGCCACGTAGACACAGATCATGTCCGAGTGCTTCTGGTTGACGATGGCGTCGAGCGCCAACGCGGTCTTGCCCGTTGCACGATCGCCTATGATCAGCTCCCGCTGTCCGCGTCCGACGGCGAAGAGCGCGTCGACGATCAGCACGCCGGTTTCGACAGGCTCGCTGACCAGATCGCGATCGATGATCGCCGGCGCGGGCCGCTCGATCGGCATACGCTTCACCGCCGACACAGGTTCGTCGCGATCGAGTGGCCGGCCAAGCGGATCGATCACACGACCGAGCAAGCCTTCGCCCACGGGCACTTCGATCACCGCGCCGGTGCGCGTCACGCGCGCGCCGGCTTCGACGGTGGCGCCGTCGTCGAGTAACACGACGCTCATGAGATCGGCCTCCAACGAGTGCACGAAGCCGCTCGCGCCGCTTTCGAATCGCAGCAGTTCGTCGAGCGCCGCATCGGCCAGTCCCGAGACGAACGCGATCCCGTCACCGATCCGCTCGACACGGCCGAGCGTATCGGCATAGGGCGCGCATGCCGTGCGGGCCAGCGCCCCGCGCTGCGCCGCAAGCCAGGCGTCGTCGCTCGATTCAGCGGGAAGCATGACTGTCATCGAGCAGCGCCTCCTTGATCCGGACGAGTTCCGCGCCGAAGCTGTTGCGCACCACGGCATGCGGCGAGCGCAGTTCGAGGCCGGCGATCAAATGCGGATCCACTTCGAAGTTGACCGGCACATCACGTTTCAGGCAGGTTGCGAGCATCGTGCGGCACTGCTGCTGTTCCTGCTCGCTCAACACACGCGGCGCGGCGAGTGTCGGCACCGCGCCGTCGCCCCAAAGCGCCGCGCGGGCGGTTTCCGGAAGTTGTGCGACCCCCTCGGCGAGACCGTCGATAAAGCCGCTCACGCGCACGCTCTCGGGCAGCCTGTCGAGCAGCTTTGCCGCGATATCGACGGCAAGCCGGCTGGCCCGTTCGGACGCGAGCTTGTCCTGCTCGGCGCGCGCCCCCGCGGCCTCGCCTTTCGCCGCCGAGCGCAAGGCGTCCGCGTCGGCTTGCGCGGCGCTCAGAAGCGCCTGCTTTTGCGCCGCGGCCTCCACGGCGACCGCCTTCATCGCTTCGCCGTGCGCCGCCGCCAGCTGTTGCGTTTCGTGGGCCGCCTTGTCGCGCTCCTGAATGGCTGCGAGCTTCGCCGCCTCGGCATCGGCGATCAGCGCGCGCGCCGCCTTCTGACGTTCGGCGATGATCCCGGCGACCGGGCGGAACAGAAAACGCGCGAGCAGCCATATCAACACCAGTGCATTGATGGTCTGGAGCGCAAGCGTCCACCAGTCGATTCGCATGGAGTCCGCCTATTTCGCAAACGGGTTGGCGAACAGCAGCAGCAAGGCGATCACGAGGCAATAGATCGCCATCGTCTCGATCATGGCCAGCCCGACGAACAGCGTGCGCGATACGGTGCCCGCCGAATCCGGCTGCCGAGCGATCGCATCCATCGCCGCGGCGACCGCACGGCCTTCCGCGAGCGCCGGCCCGATCGCGCCGAACGAAACGGCAAGCGCTGCCGCGGCGATACTGACCACTTCGATAAGGTTATTCATGAGACTTCGCCCTTTTTGACACTGACATGGTGCGGATCGCCGATCGCGGCACCGATGAAAACCATCGAGAGAACAGCAAAAATGTAGGCCTGCACCGCGCCCGTGAGCAGATCGAGCGCCATGAGCGGAATCGGCACCAGCAGGCCGGCAAGCGACAGCAGAATGCCGATCACGAACACGCCGCTCATGACGTTGCCGAACAGGCGCACGACGAGTGAAAACGTCCGCGTGATCTGCTCGACGACGTTTAGCGGAATCATTACCCAGCTCGGTTCCGCGAACGACGCGAGATAGCCCGTGGCACCCCGGCTGCGAATGCCATAGACGACCGTCGCGCCAAGCACGATCAACGCGAGCGCGGCATCCGTTTCGAGGTGCGCGGTGGGCGGCGTGACGCCCGGCACCAGCGCGCACCAGTTGGCGACCAGCACGAAGATGAACAGCGTGCCGATCAGCGCGCGATAGGTTGCGGCCTCGGTTTGCATGGTGTCGCGAATCTGCTGGTCGATGGTTTCGACCAGCAGCTCAACCGCGGTTTGCGTCTTGCCGGGCGCAAGCGAGAGTCTTCGGCTCAGCACGACAGCCGCCAACGTGACGACGGCCATGATCGCCCAGGTGATCAACACGGGCGAGGTAAGCGCCACGGGTCCAATCCGCAGAAGCGGCGCGATCGTGAGCGGTGATTCGATCATGACAGGCCTCCGTAACGCCGTAGCGCGATCCTGCGTGCGAGCAGCACGCCTGCCATGCCGGCGAGCAGCGCGAGCGCACCGATGCGTGCGAGCACCAGCAGCACCGCACAGGTCAACGCAATGCGCGCGAGTTGCAGCGCGAGCGCCGCAGCCGTTTTGCCCGTTGCGAACAGCGGCCAGTTCCAGCGCAACGAAAGGAAATGCCACGCGCCGGCCACCATGCCGAGCGTGAGTCCGATCACGAGTTGGGCGGCGAGCGGCGGTAGCGGCCATGCCAGCGCGCTATTCACGGTGTGTTCCCTGTTGACGATGCATCCATTTCCACGCGGACCAGAAACCGAGCGCCGCCCCTAACATCAGAAGCGGCGCCGAGAAAAATACCCGCGTGCCGAATGTGCGGTCGAGCCAGTGCCCCAACGCGAGCCCGAGCAAAGTCGGCACGACGATGGCCCAGCCAAGAATGCCGATCTGGCCGAGCCGGCTGCCGAGCGACGGCTCCGGCTCTTCGCGCCCGCGCGCCGCGCGCTCCGCGGCCTGCTGCGCCGCGCCGGCCAGCCTGTCGGCTTCGCTATTGCGCTTGTCGTGCCGTGGCGTGCTCATTGCGGTGTCGCTCCCGAGCCGGCCGGGTTGGCACTGTCGGTTCCGGGCCGCGGCCTCAAATAGCGCAGCATCTGACGCACCGCGCGCGCATGGAGCCGCAACTGGTCGACCCGGGCACGGCGCGCCGCGTCGTCTTCGTCGGCGTGGCGGCTGCGCACCAGCACCTCGAGGCCTTCCAGCGAATCGCCCGGAATCGCTTCGCGGCAAGCGATGGACACGGTGGCGCCGCCCAATACCAGCAGCACGCCGCCGTTCACCGCACAGTAGTGCGACACGTTGTCGGCACCCGTCCAGCGAACCACCGAAGAGGTCAGTTGCGTGACGAAATCGGCATGACCAATACGGATGCCGAACGAACCGCTTGCGTCTTCCGCGCGCAAGGAAACGATGTCGACGCCGTCGAACCATACCCGCGACGGCGTGGCGATGGTCAGCTTCAATGCGCTGTTGCTCATGCCACGGGCTCCTTCTCCGCAGCAGCGGGTCGCTGTGCGGCAGCCGCTTCCCTGCTGCGCCCTTCGTCGAGCGAGCCGATCATGTACAGCGAACTCTCCTGCCACGTATCGCACTCGCCCGCGAGAATCGCTTTGCAGCCGGCAATCGTGTCGGCGAGCGCCACCGAGCGGCCGGCTTCGCCCGTAAACGCTTCGGTGACCGCGAACGGCTGGGTCAGAAAGCGTTGCAGGCGACGGGCGCGGCCGACCAGCGCGCGATCTTCGGCGCCCAGTTCTTCCACGCCGAGCAACGAGATCACGTCCTGCAACTCGCGGTAATGCTCGATGATCCTGCGCACCTCGGTGGCCACGGCCGCATGCTCTTCGCCCACCACCAGCGGATCGAGCAGGATCGACGACGACGCGATCGGATCGACGGCGGGATACATGCCTTCGGCGGCCATCGCGCGGGACAGCACGACCATGCTGTCGAGGTGTGCTGCAATCGCGGTCACCGCGGGGTCGGTGAAATCGTCGGCCGGCACGTACACGGCCTCGATCGCCGTCACCGACACGCCGCCCACGGACACGATGCGCTCCTGCAAGCTCGCGACTTCGCTGGCCAGCGTGGGCTGATAGCCGACTCTCGAGGGCATGCGCCCGAGCAGACCCGACACTTCGGCGCCCGCCTGCACGAAGCGAAACACGTTATCCATCAGTAGCAGGACATTCTGCCGGCGTTCGTCGCGGAAGTATTCGGCAATCGTCAATGCCGTGAAGGGCACGCGCCAGCGCGCCCCCGGCGGCTCGTTCATCTGCCCGTACACCAGCACCGTGCGCGGCAACACGCCGGAGGTGCGCATATCGAGCAGCATCTCGTGTCCTTCGCGCGAGCGTTCGCCGACGCCGGCAAACACCGAGATACCTTCATAGCGCTCGACCATCGCGTGAATCAGTTCCATCACGAGCACGGTCTTGCCGACGCCGGCGCCGCCGAACATGGCCGCCTTGCCGCCCTGCGCGAGCGGCGCGAGCAGATCGATCACCTTGATGCCGGTCGAGAACAGCGTGCTGGTGCCTTTCAGCAAAGCTAGCGGCGGCGCCGCGCGATGAATCGGACGACGCTCGATCTGCGCGGGAAGCGCCGGGCCGTCGTCGCGGGTGGCGCCGGTCACGTCGAGCAGCCTGCCGAGCACGGCTTCGCCGACCGGCGCTTCAATGGGGCCGCCGCTGGCTCGCACGCGCGTGCCGCGCCGCAACCCGGCGGTCGTCTGCAAGGCCAGCGCGCGCACCATGGTTTCGCTCAGATGCGCCTGCACCTCGGCGAGCACCGGCGCGAGATCGTCCGGCATGACAACGAGCGCATCGCCGACGGGGGGAAGCGAATCACCGTCGAACCGGACATCGACGATCGCGCCGCGCACGGCAACAACGCTGCCATCCCGTGCAGTCGACGGGCTGGCTGAAAACGCTGCTGCTGGACGAGTGGGCATGGTCGGGGTTTGCGGGTTTGCGCGGCGGTGGCTGACCAATCAAAAGATATTCCTGGAATGCGCCGCGAAACTGACTTTCATCAAATGTCTGAGAGATAGGACCGAGAAATACGTAGGCTGCGCACAGACCCGCGCAAACCGTTCGCCCAATCGCCTGACATGCCCCGCTAAGGCGCGACCTTGCGCGGACTGATCCAGATCAACGGCCAAGCCTTCACGAAGTGACCTAATCCAGCTATCTGATGAACGGTGAGGTCCGTCATGAAGAACCTGGCAGATTCATTTTCGGCACCCTCCACTCCCGCGCCGGCCGGCCGGAGTGGCAACGCCGTGGCAAAACCATTGCGGCTCGGCCTGCTCACCGCGCTGGTGATCGGTTCGATGATCGGCAGCGGCGTGTTTTCCCTGCCGCAGAACATGGCTTCCGGCGCGGGCGCCGCGGCTGTCCTGATCGGCTGGCTGATCACCGGCGTCGGCATGTTGATGCTCGCCTTCGTCTACCAGACGCTCACGACCCGCAAGCCCGAACTCGACAACGGCATCTACGCTTACGCGCGGGCCGGTGCCGGCGACTTCGTCGGCTTCAATTCGGCTTGGGGTTACTGGGTCAGCGCGTGGATCGGCAACGTCGGCTATCTCGTCATCGTGTTCGGCACGCTCGGCTACTTTTTCCCCGTGTTCGGCGAGGGCAATACGCCCGCGGCCGTGCTGGGCGCCTCCATCGCGCTATGGATCATGCATGCGGTGATCCTGCGCGGCGTGCGCAGCGCGGCGGTGCTCAACGCGATCACCACCGTTGCCAAGGTGATTCCGCTCGTGCTGTTCATCGTGCTCGCGGCCATCGCATTCAGAAGCCATGTGATTGCGCAGGACTTCTGGGGCAATGCGAAGCTCGGCAGCGTCTTCACGCAGGTCAAAAGCACCATGCTGATCACCGTGTGGGTGTTCATCGGCATCGAAGGCGCCAGCGTGTTCTCAGCCCGCGCGCAGCGGCGCGAGGATATCGGCCGCGCCACCCTGCTCGGCTTCGCGGTCGTACTGGTCCTGCTGATGGCGGTCTCCCTGCTGTCGCTCGGGATCGTCCCGCAAGGCGAACTCGCCGCGATGAAGAATCCGTCGATGGCCGGCGTGCTCGACAAGGCCGTCGGCGCCTGGGGCGCGGTGCTCATCAGTCTCGGCCTGCTGGTATCGGTCGGCGGCGCGTTACTGGCGTGGACCCTGCTGGCGGCGGAAACACTCTTCACGCCGGCGAACGGCGGCGTCATGCCGAAGTTTCTGGCGCGCGAAAACAGTCACGGCGTACCCGCCAATGCACTCTGGGTCACGAACGGACTCGTGCAACTGTTTCTCATCATCACGCTCGTCTCCAACGCGACTTATCTGGCGCTGATCTCGCTCGCGACTTCGATGATCCTGATCCCGTACCTGTTCTCCGCCGTCTACGCGACTCGCATCGCCATACGCGGCGAGGGCTACGCGGCGGCGGAAGGCACCCGAACCCGCGACATGCTGATCGGTGCGGCCGCAACCGTTTATTGCTGCTGGCTGCTCTACGCCGCCGGGCCCAAGTATCTGCTGCTCTCCGCCCTGCTCTATGCGCCTGGCGTGCTTCTGTACGGCTGGGCAAAGCGCGAACGCGGCGCACGTCTGTTCAAGCCGTTCGAAGCGGCGATCCTCGCGGGCCTGCTCGTTCTTGCGGCCGTGGCGGCGTGGCTGCTGTCCACCGGCGCGCTCGGCTTGTAATCCGGCGATCTTCAGGAGAGAAACTCGATGACATTCGGCGTCTATTCCGAAACAGGCACGCTGCGCAAGGTCATGGTCTGCCGCCCGGGACTTGCGCAGGCACGCCTGACACCCGCCAATTGCCGCGACTTGCTGTTCGACGACGTGCTGTGGGTATCGCAGGCGAAGAACGACCATTACGCGTTTGTCAGCACGATGCAGGAGCACGGCGTCGACGTGCTCGAGATGCACGATCTGCTGGCCGACATTCTGCGAGGCCGTGAGGCGCGCGACTGGGTGCTAGAACACAAGCTCGCGCCCGGCACCGTGGATGCGGAACTGGCGGCACAACTGCGGCCGTGGCTCCAGGAGATGGAGCCGAGTGAACTGGCGACTCGCCTGATCGGCGGAATCGTTCGGGCGGAATTGCCGTTCAAGGCCGACGGGTTGCTCGCGCAATGCACGCTGCCTGCGGGATTCATCCTCCCGCCGCTGCCCAACACGCTCTTTACGCGCGACAGCAGTTGCTGGATCAACGACGGCCTCGTGCTCGGATCGATGTACTGGCCGGCGCGGCAACAGGAAACGCTGCTCGCCGCCGCGATTTACCGCTTCCATCCGCTCTTCAGCAGCGGGACGCGCATCTGGTGGGGCGGCCCGGAGGCGGACCACGGTGGCGCCACGCTCGAGGGTGGCGATGTCATGCCGCTGTCGCGCGACGTCGTGCTGATCGGCATGGGCGAGCGGACCTCGCCGCAAGGTGTCGCGCAACTCGCACGCGCGCTGTTCGCTCGCGAATCGGTCAAGCAGGTGATCGCCGCACAACTGCCGCGCTCGCGCGGCGCGATGCACCTCGACACGGTATTCACCTTCTGCGATCGCGACCTGGTCACGATCTTTCCGGAAGTGGTCGATGCCATCCGTTGCACGAGTCTGCGCCCCGGCAAGCTACCGGGTCAGCTCGACGTGCGCCCCGAAAGCGCACCGTTTCTGCAAGTGGTCGCGCGGGCGCTGGGCATCGGCACGCTGCGCACCGTCGCCACCGGCGGCGACACGTGGGAATCCGAGCGCGAGCAATGGGACGACGGCAACAACGTGATCGCGCTCGCGCCGGGCATCGTCGTCGCTTACAACCGCAATGTGTACACCAACACGCTGCTGCGCAAGGCGGGGGTGGAAGTCATCACGATCCCGAGCGGCGAGTTGGGCCGCGGACGCGGCGGCGGCCATTGCATGACCTGCCCGATCGAACGCGCCCCCCTCTGACCCTCTGACGCGAAACACGCGCCGCACCCTTTGGAGAATTCGCCTATGGCATTCAATCTACGCAATCGCAGTCTGCTGAACATGCAGGACTTCGCGCCGCGCGACATCCGCTTCCTGCTCGATCTCGCCGCCGAGCTGAAGCGCGCCAAATACGCGGGCAACGAAGTCCCGCGGCTCAATGGCAAGAACATCGCGTTGATTTTCGAAAAGACCTCGACGCGCACGCGCTGCGCATTCGAAGTTGCCGTGCACGACCAGGGCGGCCACGTCACCTATATCGACTCCGCGAGTTCACAACTCGGCCGCAAGGAGTCGCTCAAGGACACGGCACGGGTACTCGGACGGCTCTACGACGGTATCGAATACCGCGGCTTTCATCAGAGCGTGGTCGAAGATCTTGCGACCTATTCGCATGTTCCAGTCTGGAACGGCCTCACCGACGAGTTCCACCCGACTCAGGTGCTCGCCGACCTGCTCACCATGCAGGAATTCGGCGAGAAGCCGTTGCATGAGCTGTCGTTCTGCTACCTCGGCGACGCCCGCTTCAACATGGGCAACTCGCTGCTGATCGGCGGCGTGCAGATGGGCATGGACGTGCGCATCGCGGCGCCACGCGAATTGTGGCCGCATGACGAACTGGTCGCGCAAATGCGCCTGCTCGCCGAGCGCACCGGCGCCGGCGTGACGATCGTCGAGGACCCGCATGAGGCGGTGAGCGGCGTCGATTTCGTCTACACGGACGTCTGGGTGTCGATGGGCGAACCTGTGGACGCGTGGGGTCCGAGGATCGAACTCCTGCAACCCTATCAGGTCAACGCCGCGCTGATGAAAGCGACCGGCAACCCGCGCACCCGCTTCATGCATTGCCTGCCGGCCTATCACAATCTGGACACCGAAACCGGCCGGATGGTCCACGAGCATTTCGGCGTGTCCGAACTCGAAGTCAGCGACGAGGTATTCGAATCGGATGCGTCGATCGTCTTTTCGCAAGCCGAGAACCGCATGCACACGATCAAGGCCGTGCTTGTGGCGACCCTCGCTTAAAGTCGGCGCACGATGCGCAGCTTCGACACTGACTCGACACCGACCGAACCTCCGACCGAAGTCCGCTATTCCGTGTGCATCGGTTGGATGGGCTTTTTGTGCGCAGACGTTTTCTCATTTTCAGTAGCGTCCGCCCCTGCGACGGCGGGCGCGGCAGACGTCTGCGGCTCGCCCACCACCTCGGCAGGCACGAGCGCCTGGGTGGCGAGCCCCCCCACCAGGCTGTCGGCCGGATGCCGTTGCCGCCCCGCGCCAACGGCGGGCGGCGCGGCGTCCCGCTGCAGGTCCGACAGGATCTCGAAGAACTGCCGGCTGTACGAGAGCGCCTGGGCCACGCCCACAGGCGCCAGCAACGTGGGAAGACACAGCATCTCCGGCAGATTGTCTGCCGCGCATGTCCGGGCCATCGCCTCCTGCGTTTCGGCAAGTCCAAACCGGATCGCCTCCAGGTTCAACGCGGTGAGCCGCTCAAAAGCCTCGAAGCTGCGCGTCGTTACGCCGAACAGATTGTCGAAACCGGCGCTTTCCATGTTGAGCCATTGCCCGGGAATGATCTGAGCCATCATGCCTCCAAAAATTGATTGCCGAAACGCGCCGGCTCGCTGGTCCGCTAGATGCCCGGCATCACTGGATACGGCTCGGTGTGATCCTCCACACGTTTGACGCCGGGAATGTTCTGCGCCGCCACGCGAACTGCGTCGACGGCTTCCAGCGCATGAAATACGCCCCACAGGTGCACCACGCCATCGGTAACGACGATATTGCGGCCGGCGAAGCTCCATTTGCGGCCCGCCAGTTCGCCCATCAGCATCGCGCGGATCTCGGCGTCCGAGAGCGTTACATCCGATGTCGGCTCGTCCGGCACGCTTGCGAGCGCCTGCACAAGATTGGCGCGGCTCACGAGACCCACGAGCCGTCCCGCTTGCGTCACGGGAACACGTTTGATGCGCCGCGTCTCGAGAATGCCGGCCACTTCGCCGAGCGGCGTGTCGGGCTGAACGGTCACCACGTCGGCGGTCATGACATCGCGCACCTTCACCGCATGGGTCTTGATGTAATCCCGCGCTTCATGGTTCGCGGACCAGACGTCGAGCCATGAAGCGCGCTTGCGCTCGTCGGTGCCGATTTCGGTGCGGCGAAGCAGATCGCCCTCGCTGATCATGCCCGCGATGCGACCCTCCGGATCCAGCACCGGCGCACCGCTGATGCCGTTATCGACGAAAATTCTGGCGACGTCCCGCACGGTCATGTCGGGGGTGACAGAGATGACGTTGGTGGTCATGACATCGGATGCGCGCATAGTGAGCCTCCTGAACAGTTAGGATCATTGAATTCGCGGGACCGGCCCGTCTCGATTGTCAATATCTCGAAGCCGGTGAGCCCTCGGGTGACTTCAGATTAGGCCGCCACCGCATCCTCCCGTTTGACGTGGATCATCTCGAAGGTGGTACAGCGCGAGCGTGATCCGAATAGCGCCGCGTAGCCATTGGATGACCCAAGTCAATTGCACCGTATGCGTGACAGAGATACTGGTCGCCACGCGTTCAACGTCTGGAGAAAAGGTTATGGCCCAAGTGATGAAAGCTGCTGTCGTTCACGAGTTCGGCGCTCCGCTGCGCATTGAAGAGGTCCCCGTCCCGAAGCCCGGTCGCGGTCAGATTCTTGTCAACATCAAGGCGTCCGGCGTATGTCACACGGATCTGCACGCGGCTGACGGCGACTGGCCGGTCAGGCCCACGCTGCCCTTCATTCCCGGCCACGAAGGGGTCGGCTACGTCGCCGCTGTGGGCGAAGGCGTCAAACACGTGAAGGAAGGCGATCGTGTCGGCGTGCCGTGGCTTTATACCGCCTGCGGTCATTGCGAGCACTGCCTTGGCGGTTGGGAAACCTTGTGCCACGAGCAGCAGAATACGGGCTATTCGGTGAACGGCGCCTACGCGGAGTACGTCCTGGCCGATCCGGACTATGTCGGCCATCTGCCAGCCGAAGTCACGTTCGAAGATATCGCGCCGATCCTCTGCGCGGGCGTGACCGTCTACAAAGGCATCCGCATGACGGACACGCGGCCGGGTCAATGGATCACGATTTCGGGGATCGGCGGGCTCGGCCACGTCGCGGTTCAATACGCGATTGCCATGGGCCTGCGCGTGGTAGCGGTCGACATCTCAGCGGATAAGCTCGCTCTCGCCCGCGAACTCGGCGCTACGCTCACGTTCAATGCTTCCGAATGCGACGCCGCGGCGGCGATCCAGAAGGAAATCGGCGGAACGCACGGGGTACTCGTCACCGCCGTATCGCGCAGCGCCTTCGCTCAGGCACTGGGCATGGTGCGGCGCGGCGGCACCATTGCGCTGAATGGTCTGCCGCCGGGCGAATTCCCGCTGCCGATTTTCTCGACCGTGCTCAACGGCATTACCGTGCGCGGCTCCATTGTCGGCACGCGCAAGGACTTGCAGGAATCGCTCGAATTCGCCGCGCAAGGCCGTGTGCGCGCTCGAATCCATCTCGATCGGCTGGACAATATCAATCAGGTTTTCGCCGATTTGAAGAGCGGGAAGGTAGATGGACGTATTGTCCTGAAGCTCGACTGAAGGTCGACTGAGCGAGTGACGGGATGGCGAGATAAACGAACTAAAAAAAGCGAACTAAACCGAACGCGCGACAAAAGTCAGAAATCACTTAGGCTCGGCCGGACATCCCCCCGGCAGAACCGACAGCGTATTCGACATCTTGAGGCGGACCCAGTCCATGCCTTCGCGCAAACCCGCCAGAACCGCTTCGCGCTCGGTAGGAAAAACACTGCTGTGTCTGAACTCGTGTTTGAAGATGCCCTCTGGGGTGTGGTGGCTGAGCTGGATCGAGCAATCGAAGCCGCCCGCTGTGCGATGTGTGGTTGCGGCGACCGACCAGTCGCCGTCACCCACACTACCCGAGATCGTCATGTGTCGCTCCTTGATAATGTGCGCCGCCCATGGATTGCCGTCCATGCTGCACCGTTCATGCGCCCGCGCACGGCTCACGCCACCTGCGCGGCGCCCGTCCCGTCCGCAGCCGGGCGGCGCATGGCGCCTGTCTATCCCACGGTCAGATTGTCGATAACCGCATGGACACCCGGCGCCGACCACGCCGCACCTCGCACGGCGGAGCGCTCCGCCATCGAATCGACCGAGCCCGTCAGCGTGACGGTTCCGTCATCCACCTTCACGGCAATGTGCTTCGCCTCGCGTTCGGCGTGACGTTGCAGCGCCTTGCCGATCTGTTCGCCGATATCGAGCGCGGCCACGTTACCGCCGATCCGCACGAGGTTCGAGACCCCTGTCACGCCGCGCATGTGCGACACGGTACGCATCGCGACATGGCTCTGATACGCCCAGTCGACCTCGCCGCTCAACGTCACCCAACCTTTCTCGACCTGCACCTTGACCGACTCTTCGCTCAAACCGACCGTCCAGCGCAAGATGGAACGAACGGCGTTGGCGATTTCTTCGTCGGTGCGCACGTCGGAATGCGGCAGGCGAACGTTCAGTTCCACTACGACAGCCTTCACGCCGGCCACGCGTTGCGCAGCCTTTTCCGCCGCGAGCTTCTCCGCATAGCTCACTGGATGCCCGGACAACGTCACGACCCGGTCATGCACTTCAACGCCGATGTCCGTGACGGTCACCGCAGGATCCCAAGCCAGTTCGTCTTCGACCTGCTGCTTCAATTCCATGTCCGACTTCATTGCGTGCTCCTTGTTGGCATACGGCTAAAAGCCCGCGCGGCCCACGAAACCGCGGTGCTCCGCGCGGCCCCGGATCAATTGATCTGCAGGCGCTTGCGTTCGGAAGCCGCCTTCTTCGGCAGCGTGAGCGAGAGCACGCCGTCCTTGTACTCCGCTGCCGCCGCGCTCTCGTCGACTTCGCTCGCCAATGAAAAGGCGCGGCTGACAGCGCCTGCATAGCGTTCCCGGCGAATCACCCGTTCGCCCTCTTTCATTTCCTGATTCCGTTCGACTTTCGCGCTGATCGAAACAAGGTTGCCGTCGATTTTTACGTCGATGTCCTTTTTCTCGACGCCCGGCAGTTCGGCCTTCACGGTGTACGCGTTATCGCTTTCCGTCACGTCGACCTTGATATCGGCAAGCGGCGCTTCGCCGCCCGCGCCGCGCAGCGGCCGGAACAAACCTTGAAAGAGTTCGGACATGGGTTCGAGGGGAAACGGATCAAATCGGGTCAAGTTGCTCATCGTACTGCTCCTGATTTAGTCAATCACATCATGGATTTGCATTCGCGTCGCACGCCTCATACCGCCTCTTTCACGCTAGATCTTCAGGACGGGAGCGGTGCACTGCAGCGCGCTTCGATGCACGGCGTTCACCGTCGCGACGAGCAGGCTGTACCGGTAACTCTATGCTCGCCTTCGACTCGCGAATTGACGTGCGTCAAGCGGCCCACATCGCAGTCCGAGACCTCGAAAAGCATGACGTCGGTCAACCCCGCACGATGGGCCGCATCTATTCTGAAGAAACCATGATCGTGCGACGGAGAGTTCCATGCCTGCTGACTTTTCACCGGCACATCAGCGTCCGGTTCACCTACGGCAGCGCGAGCGGCTCGCGCAACGAGGCTGGCGTGCGCTCGACCGCGCCATGCAGAGGTCGTCTACCTACGGCCATCCGGCGGGACGCATTCGCCGTATCGAGACACATATCTCGGTCGTGTACCTGGCCGGGCGTTACGCATACAAAGTGAAGAAGCGCGTCGATCCGGGCTTCGTGGACTTCACGCAGGGGCAAGCGCGCGAGCGCTCGTGCGCCGACGAGTTCAGACTGAACCGGCGGCTCGCACGTGAACTCTATTGCGGCGTCGTATCGATTACGCGCCGCGGACGCGCGTATCGCATCGCAGGGACAGGCGACACCGCCGAGCACGCGGTCCGGATGCGACGCTTCGACGAACACGACGTGTTCAAGGCGTTGCAGGCGCGCGGCGAACTCGGCTTTGCCGAAATAGACGCCTTGGCCGCGCAACTCGCCACGGTCCACCGGCAGTCACCACGCAAGCCGACTCGGGCGGTCTTCGGGTCGGCGCCGTTTGTTCAGCAGCAGATGCGCACCGTGCTGGAGGCGCTCGAACGTGAGACCGGGGCGCGCTTGCCTGCGCGCCTCTCTGCCTGGTGCGAGAGCGAAGGCAAACGCCTTGCCGGGCACTTCGACGCGCGCCGTAGAGGCGGCTTTGTGCGCGAGTGTCATGGAGACCTGCACCTCGACAACATCGTGCGCCGCGGCAAGCGCGTGCTCATGTTCGATTGCATCGAGTTCGACGACGCCTTGCGCTGGATCGACGTCGCCAGCGACCTGAGCTTTCCCTTGATGGATCTGCAGGCATGCGGACGGCAGGATCTGGCAGCACGGCTGTTGAACGGCTGGCTGCAACGCACGGGAGATTTCGCGGCGTTGCTTGCGCTGCGTTACTACATGGTCTATCGCGCGCTGGTGCGTGCCCTCGTCGCCTTGTTGAAAACACGAAATCAACCGCACGATGAGCACTTCGCGCGAGCCGCTGCCTACCTGAATCTGGCGGAGCGCCTGAGCGCGCCACAGCGGCACTACTTGCTGCTATGTCACGGCTATTGCGGTTCGGGCAAATCGGTGGCGAGCGAAGCGCTAGTGAACCTGCTCGGCGCCGTGCGACTGTCGAGCGATATCGAGCGCAAACGCGGTCGTCCGTTCACCCCCGTCGATCCCCGGCCTCTGCCAGCAAACGCGTACACGCCGCACTCGATCGATCAGCATTACGACCTGCTGCAAGGGCTGGCGCAACAGGTGCTGCTGGCGGGCTACCCCGCGCTCGTCGACGCGACTTTTCTCAAGCGAGCGCATCGTGCCCGCTTCGTCGCGCTCGCGCGCTCGCTCGGCGTGCCCGTTTTCCTGCTCGATTTTCATGCGCGAGCGCGTCAACTCGAACAACGTGTGCAGGCGCGTGCCGCCGCTTCGCACACGGCGTCGGATGCCGGCCCGCTCGTGCTGATTCGCCAGATGGCCAACGAGGAACCGCTTTCCGCCGAAGAAATGCAGCGAACGGTGAGCTTCGATACGGAGGTTCCGCTCGCTGATTTCGGACGTCTGGATTACTGGCGAAAACTGCTGCGGCGGCTGTGCGAACCCGAAGCGGCCGCGCCGACGGAAGCGGCGCACGGCTAGCGCGGATGCACACACCCACCAAAACGGTAAACCTTCAACGTTTCAGCGCATGTGCATGCCGCCGTCGATGGACGCAACGCCTTTAGCCGACAGGATGCCCTCGCTCCTGCGGCTGGTCCACCGGCGCTTACCGGCGGTAGGCGCCGCGGCCGAACTCGCCGATTAGCGTTCATGGAGGACATCGCCGCCGAGTGCTCGCCCGCGAGGCATGCCCGCCGCGCTTTCCACGCGCTGCAGCCACTCCTGCCAAGGCTGCATGACGGGATTCATCGCGGCCTGCGTGGGCCATTGGTCAGTCGAAACCGCCTGCCAGGTCGCAAACGCTTCACGCATGCCTTCGAAGGATCCGGTTTGCAGCCGCACCGCCGCGCCGAGGCCTTGCTGCCAGAGATTCGTTGTGGTCGCCATGTAGTCGCGCAACACCGTTTGCCACGATACGGCGAGCGCGCTCCAGTCCTTTGCTGCCGAAGCGGCATTGCCAATCGCGCGTGCCGCCTCCAGATCACGCCGTATACGCTGCATCTCGAACTCGCATGCCTGCTGCCGGGCCTGGTGGCCGAAGCTCAGCGCCTGCAGCGCGAACGAGAGATTGGCGCGGAACAGCTCGAAGGGCGTGACGGATTTGCCGGTCATAATGGACCTCCTGACGTGATGAAGCGGTCCGCCTGCGCGCTGTGGGACGCAGCGACGAGCACGCGCACGGCAGTAGTCAGTCCAATGTAGGCGTGCCCCCTGGAAGCCGGTTGACATGCATCAATCATCGAATGGCTTGCTGCGCGCGTAGATGGCACGCGCAGTTGCGCCGGCTATCGTCGGCGGAAAGGAATTATTCGGCGTAACCTCGGTGGATCTCGCTATCATTGCAGTGGACCGGTCGTTCGCCATTGACCAACTTTTCGGAGATGCCGGTGGTGTTCAACTGGAAAGAAGCAAACCGTAAATCCGCCTCAGCCAACGACTCCGACGTACCGGTGGAGGACCGCTATCATTTGCTGATCGACGCGGTGCAGGATTACGCGATCTTCATGCTCGATCAGGACGGCCGCGTGGCGAGCTGGAACGGCGGCGCGCACAAGATCAAGGGCTATGCGCCCGGCGAAATCATCGGCCGCCATTTTTCGGTCTTCTACACCCCCGAAGACGTCGCCGCCGCGAAGCCGGAACGCGAACTGGCGCTCGCTATCGCGCAGGGCCGGGTGGCGGATCAGGGCTGGCGCGTTCGGCGCGACGGCTCGCGGTTCTGGGCGGACGTGACGATCACGGCAGTTTATGATGCGGCCGGTGCATTGCTCGGTTTCGCCAAGGTTACGCGCGACATGACCGAACGCATGCGCCTCGCCGAACTCGAGCATGCGAGCGAACTGGCCGCGCAGATTCAGCGCACGCGCGAAGACGAGCAAAGACGAATTGCCCGCGAACTGCATGACGACCTCGGCCAGCAGCTCACGGCGCTCAAGATGGGCGTCGTCGCGCTGGAACGGCGCATGGGCGAGAACGCGAGTGATCCGGAAGGACTCACCGCCGCGAGCGAACTGCAACGTCAGATCGACGGTATGGTGGCGTCTCTACGGCGTATCGCCTCCGACTTGCGCCCGCCATTGCTGGACGACCTCGGCCTCGTCGCGGCGCTGGAATGGCTGACCGACGATTTCACGCAACGCTTCAACGTGGTTGCCACGCTTCACAACACCGTCGACGATACGGGCTTCACGCCTTTCGCGTCTTCCGCGCTCTTTCGCATCGTGCAGGAAGCGCTGACGAATGTGGCCCGGCATGCGCAGGCTAGCCGGGTGGTGGTCGAAATATCGAGCGATCCAAACACCTGCTCGCTTCATATCGAAGACAACGGCTGCGGGGCGCTGCTCGAAGACACGGGCAGGCGCGGCTCGTTCGGTCTGCTCGGTATGGGCGAACGCGTACGTCAACTGCATGGCCGCCTGGCGATCGACACCGCGCCAGGCCACGGCTTCCGAATCACCGCGAAGATTCCGCTGAGTGCGATTCGCCCGGATGAGACGCAGCCGGGCTGACAGGCTCGCATGCAACCGCAGCAACGCGTGTTTCGCCGCCTGCGGACTGCACATCCTTTCTCAACTCGGCAATCTCGTCGCGCAACGCCTTGATGTCGCGATGCATTTCGCGCCGCAGAATCCGCTCTTCCTGTTCGACGAAAATCGCGGCAATGCTGGCGAAAACCAGCGACAACAGACCATAGCCGAGCAACACCACGAAGGCCGCGAGAACACGTGACGCAGGCGTGGTCGGCGCCATGTCCCCATAGCCGACTGTCGCACTGCTTTCGAATGCGAGCCAGACGCCTTCAGCGTAGGTATGCACGCCCGGTTCGAGCCAGTAAAACCCCGCGCCCGCGGACGCGAGCAGCAACACGGCTGTCACCAGCAGCAACCCCAAGCGCCCAGGCGAGAAAAACCCTCGTAACGACAACACGATCCGCGCCGCCACCAGCCCCACGAAAACAATGCGCAACACCCATTCGGCAGACGACCACGTCGACACGCCCCACGCCACGCTGATCGCCGAGCTGGCCGCGATCAGGACATCGTAACCGTTGCGCATGAGGAAACGCTTGGGCTTGCGGCTCAAACAGGCCATTCGCGCCAGCACCACCACGTATCCGGCGGACATGCAGGCGTAGAGCGCACGGCCGGCCAGATGAAACGGGGAGGCGGCGGCCAGTTCGAAATAGAACGCGGGAATGGCGAGCAGGCTCAAAGCGAACAACACCCACTGCATCCAGCGCCATGCCCGCACAGCTCGCGCGTCGTCGTGAGGGTCGACGCCGGCGAGACCGGCAATGCGCCAACTCTCCTTCATATCGCCACCGTTGTCATGACGCCGCGCCGACGAACGCGCGGAAATCCGTTTCGACCGAGCGGATCTGTTTAGCACACGTTCCGTACAACCATCCGGGATTGCCGTCCGCGCGGTACATACCCCGGCACATGCCTTTGACCTCGATGGTCGACACGCCGCTGGCGTTGCTTGTCCGCGTTGCCCACACATAGACGGCGCCGAACATGTGCGGCTCTGCCGTTTCGATCGCCGTGTCGTCCGCGCGCCGGATCGGCGTCACTGAGCGTTGTGCCACGTACAGTCTCGTGCGGCTCCATAGCCGTTCGCATTCGGCAGAAGAAGAACAGTCCACGTGCGCCTGTTCGCGCGCCGTTTCCAGCGCGATCTCGGTGTCGCGGTGCGCGGAGACGCTCGCTTCGGTGCTGCAGCCAGCAAGGATGATTATCGGCAGCGCAAAAGCTGCCAGCCGCCCGTATTTCATATCAGCCTGCCCATTGTTACGTTCAACCGCGCAATGCGCCGTTGCACACCACTGGCCTGTTTTTAGAAAGTTACCCATTTACAAAAGTATGGGCAGGACGCCCCAAGGCATTTGACCTGGATCATCGTCCAGCGTGGGAACAGCATGGCGCTACGCCGCGTTTTCCCTAACATCCATCGTGCCCGGCCGTGTAGGGAAAGGCTGACATTGACGCAGGAACACCTACCCTAGTCTCAGCGACACCTGATTTAACCCGCCTGCTCGATGACCAATACTGAATTCATCCGAAGCACCAATCGATACGTTCACGCGGCAGGAAACGCAGTCTTGTCATACCTGCCCTGTCATCAGGAGACCATCATGCCGACCACCGCTTTGCACGCCCACACGATGTCGCCTGACGGCACGCTGCGCGAAGCACTCGACGCCACCGACGATATCAACCGGATTCTCACGCTGGCCCGCGAGGCGGGCATGCTGGTCACGCTCGACGGCCAGATCGGCGGCGAAAAATACCAGAGCATTGCCGGCTCGCTCAACGCCTTCCGGCGCTTCGCTCGAGCGCTTTGCAACGGCTCCACGCAAACCGCGGCGCGTTGAACGCGCGTTGAACTCGCGTTGAACATCACTCACGGCCACGCGCGGCCATTTCTGACGGAAGGTGCGACATGAAGCTGACCTTTCTTGGTGCGGCGGAAACCGTCACCGGCTCGAAGTATCTACTGGAAGGCGCTGGCCTGCGGATTCTGATCGACTGCGGCCTGTTTCAGGGCACGAAGAATCAGCGTCTGCGCAACTGGAATCCCTTGCCAATCGACGTCGCAAAACTGGACGCCGTTATCCTGACCCACGCGCATCTGGATCACAGCGGCTACCTGCCGGTGCTCAGGCGCATGGGCTATCGCGGGCCGGTCTATTGCACTCGCGGCACCCGTGACCTGTGCCAGGTGATGCTGCGCGACAGCGCCAGACTGCAGGAAGAAGAAGCCGCCTACGCCAACCGCCACGGTTTGTCGAAACATCATCCGGCGCTGCCGCTGTATACGCTGGAAGATGCCGAGAATGCGCTTGAGCTGCTCAAGCCGCGCGAGTTCGACGTGCCGAAACAATTGAACGACCATGCGTGTTTCCGCCTGCTGCCGGCCGGGCACATTCTCGGCGCCGCGAGCGTGGTGCTGTGCGTCGAGGGCAAGGTCATCGCCTTCTCGGGCGACCTCGGCCGCCCAGACGACCCGATCATGCGCGCGCCCATGCCGCTCGCCCGTGCCGACTACCTGATCGTCGAATCCACTTACGGCGACCGCCTGCACGACAGGACCGATCCCGCCACCGAACTGGCGGAAGTCTTCGCGAGCACTTTCCGGCGCGGAGGTGTCGTCGTGATTCCCTGTTTCGCGGTGGGGCGCGCGCAATCGATCCTTCACTACATCGTGCAACTGAAAGCCACCGGCCGCATGGCGAACGTGCCGGTTTTTCTCGACAGTCCGATGGCGACGAGCGTCACGCAACTGTACCGGCATCACGTCGGCGAACACCGGCTGAGTTCGACAGAAGCCAACGCAATCAGCAACGCCGCGCACATGGTGCACACCGTCGAAGAATCCAAAGCAATTCTGGGTCTGAATGGTCCACGAGTCATCATCGCGGGCAGCGGCATGGCGACGGGCGGCCGGGTCGTGCATCACCTGAAAGCCTTCGCCCCCGATCCTCGCAACACGATCGCGCTGGTCGGCTACCAGGCGGCCGGCACGCGCGGCGCGGCGCTCGCCGCCGGCGCGCCGACGATCAAGATTCACGGCGACTACGTGCGTGTGCGCGCTTCGGTGGTGAGCCTGTCGTCGTTGTCGGCCCATGCCGATTACGCCGAGACACTGTCGTGGCTACGCTCGATTCCGCAGCCGCCGCAGCGCACCTTCGTCACGCACGGCGAACCCGCCGCCGCCGATGCGATGCGCCGTCACATCGAGGAAACCTTTCACTGGCGCTGCGAGGTGCCACTCTACCTCGAGAGCGTCGAATTGCCCGGATCGGCGGGAACGGTGGGCGTCGATCCGTGTGCCGCCATCGCGAATGCAGCGCCGGACCACAGCGTGCCGACGCCGACTGGCGCAAGCGACCGGTCCAACGAATAGAAGCCGTCGCTCTCCGTTCAATTCGAACTGATCCAGATCAATCCGCGCGCGGCGCGCACCTGACACAGTGGCAGAATGGAATCGTGCAGGAGACCATGACATGAGCGCACTGCCGCAGACGGGCGCCTGGGCCGTCGACGAACATCAGCTTGACCCCACCGCCAGCGTCGAAGCGAAACTGCGATTTGCGCTGCGCTATGCGGTGCTGGCGCCGTCCAACCACAACACGCAACCGTGGCACTTCATTCTGGATGGCGACAGCGTGACCGTGTGCGCGGATCGTTTGCGCGCACTGCCCGTGGTCGATCCCTTCGATCGCGAACTGATCATGAGTTGCGGCGCGGCGCTGTTCAATCTGCGCGTGGCGCTGAGTTACTTCGGGCTCGCGTACGCCATCACGCTGTTTCCATCGCGCGCCGATCCCGACGTGCTGGCGCATTTGCGAATCGTTCACGACGGTCATTGCGACGCCAGTCTTGCGCCGCTCTTCCAGGCGATTGCCCGCCGCGTCACGACCCGCGAAATTTTTGCGGATGAGCCGCTGCCCTCGCTGATCCAGCAACAACTCGCGGATGCCGCCGAGGCGGAAGGCGCGGATGTGGTCTGCATCTCCAGCGCGCCGCTGCGCGAGAGTCTTGCCGAGCTGGTCGCCGAGGCCGATCGGGTCCAGTTCAAGGACCCGCGTTTTCGCCGCGAACTGGCTAGCTGGATTCATCCGCGGCGCCGTGAAGACGGCATGCCCGCGCTGTCCGCCGGGATGACCGTGCTGCTCGATCTGGCCGCGCCGTTGCTCACGTCGGTGATCCGGACCTTCGACCTCGGCGGCGGACTCGCCGCGGCCCATCATGCGCTGGCCGCGGGGTCGCCGCTGCTCATCTGCATATCGACATCGACGGACGACGCCTCCGCGTGGCTGGCAGCCGGCCAGGCGCTCGAACGACTGTTGCTGGTCGCCGCAAATGCCGGGATCACGGCGTCGTATCTGAACCAGCCGATCGAACTGACCCTTCTGCGTGAGCGGCTGGGCGCCACGCTGGCCATGGACGCCGTACCGCAACTGCTGCTGCGCGTCGGCCGCGGCAAGCCGGCGCCTCATTCGCCGCGCCGTCCGCTTGCCGAAGTCGTGTCCTGAGGACCGACGCCTGCCCAACGCCTGTTCGATGAGGCTGCGATGAAACATTTCTTCAGACTCGGCACCGCCACGCGCGATCCCGCTCGCGCGCGCCCGGTCGTTGGCCACCCGGTCTCGCATATCACGCTGCCACCGCCCGTGCGCAGCGGCGGCCGACCGATCATGGACGCCTTCTCGGAGCGGCGCACCACGCGCCGCTTCGCGACGACCGAACTCGACGAAGCAACGCTTGGCCAGTTGCTCTGGGCCGCCAACGGCGTCAACCGCAGCGGGGCCGATGACAGTGGCGGACGCACGGCGCCATCGGTCCTCGCCCTGCACGAAATCGACATCTATGCGGCGCTGGCCGGCGGCATGTACCGCTACGACCCGTTGGAACACTGCCTCGAACTGGTGAGCGCTGCCGATTTGCGCGCACTGACGGGCTACCAGGACTTCGTCGGCGAAGCGCCACTCGAACTGGTCTACGTGGCTGACCTCGCACGCATGCACGACATCGCCCCGTCGCAACGTGAGCCGTTCGCGTATGCAAGCGCCGGCACGATCGTGCAGAACGTCTACCTGTTTTGCGCCGCCGCGGGGCTCGCGGTTGCCGCGCGAAGCTGGCTCAACCGCAGCGCATTGGGCGCCGAAATGCGTCTCTCGCGTGAGAGCTTGCCCGTGCTGGCACAAACCGTCGGCCACTTCGATCTTAGCGATCCGGCTTCCTGAACGATCCTGCTTAGATGCGGCGCCTGTGCGCGGCATCCGCTGCCCCGCGTTTGCGCATTTGACGCCCGCGGCTCGTGTCGCGCGCGGAAAATCCCACGACGACCTTGGCGGCGCGGCGCGTTCCAGTTGATGTGTATCAATGGCGCCAGCCGCCGCGCCTTCATAGTGGCTCCATACGCACGCTGATCTGACGCCGGCCCGTCCACGCTGCAATGCGAGTTCGGATGCCGGCGCCGCATGGCCGACAAGAGCCATCCCGCATCGGTAAAGCACTAACGTGCTTTATCCCTTCATGACTCATGTGAGGAGACTATGTCTACCATCGATACCGCCCCGTCCGACTCCACCGCATTGCAAATACCCCTTACCCGGGATGCCAGCATCGACGGCATGGAAGCCTATCGCGCCCTCGTTGCCGAAGCGAGCCAGGATCACGAAGCTTTCTGGGCGCGTCTTGCCCGGGAACACCTGGACTGGCGCCGCCCATTCACGAAAGTGCTGAACGATACCGACGCGCCGTTCTATCGCTGGTTCGAAGACGGCGAACTGAACGCTTCGTACAACTGCCTCGATCGCAATCTGATCAACGGACTGGCGGAGAAGACCGCGATCGTGTTCGAATCGGACGACGGCAAGATCACTCATGTCACCTATCAGGCCCTGTATCACCGCGTATGCCGTCTCGCCAATGCGCTGCGAGCGCGTGGCGTGAAAAAAGGCGACCGCGTGGCGATCTATATGCCGATGTCGGTGGAAGGCGTGGTCGCGATGCTCGCCTGCGCGCGCATCGGCGCACCGCACTCGGTGGTGTTTGGCGGCTTCTCCGCCAAGTCGCTGCATGAACGCATCGTCGATATCGGCGCGTGCGCCATCATTACCGCCGACGAGCAGGTTCGCGCCGGCAAGACGCTGCCCCTCAAAACGATCGTCGACGAAGCGCTCGCGATGGGCGGCACCGCCGGCATCAAGACGGTGGCGATCTATCGGCGCACGGGCGGCCAGATTCCGTGGATCGCCGAGCGCGACAAATGGCTTCACGAACTCGAAGCGGCCCAGCCGGACACCTGCGAGCCCGAGTGGGTCGGCGCGGAACATCCGCTGTTCGTGCTCTATACCTCCGGTTCGACGGGCACGCCCAAGGGCGTCCAGCACAGCACCGGCGGTTATCTGCTGTGGGCTGCCGTGACGATGAAGTGGACCTTCGACATCAAGCCGGCGGATGTGTTCTGGTGTACGGCTGACATCGGCTGGATCACCGGTCACACCTATATCTGCTATGGCCCGACCGCGGTCGGCGCAACGCAGGTGATCTTCGAAGGCGTGCCCACCTACCCGAACGCGGGACGGTTCTGGGAGATGATCCAGCGCCACAAGGTCAGCATCTTCTATACGGCGCCGACAGCTATCCGCTCACTCATCAAGTCCGCCGAGGCGAATCATGCGGTGCATCCGGACAGCTTCGACCTGAGCAGTCTGCGTCTGCTCGGCACGGTCGGCGAGCCGATCAACCCGAGCGCCTGGACGTGGTACGCGCGGCACGTGGGCGGTGGTCGTTGTCCTGTGCTCGACACCTTCTGGCAGACGGAAACGGGCGGACACATGATCTCCCCGCTGCCGGGCGTGACGCCGCTGGTGCCGGGTTCATGCACCTTGCCGATGCCCGGTATCGACGCGGCAATCGTCGATGAAACCGGCCAGGACGTGCCAAATGGAAACGGCGGCGTGCTCGTCATCCGCAAACCGTGGCCTTCCATGATCCGGACCATCTGGGGTAATCCGGAGCGTTTTCGCAACGGCTATTTTCCCGACGAACTCGGCGGCAAGCTCTATCTCGCGGGCGATGGCGCAATCCGCGACCGCGAGACCGGCTACTTCACCATCACTGGCCGTATCGACGACGTGCTGAACGTGTCCGGGCACCGGCTCGGGACGATGGAAATCGAGTCGGCGCTGGCCGCGCATCCGTTGGTGGCTGAAGCCGCGGTGGTCGGGCGCCCCGATGAAACAGCCGGCGAGGCGATCGTCGCGTTCGTGGTGCTGAAGGCCGAGCGCCCGTCCGGAGCCGACGCGAAGCGCGTGGCCGACGAATTGCGCGCGTGGATCGGCAAGGAGATCGGCCCGATCGCCAAGCCCAAGGACATCCGCTTCGGCGACGCGATGCCGAAAACGCGCTCCGGCAAGGTGGTACGCCGGCTGCTGCGTTCGGTGGCCAAAGGAGAGGTCATCGCGCAAGACACCTCGACGGTGGAGAACCCCGCGGTGATTTCGCAGTTCGCCGACGCCACCTGACCTGCCGCGACCTGCCGCCAACCCGATGAGCGACTAGCCCTCGCTCATCTCTTCCGAAGCAATGCCCGACGCAATCCCATGCCGCGCGTGCGCCGTGAGTGCACGCGCGCAACCCTCGTTTCAGCGTTGCCGTATGCTCCTGTGTGGCACCCGTGGTTCAGGAAAAGCGGCGCAACGCATTAACCGGGCCTTCTGCGCACGGTGCTTGCTGCCACAGCGTTGCGGTTGCGCCACCCTGACGCCACCCTGAACTGAGCGGCGCTGCGGCAGATCGAATCGACTTCCTCGCCAGCATCCTGGCTCCCGGCTGTGCCGACCCGACACCGCCGCTACGACATTTCGATGATGACCTTCAACGCATGGGAATCCGCCGCGGAGCCGAAAGTCTCGTAGGCGTTCAACACGTCTTCGAGATGGAAGCGGTGGGTGATCAGCCTGGCAGGATCGAGCTTGCCGGAACCTACCGTCTTCAGCAACATCGGCGTACTGACGGTATCGACAAGGCGTGTGGTGATGGAGATGTTGCGGTCCCAGAGCGTTTCCAGATGCAGATCCGCCTTGACCCCATGCACGCCGATATTGGCGATCACGCCCCCAGGGGCGACCAGCGCCTCGCACAACTCGAAAGTTTCAGGCACGCCCACCGCCTCGATCGCGCAATCCACGCCGACATGGCCGGTCAGTTTCATCACCTCGGCTATGGGTTCGGCCATTCCGCTGTCGATGCACGCTGTCGCCCCGAAACGGCTCGCCACCTCCAGGCGGCTTGCATCGCGATCGATCATGATGATCTGGGCCGGCGAATAGAACTGCGCGGTCAGCAGCGACGCCAGTCCAATCGGGCCCGCGCCGACAATTGCGACAGTGCTGCCAGGCTGGACCTTGCCATTGAGGACGCCGCATTCAAAACCGGTCGGCAGGATGTCGGAGAGCATCACGAGCGCTTCTTCGTCGGCACCGGCGGGTATCGGATAAAGACTCGTCTCCGCATGCGGAATGCGCACGTACTCTGCCTGTGTGCCGTCGATGCGGTTGCCGAGAATCCAGCCCCCGGTCGTGCAATGCGAATACATACCGCGCCGGCAATACTCGCACTTGCCGCACGAGGAGATGCAAGAGATCAGCACGTGATCGCCCTCTTTCAACGAACTCACCGCGGCGCCGACCTGCTGTACGATGCCCACCCCTTCGTGACCGAGAATGCGGCCGGGTTGGCACGTCGGAACGTCGCCCTTCAGGATGTGAAGATCGGTGCCGCAGATCGTCGTGCGCGTCACCTTGACGATGGCGTCGGTGGCGCAGGCGAGTTGCGGCATGGGCCGCTCGTCGAGCGATTTCTTTCCAGGGCCGTGATACACCAATGCTTTCATGATTTTCCTCGTTGATCAGTCAGGGCCGCCGCGAGATGAGCATCACGCCGGTGTGTCATGCTCCGTGTCCGCCTCTTCGCGAACCAGCAGCACCGGACACGTCGCAAAGCGCGCGAACCGCTCGGCCACGCTCCCGAGCACCATGCGCCGCAAACCACGGCGCCCGTGCGTGCCCATCACGACCAGGTCCGCGCCACGGCGTTCCGCACAGCGCAGCAACGCGCTGGCAATGTCCTCGGCGATGCCTTGCGTCTCGACGATTTCCGTATCGCCCGCGACATCGAGTTCGCGCATCTGGTCGAGCGCGCTGGTCAGGAAGCTTTGCCCAACTTGCCGCGCCGCGTCTGTCAGCAGATGCGGATCGCAGGCGCCCGCGTACGTGAAAGCCGCCGACTGATCCAGCACGAAAACCGCCGTCAATTTGCCGCGCGCGAGCCTGGCGAGCTGGATCGCTTCGGACAGCGCCCGCTTTGAGGCTTCACTGCCGTCCAGGGCCACTACGATGTTGGTGTACATGACTCACTCCTGAAGAAGACGCTGAAACATCCGTTGCCAATCAGTGGCGCGCGGCACCCTGTTCGAGAAGCCGTTCGGCCGCATCGAAGGCCTCCCGTATCGCGCCATCGGGATCGTGACCCTGGCGATGCTCGAGCGGCACCAGTTCACCCGTGCGCAGCACCAGATCGAGACGTGCGTCGAACAGGGTGTGGTTCGGCGCCGCGCCTGGCGCCGTCCCTGGCTCGGCGCCTCGCGCGCCGGGCATGTCGTAGAGCGACCGCTCGTGAATGGCCTCGATCGCCAGATGGCAACCGGAGATGAATCTGCCGAACCGCTCGAGCCGCACCAGTTGCGCCGCTGCCTCGGATTCGATTTGCGCGGATCCCGCAAATCCGAAGTAGACGATCTGCATATCAATTCCCATACTGCCTCCGCGCGTGCTGTCCCGCCGGTCGACCGTTGCTGCAGCGAAGCCACATAGGCAACGAGCCGATTAAGAGATCATCGGCACTATTGGCGTCTTGCGATTGACCTGCATCAACGGCGGGGCAGTGCCACGCAGCGTGCGTGAGCGCGTGTTCGAACGCGGCCGCGTTGGCGAGATGCTGCGACCCGGAGACGGGCGGCGTGTGCTATTTTCTGGAGCCCAACGCGGTACAACCGGTGTATGAACTTTCCCATGCATGACGCCAAAACAGAGACGTCCTTCGACCTGTCGTCACACAGCTCGCCGTGGACGCTGTTCTGCATTTTCCTGAGGCTCGGCCTGACTTCGTTCGGCGGGCCGGCGGCTCATCTTGGCTATTTCCGCGATGAATTCGTCAGCCGCCGCCGCTGGCTCGATGAACACACGTTCAGCGACGTGGTCGCGCTGTGCCAGTTTTTGCCGGGCCCGGGCAGCAGCCAGGTCGGCATCGCAATCGGCCGTCTGCGTGGCGGCATTGCCGGCGCGCTCGCGGCCTGGCTCGGCTTCACGCTGCCGTCGGTGCTCCTGCTCGTGGTCTTCGCATACGGCTTCACGCTGCTGTCGGATGCGACCTCGCTTCATCTGCTGCGAGGGCTGAAAATCGCGGCGGTCGCGGTGGTCGTCCAGGCTGTCTGGTCGATGGGACGCATGCTCTGTCCCGACCGCCTACGCGCGACAATCGCGGCGGCTTCCGCGATCACGGTGATCCTGCTCGGCGCGGGCTTCGGGCAGATCGCGTCGATCGTTGCCGCGGGGGTGGCCGGCGCGGCGCTGCTGACTTCTTCGACCGAGGTGCCGAGCGCGCCACCCGGCATGCCCGGGTCCAGAACCGGCGCGCTCGCCTGCCTCGCGGCCTTCGCACTGCTACTGTTCGGCCTGCCTGCGGCAGCGGCCTATCTGCACAGTTATCCGCTCGATCTGTTCGCGGCGTTCTACCGGGTGGGATCGCTGGTATTCGGCGGTGGCCATGTGGTGTTGCCACTGCTGGAAGCGGTCGTCGTGCCGCGCGGCTGGGTTCCCGCGAACACCTTCATGGCAGGCTACGGCGCGGCGCAAGCGGTTCCCGGCCCGCTCTTTTCGTTTGCCGCGTTTCTCGGCGCCACCAGCAGCGGTCATCCGGCAGGCCTCGCGGGCGCACTGATCGCTACGGTGGCGATCTTCCTGCCTTCGTTCCTGCTGGTCGGCGCGGCCTTGCCGCTTTGGGGCAGGTTGCGCGCGTTCGCGTCGATGCGCCGCGCCATGGCCGGCATCAACGCCGCCGTAGTCGGCATCCTGCTCGCCGCGCTGTACGACCCCGTGTGGACCAGCGCCGTGCACACCGGCCGCGATTTCGCGCTGGTCGTCGCCGCGCTCGTGCTGCTCGGGTGGTGGCGAGTACCGTCGTGGGCGGTCGTGCTGATAACGGTCGTGCTCGCGTGGTGGTTCGTGTAAGGAGGCCGATAGCGGGCCGCGAGCGCTCGCTTGCCGAACAGGCGCGCGGATCACTCGCGCCGCCCTGCCCGGCCCCGTCGCACCGCGTTGATCCAACTCAACGAGATTCCCCCGCCGCGCGAGTATGGTTTAGCAATACGTCCACGGCCATCATCCCTCGGGGGATCATCACATGAAAAATTCCGATTACCTGGCCACGCAAGCGGCCGCGGATCCGGCCCGCGACAAAGCAAACGCAGCGGGTCATTTCTATCTCGTCGGCGGCGGCATCGCGTCACTCGCGGCCGCCGCCTTTCTGATTCGCGACGCCGATATGCCCGGCTCCCGCATCACGATCCTCGAGGCGCTCGACAAGCCCGGCGGCAGCCTCGACGGCGCCGGCTCGCCACAGGAAGGCTATGTCGTGCGCGGCGGCAGAATGCTCGAGAGCAAGTATCTATGCACCTACGATCTGTTCGACTCGATTCCCACGCTAGACGGCCACAGTAGCGTCACGAAGGAAATCTTCGACTGGAACGAAACGATCCGCACCTCGTCGAAAGCACGCTTCGTGCGCGACGGCCAGCGCGAGGACGCGCCCTCTTACGGTCTCGCCGAAACGCATCTGCTGACGCTCGGGCGCCTCTCGATCGAACCGGAAGCCATGCTCGGCGACAGCCGGATTTCCGATCACTTCGAGCCGGACTTTTTCGAAACCAACTTCTGGTACATGTGGTGCACGACGTTCGCCTTCCAGCCCTGGCACAGCGCCGCCGAATTCCGGCGCTATCTGCTGCGTTTCGCGCATATGACGTCGGGCTTCAACCAGTTGCAAGGCATCATGCGCACGGTCTACAACCAGTACGATTCGATGGTGCGGCCGCTGCGCAAATGGCTCGACGAACGCGGAGTGAGATTTCGAACCAACACGCGTGTTGTCGATCTGCATTATGACGAAAGCGGCGAACTGAACCGGGTGGCAGGCATTGTCTGCGAACAGGACGACCGGCGTATCGAGATCCCCGTCTCCGCACAGGACAAGGTCATCGTCACGCTCGGTTCAATGACGGCAGGTTCGAGCCTCGGCGGCACGGACCGCGCCGCCGTGCTCAACCATGACGACAGCAGCGGCGCGTGGGCGCTGTGGAAAACCATCGCCGCGGGGCGTGCCGAGTTCGGCCATCCGTCGGTCTTCGCCGATCACATCGACGAATCGACCTGGCTTTCCTTCACCGCGACGCTGCACGACCGCACGCTGTTCCGCCTGATCCGCGATCTGAGCGGCAACGTGCCCGGCGAAGGCGGCCTGATTACCTTTCCGCACTCAAACTGGCTCGCCTCGATCGTGCTGCCTCATCAGCCGCATTTCATGGGTCAGCCCAAGGGCGTCGAGGTGTTCTGGGGTTATGGACTATTCGTTGACCGGCCGGGCAATTTCGTCAACAAGCCGATGGCCGAGTGCACGGGCCGCGAAATCATGAAGGAGCTGCTCGGTCATCTGCACATTCAGGCGGAAGCGCCGCGCATTCTCGACGACGCCGTCTGCATTCCATGTCTGATGCCGTTCATTACCAGCCAGTTCCTGCGACGCAGGCGCGGCGATCGCCCGCAGGTGGTGCCCGAGGGCTGGGCGAACCTCGCGTTCATCGGACAGTTTTGCGAGTTGCCGAACGATGTCGTGTTCACGGTCGAATACTCGGTACGTTCCGCGCAAACGGCTGTGTATACGCTGCTCGGCCTGAACCGATGCGCGCCGGCAGTGTACAAAGGCCAGCACGATCCGCGTGTGGTGTATGGCGCGGTTTCCGCTTTGCACGGCCACTGAAAACGGCAAAGCCTGTCGCAAAGCGTTCGATGAGCGTTCGATGACGGGCGCTTTCGCGCTTTCACCGCGAGTCGTAGGCGACTCGGCGGCTTCTTGCCCTTGCACCGGTCGCGGCGAAGGTGCCGCGCGCGGCAGCGCTGATGATCGTGCTGCCGACCTGAACGGCGCGTCGCTCAGCTAGTCCATGCGAGCGCGTCATAGTTGGCGAGATGGCGTTTCAGCACGCTCACGAACAGCACCAATGAAGCGGCCACCGCGCCGCGCTGCACTTCGGCTGCGCGCACCTTGCATTGCGCGACGGGCGCCTTGCCGGCCAGCGCGCGCATTTCGTCAAAGGCAGCCTGACTGCCGAGGCCGCCCAGGCTGCAAAAAAACGCGACATGTCTGAACTTCCACCGGTTTTCGAGCAGATATGCGCGAACCGGTGCGGAGACGGCGCCACCCCAAACGGGCGTGCCCACCACCACGAGATCGTATTGCCCGGTGTCCCGCCCGGCCGGGACGATCTCGGCGGGCCGCTTGAGCCACGAGTCGATCAGGCAGCGCATATAGCCCAAGCCGCCGCGCCGATCGGTGCAATCGCAGATCTCTTCGAGATCGGCAGACAGCATCTTTGCCAGCGTAAACGCGAGCGTGCGCGTGGTGCCGGTCCGCGAAAAGAAGACGACTAGAACACGGGCTTCAGACATGACTCGCTCCTTCTGGGGAAAACGCACGAGCGCGCATGACGCCATGCATGTCCGGAGCATAGGTGGGAGCAGGCGCGGCTTCATGACGCAAGTCAAAAAACGTTTTCACGCGGCGCGCTGGAAGCACCATTGATCTGCGTCAATGAGACCGGCGCCGCCGTTCTTAGACTCAAGCTCACTGATTCGCGCGTCAAGCCTGCGCGTCACCCCCTCTCGCGGAGCGACTGTCATGAGCTACAAAACCATCGTTGTTCATCTGGACACCAGCCAGCACGCCCATCCGCGGCTCGAGATCGCGCTGCGTCTGGCCAATCAGTTCGGCGCGCATCTGACCGGCGCGTTCGCCGTGTTCTCGCCGGACCCGCGTTCGCTCTATGTGATGGCCGGAACCGCGGAGTATTACCGAACGCATCAGGAAATGCGCGCGGAGCGCAGCGCGGCGCTCGAACGGCTGTTCCACGCCGAACTCCGGCGCGCCGGCGTCTCGGGGGAATGGGTCGCCATCGACGAGCCCGCCAGTGTCGCGATCCCGCGCGTGGGCCGCTGCGCCGACCTCATCGTGGCCGGTCAGGACAATCCGGCGGATCCGGAGTCGTATGTCGGCGACTTCTTTCCGGAAAACCTCGTTCTGTCGAGCGGCCGCCCGGTATTGCTCGTGCCCTACGCCACCAATGAACGGTCGACGGGCGGCCGCGTATTAGTCGCGTGGGACGGCAGCCGCGAAGCCACGCGCGCCGTGCACGACGCACTGCCGTTCATGCAGTCGGCGAGCAGCACCACGATTCTCACGATCAATGGCGAGCACAACGGCGAAGGAGCCCGCATTCCCGGGGCGGATATCGCCGCAGTGATCGCGCGGCATGGCGTGCGGGTCGAGGTCGCCGACATCGAAACGGGACCGGGCGGACTGGTTGGCGAGGTGTTGCTCTCGCAGGTCGCCGACAGCGGCGCCGATCTGCTGGTGATGGGCGCTTATGGCCACGCCCGCTGGCGCGAACTGGTAATGGGCGGCGCTACGCGCACGATTCTGCGCTCGATGACCGTGCCGGTACTGATGTCGCACTGATCGCGGCACCCGTCCTTCTGATTCTGGAGAGTTCGCCATGTATAAACAGATTCTGGTTGCCGTCGACGGCAGCGAAACCTCGTCGCGCGCTCTGGCCGCCGCGATCGGACTGGCGCGCGACTCGGGCGCGCGGCTTCAGCCGCTCTACGTGGTGGACGTGCCGTTGATGTCCTACGACGTGCCCGGTTACGACCCGTCCTATGTGCGCGATGCCCTCGTCGCGGAAGGCAAGCACGTGCTCGCCGACGCCACCGCGCTGATGACCGCGGCAGGCGTGATCGGCCCCTCGCGCATGGTCGAAACCGACCTGACGGGCGACGACACCGCGCACCGCATTTTGCTTGCCGCGCAGGAATTCAACGCCGACGTCGTCGTGATGGGCACGCACGGCCGGCGCGGTGTGCAACGGCTGGTGCTCGGCAGCGTGGCTGAACATTTTCTGCGCATCGCCACCTGTCCGGTATTGCTGATCTCCGCGCATTGCCCGGCGCCCGCCGCAAGCCCCGCAAAAACCGAGAGCGAGCCTGTCAAGGATCCGTCATGAACTGCAAAACCCTGCTGGTGCATCTCGACGACAGCGCTCACAGCGCCGCCCGGCTCGACTATGCGCTCGACCTGGCCGCTCGCCACGACGCCCATCTGATCGGCCTCTACCTGGTTTGCGACGAGCCCGAGGGACCGCTCTTTCTGCACGGAGAGGACATCTGGACCGCCAGCCGTCAGGTGCAACGGGACAAGAATCTCAAGAACGCGCACGCGGCTTTTCTTGCCGCGGCGGAGCGCGCCGGGCGCAGCGTCGAATGGCGCGCGCCGGGCGGAGTACCGACCGGCACGGCGATCCTGCATGCGCGCCACGCGGATCTGCTGATCCTCGGCCAGGACGATCCGGAAGACAGGAGCGCCTTTATCGCGCGCGATTTCGTCGAGGACGTGATCATCGCTTCCGGGCGGCCGGCAATCGTACTGCCGTATGCGGGACCGGTACGGCCTCAGATAGAGAATGTGATGATCTCGTGGAACGGCGGACGGGAATGCGCGCGGGCGGTGACCGATGCGCTGCCGCTCATCCGCGGCGCCGGCTTCGTCACGATCATGAAGGTCGAGCGCCATCCGCAATATGGTGAGCCGAGCGGCATCGACGTGGCCGCCTGGCTCGCGCGGCACGGCATCGAGGCGAGTTTCACGGCCATGCCGAAAGTGTCCGGCGTCCACACCGGCGCGATGCTGCTCAATGCGCTGGCCGACCGTCACATCGATCTGCTGGTCATGGGTGCGTACGGCCACGCGCGGGCGCAGGAGCGGCTGCTCGGCGGCGTCACGCGCACCATGCTTCAGTCGATGACCGTGCCGGTGCTGATGTCCCATTGAGCACCGCGTCGATAGTGAGGGCGCGAGCGAGCGCCCGTCTTGATGGAATGAGCCGGACGACCACGGCCTGCGACACCCGGCGGGACTGGCATGAACCCGGCGTTTCACGGACAATGAGCGCAAACACAAATTATCCGCGCGGTGTTTCGCCGGCCTGCGGCCACACGAACCACGGAATCGCCCGGAATAGACGTGCTTGCCGTGCACGCCGCCGTACAGACGCTCTCGGGCGGCGCGCGCTATCCTTGTCTGCAGTCATTCCAAAGAGATGCACATGTCCGTCAGCGGTAAAGCGCCCACATCGCGCAGTGCGAATTTGCGTGAGCGATTTGGTTCGTTTGCGGGTTCGTTTGCGGCGCGGCCCGCGCTCGCGGCCGCTGCCGCGTTCGTCGTCACGTTGGCCGCCATGCTGACAGCGCGGCACTGGTTCGACCCGGCACTGCTGATTTGCGTCGCCGCCGCCCTGCTGCTGGCCACGAGCGCGTTTTTGCTGGTGCGCGCGCGGCGCGAAAGCGTATCCGCACGCGGCGAGGCCAGCACCCGGAACAATCAGTCCGCCGTGAATGAAGCCCGCATGATGGCGATCATCCGTTCGTCGATGGAAGCGATCATCACCATCGACGACCAGCACCGGGTCGTCATCTTCAATCCGATGGCGGAACAGGTGTTCGGCTGCTCAGCGATGGATGCGATCGGTGCGCCGCTTGCCCGTTTCATCCCGGAGCGGTTTCGGGCGGCGCACGCGCAGCACGTCGCGCAGTTCGGCGTGACGGGCGTGTCCGACCGCCAGATGGGCAAACAACGCGTGCTGGCGGGCTTACGCGCCAACGGCGAGGAATTCCCGCTCGAGGCGTCCATCTCGCAGATCCGCGATGGCGACATCCGCCTCTATACGGTGATGCTGCGCGATATCACGGAACGCGTCAAAGCAGAGCGCGCGCAACGGCAGGCGCGCGAGGAGTTGCGCGAGCTGTCGGCCAATTTGCAGAATATCCGTGAAGACGAGAAAACGCGTATTGCGCGCGAACTGCACGACGACCTCGGCCAGCAACTCACCGCGCTGAAAATGGACATTTCGTCGGTCGAACAGGCGCTCGAGGGGTCGGCGAGCGAGCCGGTGCGTGGACAGTTGCAAGGCATGCGCCGACTGATCGACGTGACCGTGGCCTCGGTCCGCCGCATTGCAGCCGATCTGCGTCCGGTCATGCTCGACGACCTCGGATTGATTCCCGCGATCGAGTGGCTCGCCACCGACTTCACCAACCGCTACGGTATCGACGTGGAGCGTGACATCGAAACCGGCGACGCGCGTTTCAGCCCGGCAGGCGCCACCGCGCTGTTCCGGATCGTGCAGGAAGCGCTGACGAACGTGGCGCGCCATGCCGACGCCACGCTGGTCACGCTGAGCCTGCAGGCGGGGGATCAGACCTTCGTGCTGCGCATCGCCGATAATGGCCGCGGCGTGCATCGCACGGCCGAGCCGGCAGCTAAATCCTTCGGCCTGCTCGGCGTTCGCGAACGCGCGCACATGCTCGGCGGCGCCGTCGACATTCAAACCGCCCACGGCCAGGGCTTCGTGCTCACCGTCACCATTCCGGCTGAAAACGTGCAGATGCAGGAGATGCAACTATGACCCGCGTTCTGATCGCCGACGACCACGCGCTGGTGCGCGACGGTCTGCGCCATATCCTGAAGAACGCAAGCGGCTTCGAAGTGATCGGGGAAGCAGACGACAGCGCCAGCACCGTTGCGCTGATCCGCGAGCGGCCCGCCGACGTGCTCGTGCTCGATCTCTCCATGCCGGGGCGCAACGGCGTCGAGTTGATCAAGCAGATCAAGGAGGAAAAGCCGGCGCTGCGCATCCTCGTGCTGACCATGCACGCCGAACAGCAATACGCGGTGCGGGCGTTCAAGGCCGGCGCGTCCGGTTACCTGACCAAAGAAAGCGCGAGCGCCGAACTGGTGGCCGCCGTGACCAAAGTCGCGGCCGGCGGCGTCTACGTCAGCCTTGCCATGGCGGAGCGGTTCGCGCAGAGCCTGAACGAACCGGCGGATCTGCTGCCGCATCAGCGTCTGTCGGATCGGGAATTCGATGTTCTGAAGCGTATTGCCGCAGGCCAGACGATCACGGAAATCGCGGTCGAACTGTGTGTGAGCAGCAAGACCGTCAGCACGTACAAGACGCGCATCCTGGAGAAGATGCAGATGCCGCACGAGGCCGCCCTGGTGCGCTACGCGATGCGCCACAAACTGGTCGCCGACGACGACGCCGACATCTAGACGGCTTCGCGGCGCCTCCGCTCGCGGGCGAGCGCCGCATGTTCCCTAGCCGACCCGAACCACAAAGCCTGCTCCTTTCGCACCCAGGGACTCTCCTGGTGCGCCCCATCTCCATGTAGGAAACTCCCTACAAAGCTTCACGCTCACCTACTCGAAGTTCATTCGGCGCCGATTTTATTTTGAGACAGCGCAGCCGATACTTCGAGCCATGAACTCAAGCCCCGAGAACCTTACCCTCCGCGTCTTTCTGGTCGACGACGCACTATCGGTCCGGCGCCGCATGGCCGCGCTGCTTGGCGCGCTGGACGGCGTGGAAATCGTCGGTGAAGCCGAGGAATCCGGCGCCGCGCTTGCAGGCGTCGAGACTGGCGCAGCCGATCTGGTCGTGACGGAACTGCATCTGAGCGGAGGCACGGGCATGGAGTTGCTCGCATCGCTTGCCAAAAGAATGCCTCATGTGATCGCCATCGTGCTGACGAACCACTCGGGTGCATGGTTTCGGCGCGCATGCCTGATGAGCGGTGCCCACTACTTTTTCGACAAGACCAGCGAATTCGATCTCGCACGAAGCACGATCCAGCGGATCGCCAGCGAACATCGCACGCGCGCCTTTCTACAATCCGGAGCACATCATGTCTGACGTCCTCGCCTATTCCGTCCCCGCGCCTGTTGCCGTCTTCCCGCCGATGTCGCCCGTTGCCCGGGAAGTGCCGGTGCCCGTGCAAGTGCCGCGCAAGGACGCGCTGGGCTGCACGACCTGCTCGATGCGCTCGATCTGCATGCCGCAAGGTCTGACGGCGGCGGAGATCAAACAGGTCGAATCATTGATCTGCCCGTCGCGCACGATCAAGCAAGGCGAGACCATTTATCGCGCGAACGATTCGTTCCAGAGTATCTACGTGGTGCGCGTCGGCTCGTTCAAGACCGTCGTCATGCATCGCGACGGCCGCGAACAGGTGACAGGCTTTCACCTCGCCGGCGATTCGCTCGGGCTGGACGGCGTGTGCTCCGGTCATCACAACTGCGACGCCATCGCGCTCGAGGACAGCAAGATGTGCATTATCCCGTTCCATCTACTCGAAGCGATGTGTCGCGAGGTCAAGGCGGTCCAGCAACACGTGCACCGCATGATGGGCAGCGAGATCGTGCGCGAATCCTCGCAGATGATGTTGCTCGGCACGATGTCCGCCGAACAGCGCGTCGCGACGTTCCTTCTGAATCTGTCGGACCGTTTGAGACTGCGCGGCTATTCGCCGGCCGAGTTTTACCTGCGCATGACGCGTGAGGAAATCGGCAGCTATCTCGGCATCAAGCTTGAAACGGTGAGCCGGATGCTCTCCAAATTCCAGCGTGATGGACTGCTCGACGCACACGGCAAAAATATCCGGATTCTCGACCATGAGGGTCTCGTGCGGGTTTGATTCGCGCTCGGCGTTCGCTCGGAAGTCATGACCCGCCGTCGGCGCGAAACAGGCGCCAAAGGTGGCCAATGAGCGAGTATCCGCGCACGCTACCCAACGGCGAGCACTGCGGCACCTGTCAACTTGCCCTCCCGCAGATCGCTGAGCGCCCGGTTCGCCTCCGTCAGCGCATAAGTTGTCGTGTCGATCTCGAGGCGATGCTCGGTAGCAATTCGCATGAAAGCGAGTCCGTCCTCGCGTGTCAGATTGGCGACGGATACCACGTGCCGCTCGCCCCACAGAAATGCGTACGGGAACGACGGAATGTCGCTCATGTGAATCCCGCCGCACACCACCGTCCCCCCTTTCGCGACAGCGCGCAATGCTTGCGGAACGAGCGCGCCGACCGGCGCAAAAATCAGGGCTGCATCCAGCTCAGCCGGAGGCATTTCGTCGCTGCCGCCCGCCCACGCTGCCCCGAGACGCAACGCGAGTTGCTGGGCCGCGTGATCGCCCGGGCGCGTGAACGCATACACCGTGCGCCCTTGATGACGCGCGACCTGCGCGACGATATGCGCCGCTGCGCCGAAACCGTAAATACCGATCCGTTGGGCGTCGCCCGCCATGCTCAGCGTGCGATATCCGATGAGTCCCGCGCACAGTAACGGCGCCGCTTCGATATCCGAATACTGCGCGGGCAGATGGAAGCAGTAGCGACTGTCGGCGACGGTGCGCTCGGCGTAACCACCGTCGATCGTGTAGCCCGTGAAGCCCGGTGCGTCGCAGAGATTTTCCCGCGCCGACAGGCAGTAGCGGCAATGTCCGCAGGTATGGCCGACCCATGGCACACCCACCCGGTCGCCGAGCGCGAAGCCCGTCACCCCCGCACCGAGCCCGGCCACGGTGCCGACAATCTCGTGGCCCGGGATCACAGGCTGCTTGGGATGCTCGAGTTCATGATCGACCAGATGGAGATCGGTGCGGCACACGCCGCATGCGTGAATCTGGATGAGGATCTGCCCGGGACCGGGCGTCGGATCCGGCACCTCCTGCTCACGCAGCAGCGCTGCGCTACCGTCGAACACCATCGCACGCATAAGGTTCTCCTCAAACCGGGTAAGCCGGCGTACACATCGAGTGCTGCCGCGGCGGCATGGCGATAAGGACACTGCAGCGACCGCCGGCTGCCTCGCACGCGCTCACTCGCAAAAGCGGAAGTAGCCGCTATGCATCAGCACCGGTTTGCCGCCGATCTCGTGGAGCAACTGTCTTGCAGCGTGTTCGATGGGATGCCGGTTCGAGTTGAACGCGGCAATCAGATCGTCTTCGCGCAGCGACGCGGCACCGAAATGATCTTCGAGGGCCTCAGCGGTGATCGCGCACTGCACGCGCTCGCCGTCCACTTCGGCCGGAAACGCGATGACGAGATCGCGCGCACAATACTCCGGAAGTTCTTCAGGAAAATGAATCTTCATGACCGTCACCTGGTTCACTGCGCAGGTCGCAAGACTGGAACGGTCGTATTCGCGCACCTACGCGTCGCGCGCCACGCACCGGGGCGAATGCGACCTATGCGTCGCCCGCCTGTCAGCAGCATAGGACCTCTACACAGTACGTCAAATTCAGGCATTGCGTCCTGATTGACGAAAGTCAACGGCACCCAATCTGGCCTCCGTACACTGGACTCATCCTTTGCACAGGAGCACGTGCCGTGATCGCCTTAGTCCGAAACTGTCTGTCTGCATGTGCCGTGTTAGTGCTGGCCGCCGGCTCCGCTCATGCCGAACCGGAACCGACCGCCCTGGTCGACCAGCAGCACTGCATGTTTTGCCACACACACGATGCGCCATTCCTCGCCCCGTCGTTCCAGCAGATCGCCGAGCGTTATCGCAACGTGCCAAATGCGCAGTTCATGCTCGAGCACAAGTTGCGCCTCGGCGGCAAAGCGCATTGGGGCGATATGCCGATGCCGCTGCCGGGCGACCGCGGCGGCCCACTGTCGGCTGAAGACGCGCATACGCTGGTGCAATGGGTATTGAGTCAATAAGGAGTCGATGAGCAGTCGATAAGCCCGCCCATCGAGGCCGCGTTATCCGCGGTCTGCCTGGATTGAACGACGACCGTACGTTTCGGAGAAATTTCATGCGTCTCACTGTCCACCTCGACACGTTCGATCGTGTCCATCCGATGGCTTTTGCAATCCTGTGGCTCGATAAGGATGCGCGGCAGTGGTCGCGTGAAGGCCACCTCGGTCTCGAACTGCCCGATTGGGGCACGCTGCATATGGATTGCGGCAACACGCTCGTGTGCGGCCCGCACGACACGACGCCCGTCTGTGTGCTCGAAGGGCTCGATCTGAACGAACTCGACGGGCCGTTCGAAGGCGAGACCGGACGCGCCCAGTGGTGCGCGGAACGCGGCCGCGCCCTGATGACCGGCCATTGGCATGTGCAATGTATCGACAACGAACGGGTGCAGCCGGAACACGGCCTGTTCGCCTCCGACAGCGACGTGTGAAGCGCTGATTTCATCCACATTACCGAGGCCATCGCCATGGGACTGAGCACCGATCTGGACGGCGTGCGTCACGCTTACGGGCTTTGCTTCGTGCGCGTACCGTGGGCTTATTTCACGCGCTTGCCGCTCAACGAGCAATGGGGCGACGGCTGGGAACGCGCGCCCTACGAGCGGCACGCCGGCCTGCCTTACGAGGACGCGGCGCAGCAGATCCTGACCGTTGCGTTCGACGGGCCGCTGTTGCCGCCCGACGCCGGATACGACGGTCGCGCGCGCAGCGTCAACGAAATCAACCGCGGCGACGCACCATGGCTGCGTACTCAGGATTTCGTCAACAATGCGCCGGTTCAGATCGTCGCGGGGGTGTCGCTCGAAAGGTTCGTCGAACTCGTGGAACTGGCTGGCGGCCGCGTGTTTGCGCCGCTCGGTTGGGGCGCGCTGCGGCTTTCGCCCGCGGATCCGGCCGAGGCGCCGGAAGCTGCGAAGTACGAGCACCGCGCGGATCCTGCATAAGCACTGCCGCGCAATACCCTGCACTTACCTTTGCCGATCGCTGTCGGCCGTCGAATTGAGCAACATGACAAAGCACGCGACGCCGACGATCAGGGCCGCGACGCCGTAGCGAAACACCGGCGGCTGGTCGAAGAGCAAACCGCGGATCGACGCCCCAATACCTGCCAGTGCGACGAATACGGCGATTGCCGCAAAAATGATTCTGCTTTCTGAGCGGATCATGATGTGCTCCATGGAGTCCAAGCGGAGTAGTGAAGACATCATCGGTCCAGCGGGCTGATTGGGTTTGACGAACATCAATCGCAGGCGTGCGGCGGCAAGAAATCGACAAAGCAGCGGCGAGCCGTGGTTCGTCATGACTTCTTTGTACGCGGCAACGCCGCATTCAGGAAGGGATTGAAGCTATTCGAGCGGGCCGGCGGGCTCGCTTTTTTTGTGCGCCGGCGTTTGTCCGGTTGCGCGCTGCCGGACAATTGCACGAGTAATTCTTCCGTGGCGTTGTCGTCGTCCGTATCGGCCTGTTTTCTGTTTTTTGCGTGGGCAGGCCGAGCGTCGTCGGCGCTTGCACTTTCGCTTGCGGCGCGAGTCGGCAGCGACTCTCCGGCAATGTGTTCGACCACGGTCATGAACGAAGCTGAAGCCGATTTCGGGGCTTCGCCCGGTAGCATTGTCAGCACGACGATTTCATGCAGCGAGCGGTTATCTACGGACCTCGCACCCAAGGCGCTGCGCCAGTCGGTACCCGCTTGCGCAAATGCCCCAATGACACGTTCAAGTACCGCTGGCGACAGGACGCCACCGTCATAGAGGCTGATGACCACACGCTCGAAAACACGAAACGGAGTCGATGCAGAAGCTTTTGGCATGCGTTCTTGCTCCCCGAAGTGACGCCGCGAATCACAACCGCACGATGCACGGCCGATTGCGCCGCATCTATAGCAAACGCAGCGTGTCGGGATCGGCATCGCCATCGAAATATTTGCGCAGCGCCTCGACGAACACTTCATTGTCGCTCGTTGCGCGCGCGAACAGCGTCATCGACGAGCGGAACTTCAGATAATCCGGATAGCCGAAAATGTCCTCGATCGAGCGGTCCGGCACCAGATTGACGAGCCGCGCCGTTTCCCGAAGACGCTGGCCGAGCACCGGATGCCGCATATAGGCCTCCGCCTCCGGCAACGACGAAATTGCAAAACGGTGCGCCATCGCGCTCGAGCCGAGGCCGCTGATTTGTGGAAATACGAACCACATCCAGTGGCTGCGCTTCCGCCCTGCGGCGAGTTCTTCGCGAACGTCGGCATAGACCGGGTTCTGGGCATCGACAAAGCGCTGAAGATCGTACGGATCGTCCATCATGAGCTCCTTTGTCAGGCATTGGATGCGAAGCGGTTTCAATGTGTTAAATGGTAAGCCCACAAAGCATCTTTTCACTACGACTGAGTGGCCGGGTGCCTGGGAATCGCGCAGACGCGCATTTCCCTGCCTCAGCACTCCCCGTTCCTGTCCATGCGGATCGCACGGCGCCAACGCGTATCGCAGGCACGATCGACAGGCTGCGGGCCGCGCCCGGTCCATGTCCTGGTGGCGCGCGGCCGCCAGCGCATTTCGCGCCGATTTGTTAATCTCACTGCGAAAACACCCTGTCCCCCGAGACACAAGGAGCTTGAGCATGAGTGACCGCGCCGATTACGTGCCGCCGAAAGTCTGGACCTGGAACAAGGAGAACGGTGGCCGCTTCGCGAACATCAACCGCCCTATCGCGGGCGCCACGCACGAGAAGGAACTGCCGGTTGGCCGCCATCCTCTTCAGCTGTACTCGCTGGCAACGCCCAACGGCGTGAAGGTCACAATACTTCTCGAGGAACTGCTCGCGAGCGGTCATAGCGGCGCGGAGTATGACGCGTGGCTGATCAGGATCGGCGACGGCGATCAGTTCGGCAGCGGCTTCGTGGAGGTGAATCCGAACTCCAAGATCCCCGCGCTGATGGATCGCAGCGGCCCCAAGCCGATCCGGGTTTTCGAGTCCGGCTCGATCCTGCTCTATCTCGCCGAAAAATTCGGCGCGTTTTTGCCGACCGAGCCCGGCGCTCGCGCCGAATGCCTGTCGTGGTTGTTCTGGCAGATGGGAAGCGCGCCGTATCTGGGCGGCGGCCTCGGCCACTTCTACGCATACGCGCCGACAAAGATCGAATATGCGATCGACCGCTTCGCCATGGAAGTCAAACGTCAGCTCGACGTGCTCGACCAGCGGCTCGCGGATAACGAATACGTGGCGGGCAGTGAGTACACGATCGCCGACATGGCGATCTGGCCTTGGTACGGCGGCCTCGTCAAAGGGTGGCTCTACGATGCGGCCGAATTCCTGTCGGTGCAGGACTATCGGCACGTTCAGCGCTGGGCTAATGCGATCGGCGAACGCCCGGCCGTGCGTCGCGGACGGATGGTCAACCGTGTCTTTGGCGAGCTGTCGGATCAATTACACGAGCGCCACGACGCCTCCGACTTCGAGACGGGCACGCAGGCCGTATTGGCCGCACAGAAGTAGCGGGAGTAGCGAAGTAGCGGGAGTTGGGCGGACATCGCGGAGCGTTCAACGGTCACGAGCTCCTGATCGAAACCCCCGCGGCCCGCACCGCCGTGCGGATCGTTGTTGACAATAAACAAGGCGTCACGCTATGTTCGGAAAGCCAACCCTACGCACTCCAAACCCTCACTTTCAACCGCTCATCAATGACCACGCCAACCCCATCCAGCGCGATTGAATTGCTGCAGCGGCACTCGCTTGCCACGTTAGTCCAGGAAACGCTTGAACGCGGTATCGCCTCGGGCGAATTCGCCCCCGGCGAAAAGTTGAACGAAGTCGAAGTTTCCGCGCGGCTGAACGTGTCGCGCGGACCCTTGCGCGAAGCGTTTCGAGCGCTGGAACAGGCGGGTTTGCTGAAAACCGAAAAGAACCGTGGCGTCACGGTGCGCGCGTTGTCGCTGCGCGAAGCGGAAGAGATCTACGAAGTGCGCGCAATGCTGGACGAATCGGTGGCCCGCGCACTAGCCGAGCGAATGACGCCTGAAACGCTGGCCACGCTAAAAGGCATCATCGCCGCGATGAAATCGGCGAAGAAAGACCACGACCTCGCCCGGTACACGACACTGAATGTCCAGTTGCACGACGCCATGGTCTCGGGCGTGGGCAACCAGCATTTGCTCGAAACGTATCGCCATCTCGTGCGTCAGCTAGGGTTACTGCGTCAAGCGGCCATCGAAACGGAAAAGAGCGCGCTGACAACGTCGGTCACGGAGCACGAAAAAATCGTCAACGCGCTCGCGAAAGGCGACGCCGAGCGCGCCGTCGCGCTCGTGCGGGAACACGTGGCGCACGGCCTCGCCAGAATGCGGCGCGCCCACGAGCGCTGGGTTGCTTCAGCGCCGCTGCCCACCGCGAGCCAGACCGGCTGAGCGGCGCCGCTACCCTTTATCCGACTTGCCGGCGGCGCTCGCCAGTTTGCTGAGAAGGCGATCGACGAGCCACGGCTGGCGGTCCTCGTCTTCCGCGCGCTCCTTGCGCCGGATTGCATCACGCACCGTTATCGAGCCCACGAAGCGGATCGGTTCGGGCGGAAAATACCCTAACGGGCCGTTCGTCAAAGGACTACGCGTCCACTCGTTGTCGAGTTCGAGCAACAGCGAGGACAGGATCTGGCCGCCCATATACGTCGGTCCAACGCCATTGCCGGAATAGCCAAAGCCGTAGAGCACGTTTGGTGCGCCGTCGAGCCGGCCGAAAAAAGGAAAGCCGGTGACAGACCGATCCGATGGGCCGTTCCAGCTCGCGGTGACCGGCACGTCGCGCAGCGCCGGAAAGAAATCGTGCAGACCTCGCGTCAAATCGGCTTCATAAGGCGAGCGCTGATCGAACACCGGGGCGATCCGGCCTCGCCAGGCAAACGTGTTGCCGCCCTTGCCCAGCATCAGCCGCCCGTCCGGCGTGCTGCGGTAGTAGTAGACGAAGATCCGCGAGTCGAGCACCGACACACCGTCTTTCAAACCGATTTGCTGCAGCAACTCCGGGCATCGCTCGGTGACGATCATGTCGCTTGAAACGACCGCCAGCGTCCGCTCGAACTGCCGGAAGCGGCTCGCCATCCACGCATTGATCGCGAGCACCAGTTTTGACGCGGTGACGCTGCCGGCGGGTGTGCGCACCGTCACGCGTTCGCCGGCGGCGAAGTCTAGCATCGGCGTGCGCTCGTAAAGACGAATACCCATCGCCATCGCGACGCGCCGCAACCCGCGCACGAGCTTGCCCGGATGGACCGTTGCGGCGACCGGCGAATACACGCCGCCGAGATTGCGCGCGGAGCCGGATCGGCTCGCCACTTCTTGTGGCGAAAGATGCTGATACGAATTGATGCCGTGTTCGCTCAGCGCGGCAATGACCGGGTCGAGCAGGCCGATTTGCGCGCGTGAAGTCGCCGTGTAGAGCGTGCCGTCGAGCCGCAGTTCGGCGTCGATCGCGTTGTCGGCGCAGAAGTCGCGAATCCGCCCGACGGCCGCTTCGGACGCTTTCACCAGCCGGATCGCCTCCGCCTCGCCAAACAGTCGCCGCAACGTGAAGAACTTGGTCGACCACGTCAGCAGACAGCCACCGTTGCGGCCACTCGCGCCCGCGCCGCACAGATCGCTCTCGATGATCACAATGTCGAGGTCGGGCTTTTTCTGTTTGGCTTGAATGGCCGTCCACAAACCGGTGAAGCCGCCGCCGACGATGCAGACATCCGCAGTCGTCGCGCCTTGCAAGGCGGGCGCCAACGAACCGTCGGCAAAGAGTGCTTGTTCAATCCAGAACGGACGCATAAATGGCTCGCATTGACCCAACGGTTGTATTCCATTCGGAGAAAGCGAGGCTTGCTCGCGCTTCAAGCAAGAACAAGCCTCCGCGCCGGCCGCTTCAGGCCAGCGCTTTCGCCGAAACCCGCTCGATTCCCATCACTCTGAGCGTGTCGGCAATCGCCGCGACCGCACCCGGAATGCCCGATTCGCCGAAGTGCCCGATACAGCCGACACGGAACGTCTCCAACTGGGTCAGCTTGCCGGGGTACAGGATGTAGCCGCGCTTTTTCACTTCCGTGTAGAAGGTCTTGAAGTCATAGCGAGGATCGTCGGGGGCGTGAAACGTGACGATGATCGGCGCCTGAATCGACGGATCGAGAAAGGGTCGAAAACCGAGTGCCGCCATGCCTTCGATCAGCGCGCGGCAATTGCCTGCATAGCGTGCGCCGCGCGCTTCGAGACCACCCTCTTCCACGTATTGCGCAATGGCCTCGTCGAGTGCCGCGACGACATGGGTAGGCGGCGTGAAGCGCCATTGCGTGGTGCGGTTCATATAGACCCACTGATCGTACAGATCCATCGCGAGCGATGGGCTATTGCCCTCGCAGCGCTCCAGCGTGCTGCGGCGAATGATCACGAACCCCATGCCGGGCACGCCTTCGAGACACTTCCCGGAGGCCGCCACCACCGCGTCGAATGGCGTTCGGCGTGCATCGATATCAATGGCGCCAAACGAACTCATCGCGTCGATGATCAGACTGCGCCCGTGCTTCGCGACCACCTCGGCAATCTCATGGAGCGGGTTGAGCACGCCCGCCCCGGTTTCGCAGTGCACGAGCGCGACATGCGTGATGTCGGGGTCGGCCGCCAGCGCGCGATCGACATCCGCCGCTTTGACCTGCGTGTCTTCCGGATAGTCGATGGTCTGATGGCGCCGGCCGAGTGCGCGGCAAATCTTCGCGATGCGCTGGCAGTACGCGCCATTGTTCGGCACCAGCACCCGTCCGTCGCGTGGCACCAGCGTGCCGATCGCGGCTTCCACGGAGAAGGTGCCGCTGCCTTGCAACGGCACGCACTCATGCGTGTCTTCGCCATGCACGATGCGCAGCGTCTGCTGGCGGACACGGGCGGTGATCTGATTGAAATCGCCGTCCCATGATCCCCAGTCGCGCAGCATCGCCTGACGCGTGCGCTCGGAGGTCGTGAGCGGACCAGGAGTAAGCAGAATGGGTGCGGAGGACAGATTCACGGTAGCTCCTTGTAGATCCAGATGAAGTTTCTGTTTCAGCCACGACGCGACGTGCGCCATGCCTGGGTTCTGCGCAATACGCCATGCGACACGCCGGCAAACAGCAGACAGGCGAGCGCCGCTGTCACGAGGACCAGCGTGGCCATCGCCGCGGCCGGTCCGATCTGTCCGGCGTCGTCGAGATTGAGAATGGCGACCGAGGCCGGTTGCGTGTCGGGTGAATAAAGAAACGCGACGGCGGACACGGTCGTCATGCCATTGACGAAGAGATAGCGAGCAATCTGCAGGATGGACGGCAGGCAGACCGGCACGGTGACGCGGAAAAACGTTCTGTAAAAAGGCACTTTCAAGGACGCGGAGACGGCCTCGAACTCATTGTCGATCTGACGCAGCGCGGTCACGGCGGTCAGATGACTCGACGAGTAGTAATGCACCACAGTCACGATCGCGAGTATCGCGAGCGTGCCGTAAAGGCCGTTGAGCGGGTTGGCGGGCGAGTTGAAAAGAAAGATGTAGCTGATGCCCAGCACGAGCCCCGGCACACCCATCGGCAGAATCGCGCACAGATTGATAAAGCCGCGTAACCAGCGCGGTCCGCGCGTCTTCTCGACGAGATACGCGCCGCCGAACACGATGATGGTGCCGCCGATCGCCACGCATGCCGCCATCTTCAGGCTGTTCTTGTAGGCGTCGAAAATCCCGGCGCCAATCAGGCCCATCTTGTAGTGCTGCAAGCCGAGACTCATCTGATACGGCCAGAACTTCACGAAGGAGGCAAACACGGAAATGCCGACCACTGCCAGCACCAGAGCGCACACGAGGCCGCAGTAGCCGAGCATGGCCATGTCGAAGCCGCGCGCGGGTTTCGGCTGATAAGGCGTGGAACGCGCGCCGAGTTGCGACTGCTGCTTGCGGCGAATGAAAAAGTCGATCGCGAACGCAACCAGCGCGGGACACAGCAGCAGCAGGCTGACAACCGCGCTCCGGTTGAAATCCTGCAAGCCGATGATCAGCTTATAGATGTCGGTGGAGAGCACCGAATAAGGCCCGCCGATAACGACCGGCACACCGAAATCGTTGATGCAGATCGTAAACGACACCATCGTTGCGCTGATCAGGCCGTACTTCGCGCCCGGCAGCGTGATCGTGAAGAACTTGCGCATGCGGCGCGTGCCCATTGCGTCCGCTGCTTCGTACAGGCGCCCGTCGGACAGCGAGAGCGCCGTCACGAGAATCATCAGCACATGCGGAAACGCGGCATAGACCAGACTGCATACAATGCCCGGCAGCCCGTAGATCGAATGTCCGTGAAGCAACGGTTTCAGGATGCCCGAGTTGCCGAACCAGTAGATGAACGACACAGCGGAGAGCAACGTCGGTGCGAGCAGCGGCAACAACGCGACCGTGCGCGCGGCGTTTTTCATCGGCATGCACGAACGGGTCAGCGCGTAGGCAAACGTGAATGCCATCGGAATCACGATGGCCGTCACCAGGCAGGCGACCGTGACCGAATGCAGCGTCGAGGTCCACACGCCCGAATCTGCCAGATAGCCTTTGAAATTGACCAATCCGACAAAATGACCGTCCGCGTCCACAAAGCATTTACCGACCACCAGAGCCAGCGGCAGCAGCAAAAACACGCCGAGAAACGCGGACATCAGCACGAGCGCCAACTGCGCGACCCGGTCGTGCCAATGGCTCTTCTGACGCACTTCGGCGTGCGCCTCGTCGCCGCTGCGACGCTCCAACAGAACGGCACTCATTGAAGTCGCTCCTTCGCAGCCGAAAACACGCACACGTGCTCGCGGCTAATGGCCAGATCGAAGCGCGCCCCCTGCTGCAGACTCGTCCGATGCATCTCGTGAAACGACAGGTCAGCGACGATTTCCTGCTCCCCGAGACCGTCCACCTTGAAACTGACCCGGCAGAACGCGCCGAGGAACTCCAGTTTCTCCACCGAAGCCGGCAGCAGATTGTCCGCGGCGCTACCCGGCGCGCTGATATGGATGTCTTCCGGACGAACGAAGGCGGACACTCTGGAGCCCGGCACCGCGCGCTGCGTTCCGCACCCGTAGCGCAGTGCCAGCGAGCCCGCCTTGAGGTTGCCGTCGCGTGTCACTTCGGCGGGAATCAGGTTGACCTTGCCGATGAAATCGGCAACGAACGGCGACGCCGGCTCGCGATAGATTTCGTGCGGTGTGCCGATCTGCTCGATCACGCCCTGATTCATCACCACGATCCGGTCGGCCATGGAAAGCGCTTCTTCCTGGTCGTGCGTGACCATGATCGTGGTCACGCCGAGCCGCTGCTGCAACTGACGTATCTCCTGACGCAGCCGCACTCGCACACGCGCATCCAGCGCTGACAACGGCTCGTCGAGCAACAGCAGCCCCGGCGAGGTGGCAAGCGCCCGCGCCAGGGCGATACGCTGCTGCTGACCGCCCGACAGCTGATTCGGATGTTTGCGTTGCGCGTCCGGCAGGCCCACGAGCGTGAGCAGTTCGTTGACGCGATCGGCGATCGCCGCGCGCTTCATCTTGCGATTCACGAGACCGTAGGCCACGTTGTCGAAGATGGTCAGATTGGGGAACAACGCGTACGACTGAAAGACGATGCCGTAATCGCGAAGCTGGGGCGGCAGCCGCGAAATATCGCGGCCGTCCTGCGTGATCTGGCCGGCACTCTGCGTTTCGAGGCCTGCGATGATGCGCAGCAAAGTCGTCTTGCCGCATCCCGATGGGCCGAGGAAACAGATCATCTCTCCCTGCTTCACGCCAAGGTTGATGTCCTCCAGAACCGGCGTGTCATTGAACCGCTTGTAGACGTTCTGCACGCTCAAATACGCTGTCATAAACTCCTCCGATGCCAAGCCTGCATGGCGGCGACGCGCCGCCGCGCGTTGCTTCACCGTTTGTTCGGGGCGTGCGTACCGCACGCCCGGCGCTCCTCAAAGCCCTGTCGAAGCCGCTCCTACTTCTGCTCTTTGCTGCCGTAGCGCTTCTGCCAGTCGCCGAGAATCGCGTCGCGGTTTTTCGCCGACCAGGTGAAATCGTTTTTCACCAGCAGTTCCGAGTAGTTGTCGGGAATGCCGGAGAGCTTCTTCGCGACACCGGGATACGCAACGATCGCCCACCATTGCGCGGTGATTTCATTGGCCTCCTTGCTGGCCATGAAATCCGCGAGTTTTTTGGCCGCCTCGGGCTGTTTGGTGGTCTTCATGATCCCCGTCGCTTCCATATCCCACCCCAGTCCCTCTTTCGGGAAGATGAGATCGATCGGGGCGCCCTGGGCCTGCAACTCGTGCCCGCGAAATTCGAATGAGATGCCGATCGGAAACTCGCCGGTGCCGGCCAGCGTGCAGGGCTTCGAACCCGAGTGCACGTATTGCGCGACGTTCTTGTCGAGCGCGTCCATGTACTTCCAGCCCTTGTCGTCGCCGAACGTTTGCAGCCACGAGGTCACGTCCAGATAGCCCGTACCGGAGGACACCGGGCTCGGCATCACGATCATCCCCTTGTAGATGGGCTTGGTCAGGTCTTCCCATGAGGTCGGCTTAGGCAGGTGGCGCTTCTCTGCCTCGACGCGGTTGTAGCAGACCGTCGCGCCCCATACGTCCATGCCGACCCAGTGCGGCGGCGTATTGGCGTCGCTGTACTTGCGCGTCAGGCTGTCGAAGCCTTTCGGCGCGTAGGGCATCAGCATTCCCTGCAGATCGAGCAGCGTCAGACTGGATGCCGCGAGTCCGAGCACGACGTCGGCGCGCGGATTGCTTTTTTCAGCGAGCAGCTTGGCGGTCACCGCGCCCGTCGAATCGCGCACCCAGCGGATTTCGATGTCGGGGTTGGCTTTTTCGAAAGCGTCCTTGTACGGCTTCATGGCTTCGTCTTCGAGCGCGGTATAGACGAGCAACTGCGTTTTCGCCTGCGCGAACTGGACCGCGCCGAATGCGACGGCGGCGGCAACGAGACCACGCAACGCCACATTCCAGCGACTGCTGCGACCCTTTGACCCCTGCTTATCCTTCATTTCCAGACCCCTTGAGAAAGTGGCGTCGCGGCCAGCGACGAAAACGACCGGTGCTACGGGACTGCTGCTTACGAGCTTCGTGACGACTGCTTTTTTTGGATTCGAGAATGTTGTCTGTTGTTGACAATCTACAAAACATCAATTTTAATGTCAAGTATTGCCACACTTTGCCACATAACGCCTCATCCCCAACACCCGACTTACCCTAGCCAAAGGACACGTCATGAGCGCAACACCGGTTTCCATCGAAGTGAACGGCCGTAGCTACAACTGGATGCATCGACCCGTCGTTGTGGTCTGTGTGGACGGCTGTGCCTATGAATATCTGGAGATGGCGGCAGCGGCGGGTGTTGCGCCCTTTCTCGGCAAGTTGCTGCATCCCGGCACGGCGCTCAAGGGGGAATGCGTCGTGCCGAGTTTCACGAATCCGAACAACCTGTCGATCGTGACGGGCGTGCCACCTGCCGTTCACGGCATTAGCGGCAACTATTTTTTCGATCGCGACAGCGGCACCGAGGTGCTGATGAACGATCCGAAGTACCTCGTCGCGCCCACCGTGCTGGCCGGTTTCGCCGAAAAGGGTGCGCATGTGGCGGTCGTCACCGCGAAAGACAAATTGCGCCGCCTGTTAGGCAAAGATCTGGCGGGCGTGTGCTTCTCCGCGGAGAAAGCCGACGAGGCGACGATCGAGGAGAACGGTATCGACAACCTGCTGGAATTGGTCGGCAAGCCGGTGCCGAGCGTGTACAGCGCCGACCTGTCGGAATTCGTATTCGCTGCAGGCGTGCGCCTGCTCGAAACCCGCGCGATCGACCTCATGTATCTGTCGACCACGGACTACGTCCAGCACAAGTGCGCGCCCGGCACGCCCGGTGCGAACGCGTTTTACCAGATGATGGACGGCTACCTGCGGCGGCTCGACGAACTCGGTGCGATTGTCGCCATCACGGCTGATCACGGCATGAATGCGAAGCACAACGAAGACGGCGAACCCAACGTGATTTATCTTCAGGAGCGCTTTGACGAGTGGCTCGGCCACGACGCCGCTCGCGTGATTCTGCCGATCACCGACCCCTACGTCGTGCATCACGGCGCGCTGGGATCGTTCGCCACGGTCTACCTTCCGCCTTCGGCCGATGTCGAGGCGATGCGCCGTCGGCTCTCGGCGGAACCCGGCATCGAAGTCGTGCTGACGGGCGCCGAAGGCTGCGCGCGCTTCGAACTTCCGCCCGCGCGCATGGGCGACCTGATCGTGATCTCGACGCGCGATGTCGTGCTCGGCACACGGCGCATCAAACACGACCTGTCCGGCCTCGATGTACCGCTGCGCTCGCACGGCGGCCTCGCCGAACAGATCGTGCCGCTGCTGTTCAATCAACCGGTCGCGAAATCCGTTGTCGAGCGGGCACGGCTGCGCAATTTCGACATCATCGATATCGCACTCAATCACCTTCAATGAACCGGGGACCGGATATGAACGCTATTGCGGAAACGAAAGCTCAGTGGCAGGTGCGTCATGAAGCGTTGCGTATTGGTGGAGAAAAAGTCCATCGCGACGAAGTGATCGAAGTGCGTAATCCCTACGACGGCACGCTGGTCGGCACCGTGCCTAAAGCGACGCTGGAAGACGTGCGTCACGCGTTCGAATTTGCGCGCGCGTATCGCCCCGCCCTCACCCGCTATGAGCGGGCGGCGATCCTGCGGCGCGCAGCCGACGCGGTGCGGGCTCGCACGCACGAAATCGCCGCGCTCATCACGGCGGAGGCCGGCTTGTGCTGGAAGGACTCGACCTACGAAGCCGGCCGCGTCGCCGACGTGCTGGTTTTCGGGGCGGGCGAGGTGCTGAAAGACGACGGCCAGATTTTCTCGTGCGATCTCACGCCTCACGGAAAAAAACGCCGCGTCTATACGCAACGCGATCCGTTACTCGGCGTGATTTCCGCGATTACGCCGTTCAACCATCCAATGAATCAGGTGGCGCACAAGATCGTGCCGGCTATCGCCACGAACAATCGTATCGTCGTCAAACCGTCGGAGAAGGTGCCGCTGTCGTGCTATCTGCTGGCGGACATTCTCTATGAGGCGGGTCTGCCCGTGCAGATGCTGCAAGTGTTGACCGGCAACCCTGCCGTCATTGCCGATGAGCTGATCACGAACCCCGCGATCGATCTCATTACGTTTACGGGTGGCGTGTCGATCGGCAAATCGATTGCCGCCCGGATGGGCTACCGCCGCGCGGTGCTCGAACTCGGCGGCAACGACCCGATCATCGTGATGGAAGATGCCGATCTGGACGAAGCCAGCTCACTCGCCGTGTCGGGCTCTTACAAGAATTCCGGCCAGCGATGCACGGCAATCAAGCGCATGCTGGTGCATGAGTCGGTTGCCGATCGCTTTACCGAACTCGTCGTGGACAAGACGCGCGCGTGGAAATACGGGAATCCCGCGGATAGCGCGGTCGACATGGGCACCGTCATCGACGAGGCGGCCGCGCGGTTCTGCGAGCAGCAGGTCAACGACGCGTTGTCGCGCGGCGCGCGGCTGCTGGCGGGTAACTGCCGGGATGGCGCGCTCTACTCGCCGACCGTCGTGGATCGAGTCACGCCCGACATGCCGCTCGTCAAATACGAGACGTTCGGGCCGGTGTCGCCGATCATGCGCTTCTCCAATATCGACGAAGCGATCCGCATGTCCAACTGCACCGACTATGCGTTGTCATCGTCGGTCTGCACGAACCGACTCGACTACATCACGCGGTTCGTCACCGAACTGGAAGTGGGCAGCGTGAATGTACGCGAAGTACCGGGTTATCGACTCGAACTGACGCCGTTCGGCGGCGTGAAGGATTCGGGACTCGGTTATAAGGAAGGCGTGCAGGAAGCCATGAAGAGTTTCACCAATACCAAGACCTACTCGCTGCCATGGTGAGGGAGATATGTTGAGGCGCCTTTTATGCTGAGTTGACACTGACCGCGTGGGACCGTGTGCAGGCGTTCCGGCGGTCAGCAACATTGCTCGTCTCGTGGTTGGTGATAGATGTTTATCTTTCACCCACCACGAAGCTGAAAGAATTCCGTTGGGCCGCTTTTTCCGCTCCGCACTGCCTCGTCCGGACAGCGACGAGCGCTTCGACTGGCGAACAGCAAAGCGCACCGGGACTTCCGGGCTATCTCGGCCCGACGTTTTAATCAATCGGCGCGCCGCCCGTGTGGCGTATTCGGTGCGGCCGCGGCGACCGGCAAGAAGACCCCGCAGATCGGACTCGAGGGCAAGTTCAGCATCTATCACGCGGTGGCAATTGCCGTGATCGACGGCGCGGCGGGTGAGAAGCAGTTCAGCGACGCGAAGGTGCGTGACCCGATGACGGTGGCACTGCGCCAGAAGGTGAATACCATCGTCGACCAGGCCATCAAGCCGGAGCAGGTCGACATGACGATCACACTGAAGGACGGGCGCAAGCTGCATAAATTCATCCAGCACGCGATCGGCAGCACCGAAGTGCCGATGACCGATCAGCAACTCGAGAAGAAATTCTCGGACCTGGCCGAAGGAATTCTATCGCCGGATAGGACCCGCAAACTGATCGACACATGCTGGCACGTCGAACAACTGGACAGCGCCGGAGAATCGCCTTGTCCGCGCTGCCACAGTAGCTGAAAAGCAGCCGGAAGTGGCGTCTCACCGGCTCGCGAAGGAGACTGAAGGTTTGGCGAGGCCGCGCTCACCGCTTGAACGAACGACCCGTTTCGAACGCAACGGCATCGCCGCAAATTCACCGCCACATGAGTACTCCCCTGCCGCAATCCGACATTGAGTCGACGATAGGTATCGCCCCCTTACATTTCGCGCGGCAGAGGAGTATGAACCGACGAGAAAGAGACCGGCGTCGTTTCTAGAACCCAAAACTGCTGAGTCCCGGATGATCCTCCGGGCGAGGGCCCAGCGCCCAGAAAAACTTGCGATCGGCTTCTTTGATCGGCACATCGTTGATGGATGCATGGCGCACAGCCATCAGACCGTTTTCGGCGAACTGCCAGTTTTCGTTACCGAATGAACGGTACCAGTTGCCCGCATCGTCGTGCCACTCGTAAGCGAATCGGACTGCAATATGATTTTCCGTGAACGCCCAAATCTCCTTGATCAAGCGGTATTCGTGCTCGCGCTCCCACTTGCGGCGCAGAAAGGGCACGATCTGTTCGCGGCCGGTGATGAATTCGGAACGGTTGCGCCAACGGCTATCAACCGTGTAGGCAAGAGACACTTTCTCCGGATTGCGAGAGTTCCAGCCATTTTCCCCGGCGCGCACCTTTTGCGTGGCTGTCTCCAGAGTGAACGGTGGGAACGGAGGGATGGGGGTATTTTCAGACATGACAGCTCCTTTGGTTGCGGGCGCCGCCGCATGCAGAGAAACACCGGCGACGCTTTTGTGTTGAGACGCCGCCAGTCTGTCTGACTACCTCGACAGGGGCTTTACTCCGCGCCGAGCGATTTAGGATTCGCACGGAAACATTGTCCGCGCGAAGCGGGCCCCTCAAGTTTTGATCTGCCTCTGAGTCGTCATTCGTGCAGGAGCGATTTATGTGCCGCCAGATTGACCTGGCTAATCCAACAGTACTGCTACCCGTCAGCCAATGCGCTCGCGACGTGCTGCGCGAAGGCCTTCACTTTCGCTGAGTTCCGTCGTTCGCGTGGATAGACCAGATGAATAGAGACCGGCGGAGGTCGCCAGTCGGCCAACAGTAGCTGGACCTCGCCGCTGGCGATTTCTTCATGGAAAAGCCAGGTCGGCGAACACCCGATGCCCATTCCCGCGAGGACCGATGCACGGATCACTTCACTGCTGTTACTTTGCAGATTACCCGCTACACGAACGACTCGCGTTGTCCCTTCTGGCTCCAGCGCAGCGCTGCCCGCGGTAAAAGTCCAGTTGTTGCGCATGGGCAATTCCGTGTAGACAACGCAGTTGTGCGCAGCGAGATCCTCAGGCTTGACGGGCGCCATCAGTCCCTTCGGAAGCGACGACAAATAGCGGTTGTGTGCGACGATGTGCCGGGGAGAAGTGCCGACCTTACGCGCAATTAAAGTACTGTCCGGCATGTCGCCGATACGAACCGCCGCATCGATTCCCTCTTCAACCAGATCGACAACGCTGTCTTGCAGACGGATATCGATCTTCACCGCGGGATGCGCAGCCAGGAAGGTCTGAATCATTGGCATGAGCTTGATTCGACCGAACCCAACCGACGCCGCGATTCGCAGCCATCCAACCAGTTGCTGCTCACCGCGCCGCAACTCGCCCTCGGCCTCGTCCATCTCGGCCACAAGGCGTCGCACCCGGTTGAAATAGCGTTCACCTTCTTGCGTCAGGGCGAGCGAGCGGGTCGTACGCGTCAGCAGTTTGGTGCCGAGTTCGCGCTCCAACGCCGCCACCTGTTTGCTGACTGCGCTCTGCGTCGTGTTGGTTTGAAGTGCGACCGCCGAAAAACTGCCTGCCTCGACGACGCGGACAAAGACGGTGATGGCCTGCAGCTTATCCATTTTGAGCGGCACCTATTCCCGGGTGGACTTAATGATATGAGCGCCCACCGTCTATATCAATGCCAAAAAAACCAGCAAAGTCCACCCATCGAAAGCGAGATCCACCCAGCACGCAATCCAACCCGTCCCACGGAGGTTTTATGAGCACCCATTCTTCAGGCAAAGGTACTGCAGTCATTACTGGCGCATCGGCCGGCATCGGCAAGGTCTATGCCAACCGTCTTGCAAAGCAGGGATATGACCTCCTGTTGATCGCCCGGAGTGCCGATAGTCTGAGCGAACTGGCCCAAAGCCTGTCAGCGCAGTTTGGCATTCGTGCGACGTTCCTCGCCGAAGACCTGACGACACAATCCGGCGTCGAGACGGTGGTGACCGCCATTACCCGTGACGCAACCATCACGATGCTCGTCAACAATGCCGGCGCCGGCACGCTCGGCGGTTTCACGGACTCGAAGCTCAGCAACCTCGAAACGATGAACGCACTGAACGTGGATGCACTCGTCCACCTGTCGTACGCCATTCTTCCGTTGTTCAAGCAGCGGGACAAAGGGACGCTCGTCAATATCAGCTCCGTCCTCGCGCTTCATACACTTCCTGTCAGCACCGTGTACAGCGGCACCAAGGGTTATGTCCTGAGCTTCACTCGCGGGCTTCAGCAGGAAGTCGCGGGCACCAACGTAAAAGTCCAACTGGTCATGCCGGCGGCGACTCACACAGGTTTCTGGGACATCGCGGGCTTCCCTGTCTCCAACCTGGATAAGAGCGTTGTCATGAGCGCCGACCATCTCGTCGACGCCGCGTTGGCCGGTTTGGCACAAGGCGAATCGATCACCTTGCCGTCGGTTGAAGACTTGAGGTTGTGGGAAGAGTACGACCAGGCGCGCGAAAAGCTGTTCCTGGCATCCCAATCGGGTAAGCCGGCTTCCCGTTACAACGTCGCGTAACCGCTTCTGCATGAATGGGGTTCGTTGGCGAACCGCCGACACAGCCGCAAAGTTTATCGGCATAACCGATTCGAGGCTTCGAATGAGCGAAAAGACTAACCTGTTTACTCCGTTTAACGGCGCGGGACTTGAATTGGCGAACCGGATCGTGATGGCGCCGATGACGCGGCGTAAGAGCCCGGGCGGCGTTCCTGGTGAGGACGTGGCTGCGTACTATCGACGCCGCGCCGAGGGAGGCGTCGGCCTGATCATCACTGAAGGAACGACGATCGGGCGGCCGGCGGCGTCGAGTGACGAAGCCATTCCGAACATCCATTCGCCCGAAAGCATCCTCGGGTGGAAGCATGTAGTCGACGGCGTCCATGCTGCCGGTGGCAAGATTGCGGTCCAGCTCTGGCATATGGGGCTGCGGCGCGAACCCGGCACGGGCCCCGAACCCAGCGCACCGTCTGAGGGTCCCTCCTCAGAGGGAGCCCACTCGCATGCAATGACCGACAGCGAGATCGCGGACGCGATAGAAGCTTTTGCGCAAGCCGCACAAACAGCGCGCGCGATCGGCTTCGACGCCGTCGAGATACATGGTGCGCACGGCTATCTTGTCGACCAGTTCTTCTGGGAGGCGACGAACCGCCGCACCGATTCGTACGCGGGCAGCATCGCTGGACGCACTCGATTCGCCACTGAAATCGTCAAGGCAATCCGCAACCGGGTCGGCTATGACTTCACCGTGTCGCTGCGTTTTTCGCAGTGGAAAGTTCAGGATTACAGCAGCCGGCTAGCCCGCACGCCCGGCGAACTGGAACAACTGCTGATTCCTCTTGCGGACGCAGGTGTGAGCATTTTTCATGCGTCGACGCGCCGTTTTTGGGAACCTGAATTTACGGATTCCTCACTTAATCTTGCGGGCTGGGCAAAAAAGATTACCGGCTTGCCGGCTATGACTGTCGGCTCCATCGGTCTCGAAGGGCCGGATTTTCTGCACACGCTCCACGCTCGAGACACCGATCGGCAATACGGCCAGCACCAGGCTGCCTCGCTGGACTCGCTGTTGCACCGCCTCGGCGATGGAGAGTTCGACCTCGTTGCGGTTGGACGTGCGCTGGCGGCTGATCCGAATTGGGTGAGGAAAGTCAGGGACGGCGCTCAGGACTCGATCGTGACCTTCGAGCAGTCGACCTTGGCAGAACTGATCTGACTGGCTGCCGCCATGTCGAAGCTCAACATTGTGAAAGGACGGACACGCTATGGCATCGTTTCCCCCATCGAGCATTCCTAGCGAAGTGCACTGGCGCTGCGCCGACGCAGATCGGGTTGAGGCTCGTGCGAATCCTGGCGCAGTCGTCGTGACGCGATGGACTCACGCCGGTGATGCACCACTCGAAGTGGCGAACCCGGGCAATGACGAATTGCATTGTATTGCGCTGAACCTGAAGTGGGCTAACTTCACGTTCAGCCATGCCGGCCGGCGCGTCGCGCAGGGTCGAATGACGCCGGGCATTGCGCAGGTCACTGCGCCGGGCGTATCGACCCGAACCATTTTCAACTCGTCCGCCGACCTGACTCATCTGTTCGTTTCACAGCAGATATTGGCGGAGTGCTATCAGGACATTTTCGAGGGTGCCAGCGCAGGCGCCATTATGCTCGACAGTCCCCACATGATCCGCGATCCGGTGCTTGAAAGTCTCAGCCAGGCGCTCATTGCCGCACGGAGCAACGGCGCTCTCTTCGGCAAGATGTTCGTCGAGCAGGTGAGCCTCGCCGTCGTGTCGCGAATCGTCGCTCGCCACTATGCTCGCGTTGCTGTCCAGCGTGAGGCGGCACCGTTGCAACCATGGCGTCTGAATCGCGCGATGGATTTTATCGAGGATCACCTGTCTGAGCAGGTCAAGCTGGAAGACATTGCCGCGAGCGTGGGTCTCTCGCGTATGCACTTCGCCTCCCAGTTTCGGCGCGCCACCGGCGTGCGGCCTCATGAGTATCTGCTGAAACGACGTATCGACCGCGCGCAGCAACTGTTGCGATCGTCCCAGCAAAGAGTGCTCGACGTCGCGCTCGAGTGCGGCTTCCAGTCGCATGCGCATTTCGCGACCGTGTTCAAGAAAATAGTCGGCGAGACGCCCGCTTCCTGGCGGGCGATGGTGGATCACCCCGTGGCTGCCATCTCGCCAACGCGTTGCTCAGAAGAGGCAGCAACATCATGAACATCGCTGCCATGAATCGCCCGCGGCCGTTCCGCGCATTCCCTGTACCAGGCACGCGCGAATACCGGCGCTCCTCCTTGCACTGGCGTCTACACCCGAGCCGTCGTCAATGTCCAGAGATTGCGAGAATCCACACGCTATCGAACTGGTCTCCGGGCGAACACGGTCTGGCGAGCGTCTTTCGCCTAGCTGCGACCGTACGCCGCCAGAAACTCATCGGATGCGACGTGGTCAGCCAAAGCGCGCAATGCGGAGGCGGAATCGCTCCCAAGGACCTGTTCGACTCGCTGATTTGCGGTAGCCCAGAGCACAAGAGCCTCGTGCAGCCGCGCCTCCCCAGCGGTGGTGAGCGCTCCGCGCTTCGCCCGTCTGTCGTGCTCGTCGGGCTGCAGTTCGACAAAACCATCTCGGACGAGGGGTCTCAGCGCATGTGTAACGGCAGAAATCTGGATCGCAAGTTTCGTCGCCAGATCCTGGAGCGTGGGGGCCTGCCCCCCGGACTCGGCAGTCATCCGCTCGATTTCCGCCAGCAATCCCACCTGAGTGGCCTTCAGCCCGAGCGGTGCGAGCGCATCGTCGTACAGCGTGCCCAACCGGCGCGCGGCTCGCCTGAGCGCAGTGTTTGTGCACACCAACGACTCGAAGATGCTCTTTTCTTCGTTCCGGGGCACGCGCGGGCTGCCAGCGCCCGCCATATCAGCAGATTTCTTCTTCATGGCGTAAGGATCGTTGAGTACTGCAGTATTGACAAGCCCCCGCAATATTTGTTTCCGCAGATCGGCACGGTCGACGCCCGGCGCCCCTCTGCGATCGGGGCTGCCGCCTTCAGTTCGATCGCTGAAACTTTCTCCTGACAAAAAATAGTTGAGCACTTCACTATTGACACGAGCCTATAGCCCGGCTTTATACTTGAGCCCTCAATCAATATGGTTGAAGGCTCAACCTAACCCACTGGAGTAGCAAAATGACTGCAAGCAACAAAACCGCCCTGGTCACCGGTGCCTCGTCAGGCATTGGCGCCGTCTATGCCGACCGTCTGGCTGCGCGCGGCTACGACCTGATCCTGGTTGCCCGGCGCGCGGATCGCCTGTCGGCACTGTCGCAGAAATTGTCGGAAACCTATGGCGTCAAGGTTCAGGTCCTGGTAGCGGACCTCGCCAAGGAAGCTGAACTCGCCAAGGTCGAGCACGTGCTGGCCAGCGATTCCAGCGTGACACTGCTGGTCAACAATGCTGGCCTGGCGCGCTTCACCCCGTTGGGGAAGACGCCCGTCAGCGACTCGATGGCACAGATCAATCTCAACATCGCGGCACTGACACGACTCACCCACGCTGTGCTGCCCCGTTTCCTCGAACGTAATGAAGGGGACATCATCAATGTTGCGTCGGTGCTATCGGTCCACTCGTGGGAGGTCAGCTCCGTGTACAGCGGCACCAAGTCTTTCGTTCTGGCATTCAGCCGCGGTCTCCAGGATGAATTGAAGAACACGGGTGTGAGACTGCAGGTTGTTCTGCCGGCGACCACGGCAACCGAGATCTGGGACGAGTCGGGTATCCCTCTGTCGGCCTTGCGCGAGGAGAGTGTGATGAGCACCGAAAACATGGTCGATGCAGCCCTGATTGGTTTTGACCGAGGCGAGAAGTTGACGTGGCCGTCGGTCGCTGATGAAAGCCTGTGGGAAAAGTACGACGCCGCTCGCGCCGCTCTGTTCGCCGCTACCCAGACCGGCACGCCCGCGCCGCGCTATCAGAAGGCGTAACGCGCGCGAAGCTGCGGGCCGCCCAAATCTTTGAGTGACGGGACATTCGCCGTTGCCGGAATCCTGTTTCCGACAACGGCGGTATCGGCGCTCGATACGATTTGCCCCACGGCGGCGCCGATAGATCGAGTGTCGCGGCGACGCCATGGCGGTTCGATATCGGAATCACTCTGCCCGAGCGCTTGCACCTCCCCTTCGCTGTTGTCTCGATCAATCAGGGGACGACGGATAAGCAAGGCGAAATTGAACACGCAGCTATTGAGCACATGCAATTCAAAGAGCACGTTTAACCAGAAGGTAAGTGGGTAAATGAACATCGGAATTCCAACG
>NZ_JARESR010000032.1:0-88481 GCF_046028015.1 Paraburkholderia sp. RL17-383-BIF-A | reverse complement strand
TTGCCAGCCGCCAACGCCGAACTGGCGAAACGCTTCCTTGAAGCCAGGCGTCGCGGTGACCACGCCATCTTTCCAGTTGCTCGGATTGCGATCGCCTTCCACATTCAGCGGCGCCAGCACTTCGCCGCACAGTTTCGCCGACTCTTCGAGCACGGCCTGCGCGGTGTCGAGATTCGCGTCTTCGAAGCCCGGCAGCATCGCGATGTCTTCGAGACCGGCCAGTTCTTTCATCACGAACAGCATGTCCTTGATGGGTGCCGTATAGCTCATTTTCGTCTCCTCCCGCCGTTGATATAAAAAAAGGGCGCCGGACTTGATCGGTCCCGCGCCCTTCGCGTGTTGCCAGACGCCTTTTACAAGGCGCTTCGACGCTTAGCCCAGCTCGCTAACGAGTTCCGGCACGACCGTGAACAGATCGCCCACCAGACCGTAATCGGCGACGCTGAAAATCGGCGCTTCCGGGTCTTTGTTGATCGCGACGATCACTTTGCTGTCTTTCATGCCGGCCAGGTGCTGGATCGCGCCGGAGATACCGACCGCCACATACAGTTGCGGCGCGACGATCTTGCCGGTCTGGCCGACCTGATAGTCGTTCGGCACAAAGCCCGCATCCACTGCTGCACGCGATGCACCCAGCGCTGCGTTCAGCTTGTCTGCCAGCGGCTCGAGAACCTTGGTGTAGTTCTCGCCGTTGCCCAAACCGCGGCCGCCCGAAACGATGATCTTCGCCGACGTCAGTTCCGGACGGTCCAGCTTCGTCACTTCACGGCTCACGAAGGACGAAATGCCGCTGTCTGCTGCCGCTTCGATCTTCTCGACCGTTGCGCTGCCGCCTTCCGCTGCCACAGCGTCGAAACCGGTCGAACGAACTGTGATGACCTTGATCGGGTCTTGAGACTGAACCGTCGCGATCGCGTTGCCTGCGTAGATCGGGCGCTCGAACGTGTCAGCGCTGTCCACTGCCGTAATGTCGCTGATCTGCGCGACATCGAGCTTCGCGGCGATACGCGGCGCGATGTTCTTGCCGTACGCCGTTGCCGGAGCGAGGATGTGCGTGTAGTCCTTCGCGATGTTCAGCACCGTCGCTTCGACGTTTTCCGCGAGACCCGCTTCGAGTTGCGGCGCGTCGGCGAGCAGGACCTTCGAAACGCCTGCAATCTTCGCTGCCGCATCCGCTGCGGCTTGTGCGTTGTGCCCTGCCACCAGCACGTGAATATCCCCGCCAATCTTCTGCGCCGCTGCGATCGTGTTCAGCGTCGCGGCCTTGATCGACGCGTTGTCGTGTTCTGCGATTACAAGATTAACCAGATTCGTCATTTCGTCCGTCTCCTCACAGCACCTTGGCTTCGGTCTTCAGCTTCTCGACCAGCGTCTTCACATCCGGCACCTTCACACCGGCGGAGCGCTTCGGCGGCTCGACAACCTTCAGCGTCTTCAGGCGCGGCGTGACGTCGACACCCAGGTCTTCCGGCTTGATCGTTTCCAGCGGCTTCTTCTTCGCCTTCATGATGTTCGGCAGCGTCACGTAGCGCGGCTCGTTCAGGCGCAGGTCCGTCGTGATGACTGCGGGCAGCGTCAGCGACAGCGTTTCAGCGCCACCGTCCACTTCACGCGACACAGTAGCCTTGCCGTCGGCGACGACAACCTTCGAGGCAAACGTCGCCTGCGGCAGCCCAGCCAAAGCAGCCAGCATCTGGCCGGTCTGGTTCGAATCGTCGTCGATCGCCTGCTTGCCGAGAATGACAAGCTGCGGCTGTTCCTTGTCGACCAGCGCCTTCAACAGCTTGGCCACCGCCAGCGGCTGCAGCTCTTCCGAAGATTCGATCAGGATCGCGCGATCCGCGCCGATCGCCAACGCCGTGCGCAGCGTTTCCTGCGACTGCGTCACACCCGCCGACACGGCGATCACTTCGGTCGCCACGCCCGCTTCACGCAGACGCACCGCTTCTTCAACCGCGATCTCATCGAACGGATTCATCGACATCTTCACGTTCGCGATGTCGACGCCCGTGCCGTCCGATTTGACTCGAACTTTCACGTTGTAATCGACCACTCTCTTGACTGGCACCAGGATTTTCATGCACACGCTCCAAAGTTACGAATACGTCAACCCAACGAACATTATAACGACTGCCCTCGCGGCAGCCCTGTCGCGGGCGCTCTAGCAGGAGGATATCGCTCCTCAGCGGCGTGACGGCAATATCGAACGGTCGTTCTATTTTAATCTCGAAAAAACCCGGGCGACAACCCCGGGTTCCGACTTACGACTCTAATTTTGCATTGCCGTCGTATCTTGCTTGCTCTGCAGGCCGCCGGCTCACCAAGCGGTGATCACGGCCCCGCCGAATTTGCTTTCAATAAACTGCTTCACTTCCGGCGAATGATACGCCGCGACCAGCTTGGCGACCCACGGCTTATTCTTGTCCGCCTCGCGGATCGCGATGATGTTCACGTAAGGCCCCTTCGGATCTTCAATCGCGATGGCGTCCTGCTTGGGCTTCAGACCCGCTTCCATCGCGAAGTTCGTGTTGATCGCGGCCGCGTCCACGTCGTTCAGCGAACGCGGAATTTGCGCGGCGTCGAGTTCGACGATCTTCAGCTTCTTCGGGTTCTCGACGATATCGAGCGGCGTCGCCTTCAGGCCCGCGTCGGCGCGCAGCTTCAGCAAGCCCTGCTTTTGCAGCAACAGCAGCGCGCGGCCGCCGTTGGTCGGATCGTTCGGCACAGCGATCTTCGCGCCCGGCTGCAGTTCGGCCAGCGTCTTCACTTTCTTCGAATAGATGCCCATCGGGTACGTCACCGTATCGGCGATGCGGATCAGCTTGTAGCCGCGATCCTTCACCTGCGCCTCGAGATACGGGTCGTGCTGGTAGCTGTTCGCGTCCAGATCGCCGCCGGCGAGCGCGGCGTTCGGCTGCACGTAATCCGAGAACTCGACGATCTTGATGTTCAGACCGTTCTTCGCCGCGACCGTCTTCACGACTTCCATGATCTGCGCGTGCGGGCCGCCGGTGACGCCGACCTTGATCGAATCTTCAGCGCGAGCCGCGCCGGCAGCGAACAGGGACGTGGCGCCGAGCACGGCAGCCAGTTTGAGAATGAAACGACGTTGCATGATGGACCTTTCCAAACCTATTCGAAATTGTTGTTTTACTTATGGCTCAAACGACGCACGAGCCAATCCCCGAACGACTGCACCAACTGCACGAAGACGATCAGAATCACCACGACCGTCAACATCACTTCCGGCAGGAAGCGCTGATACCCATAGCGAATGCCGAGATCGCCGAGACCGCCGCCGCCGATCGCGCCGGCCATCGCCGAATAGCCGACCAGCGAGACGAAAGTGATCGTCAAGCCGGCGACCACGCCCGGCAGCGATTCCGGCAACAACACTTTGAAGACGATCTGGCTGGTGGTCGCGCCCATCGCCTGCGCGGCTTCGATCAGCCCGCGATCCACTTCGCGCAACGCAGTCTCCACCAGACGCGCGATGAACGGCGCGGCGGCGATCGTCAGCGGCACGACGGCGGCCGCCGTGCCGATCGACGAACCCACCACGAGGCGCGTGAACGGAATCACGGCGACGAGCAGGATGATGAACGGCGTCGAGCGAACCGCATTCACGATCACGCCCATCACGCGATTTACCGCGATGTTCTGCAGCACGCCCTGGCGATCCGTCAGATACAGCAGCACGCCGAGCGGCAAGCCCACCAAAGCGCCGACCAGCCCGGAAATGCCCACCATGACGAGCGTTTCCCAGAACGACTGGACGAACATGTCCAACATTTCACTCAACATACGACAGCTCCTCCACCACCACACCCTGTTCACGCAGATATGTCAGCGCCTGCGCCACTTTCGCCGGCTCACCGCCCGCGAGCACCGCGAGCGAGCCGAACGCCTGCCCCTGGATCTCGTCGATCTGGCCGTGCAGGATGTTGAAGTCGAGTTCGTAACGGCGAATGGTTTCCGACAGGATCGGCTGATCGACGCCGGAGCCGGTGAACGCGAGTCGCAACAAGTGACCGCTGCCTGTCTTGAGACGCTCGGCGACACGCGCCTTCATGGCGGGCGGCAATTCCTGCGCGATCACGTCGCCGATCAATGCGCGCGTGACTTCGTGATGCGGTTGCAGGAACACGTCGATGACCTTGCCTTCTTCAACCACGCGGCCCGCATCCAGCACGGCGACGCGGTCGCAAACCTGCTTGATCACGTCCATCTGGTGGGTGATCAGTACGATCGTCAGGTTCAGTTCGCGGTTGATGCGCTTGAGCAGGTCGAGAATCGCGCGCGTGGTTTCGGGATCGAGCGCGGAAGTCGCTTCGTCGGAGAGCAGCACTTTCGGCTTGCTCGCCAGCGCCCGCGCGATGCCGACGCGCTGCTTCTGACCACCACTGATCTGCGCCGGATAACGATCCTTCTGCGCCGACAGGCCGACCAGGTCGAGCAGCGGCAACACGTTCGCTTCGATTTCATCGCGCTTCATGCCGGCGAGTTCGAGCGGCAGCGCGACGTTCTCATACACGGTGCGCGACGACAGCAAATTGAAGTGCTGGAAGATCATGCCGATCTCGCGGCGCGCCTCGCGCAATTGCGCGGCGGGCAGCGTCGTCAGGTCGCGGCCGTTGACGACGATATTGCCCTCGCTCGGGCGCGTCAGCAGGTTGAGCGTGCGCACGAGCGTACTCTTGCCCGCGCCGCTGCGGCCGATGATGCCGAACACCTCACCGGCCGGAATCGACAGATTGACGTTGTGCAGCGCCTCGACCCAGCCCCGGGGCCCGGCGAACCGCTGGGAGATATTGCGTATTTCGATCATGGAAAAACGAAACGGCGGAGGTTGTCGGCGAGCGTGATGCGCTCCCGACAAGCGGCCGCCGTTGCTTTTATTGGGATTTGAGCCCGCAATTCTACCGCAGCGCCGACATTCCCTTTAATAATCAATTACGATCTTTTCATAACCTGTTGGAATTAGAGGCCCGCCCGGTGCGCGGTGCTCGCGTGCGCACGACCGCTGCGACTATGATCGGGCGAAACAAAATCAGGATAAGCGGTAGCCATGGAAACATCTCCAAGCAACACGGTGCGGCCCATCGCGGGCAAGCGAAACAGCGGCGAGCCGCTACGCTCGTCGGTCACGACCGGGGACGGCGTGGAACTACCGCTGTACCGCTGGCCGGCCGCCACGCCGACGCGCGCGACCGTGGCGCTGATCCACGGGCTGGCCGAGCACGCCGGTCGTTACGCGGCGCTGGCCGCGCGCCTGAACGCAGCCGGCGTCGAACTGGTGGCGATCGATCTGCGTGGCCACGGCCACGCACCCGGCAAGCGGGCTTACGTGAAGCGCTTCGACGACTATCTGCTGGACGCGCAAGCTTTGCTAGACGCCGCCGCGCAAAGCTGCGCCCCGCTCTTCCTGATGGGCCACAGCATGGGCGGCGCCGTGGCCGCGCTCTACGCGATCGAGCGCCTCGAAGCGAGCGGCCGGCGCCTGAACGGGCTGATCCTGTCGAGCCCGGCGCTGGCGCCTGGCCGCGACGTGCCGCGCTGGATGCTCAAGCTAAGCCAGGTGATCAGCCGTCTTTATCCGAGCTTCCCGGCGATGAAGATCGACGCCGCGTTGTTATCGCGCCTTCAACCCGTGGTGAACGCCAATCGCAACGATCCGCTCGTGCATCACGGCGCGATTCCCGCGCGCACCGGCGCGGAGCTGTTACTGGCGATGGCGCGCATCGAACGCGGCCGGGCGGGCTTGCGAGTGCCGCTGCTGGTCTATCACGGCACCGCCGACAAGCTCACCGAACCCGAAGGCAGCCGCGAATTCGGTGAGCACGCGGGCTCGCCGGACAAGACGCTCACTCTGCACGAAGGCAGCTATCACGAGACGATGAACGACATCGACCGCGACCGGGTGATCGGGGCGTTGATCGAGTGGATCGAAAAACGGCTGGTGGCGAGAGCCTGATCGACGCGGCTAGTCCGCGTCACGCTTCCAGTCGGGCGGGCGTTTGTCGATAAACGCCTGCACGCCTTCCAGCGCCGACTCATCCATCATATTGCAGGCCATCGTCTGGCCGGCAAGCTGGTAAGCCGCTTCGATTCCCATTTCCAACTGGCGATAGAAGAGGCCTTTGCCGGCGCTCACGGCTTCGACGGGTTTCGCGCAGATGCTGGTCGCAAGCCGTGCGATTTCCGCGTCCAGCGCATCCGCGGGGACGACGCGGTTCACGAGCCCTTCCCGCTTCGCGCCCACGGCGTCGATGAAATCGCCGGTGAGCAGCAATTCGAGCGCGGCCTTACGCGACAGGTTGCGCGACAGCGGCACGGCAGGCGTCGCGCAGAAGAGCCCGAGGTTCACGCCCGAAACCGCAAAACGGGCCGTGTCGGCCGCGACCGCCAGATCGCACATCGCGACGAGCTGGCAACCGGCCGCAGTCGCAATGCCTTGCACCCGCGCGATCACCGGTTGCGGCAAGCGCTGGATCGTCATCATGAGCTTCGTGCAGCGGGCGAACAGCGCCTGGTAGTACGCCAGCGAAGGCGCCGCGCGCATTTCCTTCAGATCGTGTCCCGCGCAGAACGCCCGGCCCGCGCCGGCGATCACAACCACGCGCGCGTCCGAGCGGCCGATCTCGCTCAATGCCGTCTGCAGGTCGTCGAGCAAGGCTTCGGAGAGCGCGTTAAAGGCATCGGGCCGGTTCATCGTCACACGCACCACGCCCGGCACGCCGTACGCGCCGTGTTCGATCTCGACCAGTGACGCGTCGCGCGCATCGGCGTTCATGGCTCGCTCCTCATAGAGTGGATGGCGCTGCGCGCCGCGCGACGGCTCAGATCCCGGCCAGCGAGCGCACGTGGGCGACCACGCTGCGACCCAGCGCGGACAGGTTGTAGCCGCCTTCGAGACAGCTCACGATGCGCCCGCGCGAATAGCGCTTCGCGATTTCGCGCATCTGATCGGTGATCCACGCGTAATCGTCTTCGACAAGGCCCATGTTGCCGAGGTCGTCCTCGCGATGCGCGTCGAAGCCAGCCGAGATGAACACCATCTCCGGTTTGAACTCGTGCAGGCGCGGCAGCCACAGCATGTCCACCGCCTCGCGCACCGCCATGCCTTTCGAGCGCGCCGGCATCGGCACGTTGCACATGTTGGGCGCATGGTTGTCGGCACCGGTGAACGGGTAGAAGGGATGCTGGAAGAAGCTGCACATGAGCACGCGCGAGTCGCCCGAAAAGGCCGCCTCGGTGCCGTTGCCGTGATGCACGTCGAAGTCGATGATCGCGACGCGCGAGAGGCCGTGCACTTCGAGCGCATGACGCGCGGCGATCGCGATATTGTTGAAGAAGCAGAAGCCCATGGCGCGCGCCGGTTCGGCGTGGTGGCCGGGCGGCCGGATGCTGCAGAAGGCATTGTCGTAGCGGCCTTCGATCACCGCGTCGGTCGCGGCTACCGCTGCGCCCGCCGCACGCAGCGCGGCTTTCAACGTGTGCGGGTTCATCGTCGTATCGGGATCGATTTCGGCGGTGCCTTCAGCGGGTGAGCGGCTGCGGATGTAATCGACGTGGGCTTGCGTATGCACGCGCAGCAGCGCGGCTTCGTCGGCGAGCGGCGCCAACTCGCGCTCGATCAGCGAATCGATGCGGCTTCCGATCAATTGGTCTTCAATTGCCTGCAGGCGCGCGGGGCATTCGGGATGCCATTGCCCCATATCGTGCAGCAGACAGTCGTGGTGGGAATAAAAGCCAGTTGCCATGATTCTTTTCTGCGGCGACGCGTTTCGAACGCGTGCGGCATGTCTCCATCCAGGGGCGCGCGCCCTCGGCGCGCCAACAGTCATCAAGTTACCACACGATGCGGCTGTGACGCGTCAGGCACAGTTTTGCGGGGAGGCGTCGGGTATACTGCCCCGATCGATTTTTCCCGTCTTCCCTCGTCTCCCGCGCACCGCGCCTTAGCTCACTATGACCGTCAAGCTTGCTCTGTCTGCACGAAACCGGCTACGCATCACGTCCATGGCCGCCGCACTGTCCGTCGCATCGTGCATGATCATGGCAACCAGTCCCGCGATCGCGCAAAGTGCCGGCAAGAAACCGTCGGTGCTGCTCGCGCAAGGCCAGCCGCAACCCGCGGTGCCGCAAGGGCAAACGTTTGAAGAAGAGATCATCCCGCAGCGCTACGCGAACAACCCCAATGTCGATGCGTTCATCAACGACATGGTGGCGCGTTACGACTTCGACGAGTCCGCGCTGCACGCGCTCTTTGCCGGCGTGAGTTATTCGGCGACGGCAGTCAAGCTCGTGACGCCGTCGCCTTCGCCCGCGGTCAAGAACTGGCGCGTGTACCAGGCGCGCTTTCTCGACCAGGTCCGCATCAATGCCGGCGTGCGCTTCTGGCGCGCGAATCAGGCTACGCTGCAACGCGCCTATGAAGAGTTCGGCGTGCCGCCGGAAGTGATCGTCGGCATCATCGGCGTGGAGACGATCTATGGGCGCTTCATGGGCAATTTCCGCGTGCTCGACGCGCTGACCACGCTCAGCTTCGACTATCCGGGCACCGCTAATCGCGCGGACCGCCAGGCGACCTTCCGCAAGAATCTCGAAGACTACCTGGTATGGACACGCGACTCGCAGATCGATCCGACCACGGTGCTGGGTTCCTACACCGGCGCGATCGGCATTCCGCAGTTCCTGCCGAGCAGCATCGTGCAATACGCGGTGAGCTACGACGGCAACAAGCAGATCGACTTGCGCACGAGTCAGGCGGATGCGATCGGCAGCGTGGCGAATTACCTGCGCCAGAACGGTTGGGAAAACGGCCGGCCAGTAGTGTGGAAGATCGGCTCGGACGCCGGCAGCCTGGGCGTCGCACAAGCGGCCGCCGACGGCCAGCCGGAGCCGCACTGGCCGCTCGACCAATTGCTGCGCGCCGGCTTGCTGCTGAACGAACCGGGCGTGGACATCGCGTCGGAAGCCGGCACGCCGGTCACGGTGGTGGATCTGCCCTCGCCCGGACGCGGCACCGAGTTCATGCTGGGCTTGAAAAATTTCTACGTGCTGACGCGCTATAACCGCAGCTTCTTCTACGCGCTCGCGGTGTATCAGTTGGGCCAGCGGGTCAAGGCGCAGATGGAAGCAAGCGACGCGACCAACGCCGTCAACAACGCCGCGCCGCCGGTTGCGGCCTCGCAATAGCTGGCGGTGCGGGCGCCGGGTGCGTCCCGCAATGCCACAAGACGAAAAAAAGCGCCGGTCTTCTGAACCGGCGCTTTTTCATTGCGCGAGCGGCTTCAAGCTACGCGCTTACGCAGGAAACACACCCGTCGACAGATAGCGGTCACCGCGGTCGCAAACAATGAACACGATCGTCGCGTTCTCGACCTGCCGTGCGACGCGCAGCGCCACTTCGCACGCGCCGCCCGACGAGATGCCAGCAAAGATGCCTTCCACCGACGCCATACGGCGCGCCATGGCTTCAGCCGCGGCCTGGCTCACATTCTCCACGCGGTCCACCCGGCTGCGATCGAAAATCTTCGGCAAATAGGCTTCCGGCCATTTGCGAATGCCCGGAATGCGCGAACCCTCTTCGGGTTGCGCGCCGATGATCTCGATAGCCTGATTCTGCTCTTTCAGATAGGTGGACACGCCCATGATCGTGCCGGTCGTACCCATGGACGACACGAAGTGCGTAATGCGCCCTTCGGTGTCGCGCCAGATCTCAGGGCCGGTGCCTTCGACGTGCGCAGCCGGATTGTCCGGGTTGGCGAACTGGTCGAGGATGATGCCCTTGCCTTCGCGCTGCATCTGCTCGGCCAGATCGCGTGCGTACTCCATGCCGCCCGTGACCGGCGTGAGAACGATCTGCGCGCCATACGCGGCCATGCTCTGACGGCGCTCCACCGACAGATCTTCCGGCATGATCAGGACCATTTTGTAGCCACGGATCGCGGCCGCCATGGCAAGCGCGATACCGGTGTTGCCGCTGGTCGATTCGATCAGCGTGTCGCCTGGCTTGATACGCCCGCGTGCTTCCGCTTTCGCGATCATCGACAACGCCGGACGGTCCTTCACCGACCCCGCGGGGTTGTTGCCCTCGAGCTTCGCAAGGATCACGTTATTGCGGCTGCGGATCTCGTCGTCGGGGAGCCGGACGAGTTGTACGAGCGGCGTATTGCCGATCGTGTCTTCAATCGTTTTGTAAGCCATATTGGTTCTGGTGCTGTCGCCGCGCAAAGTCTCAATCCATCGATTCTAAACCACCGTGCACGCGGCTGCCGTGCGGCCCTTCTGAGCGCATGGATGCAGGCTCCCCTGAGTGAGGGGACGCAGCACAAAAAGCCCGCGGCTGAGAACCGCGGGAGCCAGTCATCTGCATGACAGCTGAAGGAGCGTTCTTGACGACTCCGACCATGAAGGGAAAATCAGGGCGACGCAGCCGCCGCACGACCCACCAGGCCCGCGCGCCAGCTGCGCGTGAGGCTATTTCTTCACCGCCACCGTGGCGTTGTTCTTCGGCGTGTTGGCCGCAGCGGCCGCGCCTTTGGTCTGTGCAGACGCCGCAGCCTGCGGGTTAGCAGCCGCGCCAGCCGGACCGATAGCGAGACCCTCCGCCTGCAGGCGCTCGACGGTATGCCCGCCCATGCCTTTGACGCGCTTGCCGAGATCGGCCGGGTCCTTGAACGGACCATGCGCTGCACGCTCGTCGAGAATGGCTTTCGCTTTGGCAGGACCGATGCCCTTGATGCCGCGCAGCGCATCCTCATTAGCCGTGTTGACGTCGACCGCCGCATAAGCGTGGCCAAAAGCGGCGAGCATGGCCGCGGTAACCAGAATTTTTCGAAACATATGGAATCTCCCTCGTACAACCGGTTGGCGACCATCACCAACCGGGAGATTCCAGTTTAAAGAGGGATCCGAATTATTTACACCTGGCCGAACAGCCAACGTACGTAACGGTCGACACCTTCCTGCACGCTCAGGAACGGCGCGTCGTAGCCGGCCGCGCGCAGCTTCGATTGATCCGCTTGCGTGAAGCACTGGTACTTGCCGCGCAAGGCGTCTGGGAACGGAATGTATTCGATCAGCCCGCGCTGCACCTGATCCGCGAGCGACAGCGCCGGTTCGTTGTTGAGCGAGCGCAGCGTGTTGACCACCGTGCTGGCAATGTCGTTGAACGGTTGCGCACGGCCGCTGCCGAGATTGAAGATGCCCGATTTGTCCGGATTGTCGAAGAAGAACAGGTTGACCTTCACCACGTCTTCAACCGAAACGAAGTCGCGCGTCTGTTCGCCCGCGGCATAGCCGTTGTATTCGCCGAACAGCTTGACCTTGCCCTCGGCGCGGAACTGGTTGAAGTTGTGGAACGCCACCGACGCCATGCGCGCCTTATGCGTTTCGCGCGGCCCGTAGACGTTGAAATAACGGAAGCCGGCAATCTGGCTTTTCGCGGTGGGCAGCACGCGGCGGATCACCTGATCGAACAGAAACTTCGAGTAGCCGTACACGTTCAGCGGCTGCTCGACTTCGCGCTCTTCGACGAACCGGCTCGAGCCACCATACGTTGCCGCCGACGATGCATACAGGAACTGAATGTTCTGCGCGAGGCAGACGTCGAGCACGTCGCGGCTGTAGCGGAAGTTGTTGTCCATCATGTAGCGGCCGTCGGTTTCCATCGTGTCCGAGCAGGCGCCTTCGTGGAAAATCGCGCGCACCTTGCCGAAGTCGCCGCGCTTGAAGCGTTCGACGAACTCAGTCTTGTCGAGGTAGTCGTCGATCTCGCAGTCGACGAGGTTCTTGAATTTGTCCGCGCGCGTCAGATTGTCGACCGCGATGATGCGTTGTTCACCGCGCTCGTTGAGCGCCTTCACGAGATTGCTGCCGATAAAACCGGCCGCGCCGGTGACGATGAGGGTCATGATTGATGATCCTGCGATAGTGAGCTTGGCATGGGATCGGAGTCAGCGCCGGGCGCTCGCTCCGATCGACAGGTTCAGTCGACGCCGCGCGGGTTCCTGTTACACGCCGTTGATAAAAGCACGGCGAGGGACCCGGCGGGCCGCATCAATGAAAAAGTTCGTCGTAGTCGACGGTGGCAGTGCCGAGTTTGCCGACCACGATGCCGGCCGCGCGATTCGCGAGCCCGACCGCCTCGACCAGCGTGAGGCCCGCACCGAGCATCGCGGCAAGCGTGGCGATCACGGTGTCGCCCGCGCCCGAGACATCATACACTTCGCGTGCGACCGCCGATGCGTGCAGGACGCCGTCGTCCGAGAAGAGCGTCATGCCCTCTTCCGAGCGCGTCAGCAGCAACGCCTTGAACTGGAGATCGGTGCGCAGTTTCGTCACGCGCGCGAGCAGATCTTCTTCCGATTTCCACTGGCCAATCACCTCGCGCAATTCGGCGCGGTTCGGCGTGATCAGCGTCGCGCCACGATAGCGTTCCCAGTCGTCGCCCTTCGGATCGACCAGCACGGGTTTGCCCGCCGCATGCGCCTTCGCGATCATCTGCGTGACGTGGGTCAGGCCGCCCTTCGCGTAGTCGGACATCAGGATCACGTCGTGCGACGGCAGCAGTTCGTCGAACCGCGCGAGACCGGCGAGCAGCACTTCGTGCGCCGGCGAGTTTTCGAAATCGACGCGCAACAGCTGTTGCTGGCGCGACAGCACACGCAGCTTGATCGTGGTGAGAAGCGCCGGGTCACGCTCGAGATAGGGCTTCACGCCGCTTTCGTTCAGCAACTGCACGATGCGCTCGCCAGGTTCGTCATGGCCGACCACGCATAGCAAGCCTGCTTGCGCGCCGAGCGCAACCGCGTTGCGCGCGACGTTCGCCGCGCCGCCCAAGCGGTCTTCCTGACGCTGCACGTGCACGACCGGCACCGGCGCTTCCGGCGAAATGCGATTCACGTCGCCGAACCAGTAGCGATCGAGCATGACGTCGCCCACCACCAGCACGCGCGCCGCGGCGAGCTGTTCGCGCGGCACGACGGTGAGCTGCGGCGCGGGCGTGGACGGGATGGCGCCGGGCACGGTCTCAGGCATTGGCCGGAAGTTCAGAGGGTTGGGCATAAGGGCGTCCAATCGAGTGATAGTCGATGCCGAGTTCGGTCATCGCGTCCGGTTCATACAGGTTGCGTCCGTCGAAAATCAGCGGCGACTTCAGCACCGATTTCAGATGCACGAAATCCGGGCTCTTGAATTCTTTCCATTCGGTCACGATCACGAGCGCGTCGGCGTCCGTCAACGTTTCGTCCTGCGTGCCCGCAAAGGTAAGACGCGCGAACTGGTCCGGCACGTCATGCAGATCCATGGCGAACACGCGGCGCGCTTCGGTCACCGCAACCGGATCGTACGCACGCACGTGGGCGCCGCGCGCGAGCAGTTCCGCGATCAGGCGACGGCTCGGCGCCTCGCGCATGTCGTCGGTATTCGGCTTGAACGCGAGACCCCACACGGCAAATGTGCGGCCGCTCAGATCGTCGCCGAGCTTGGCCGTGATCTTATGCACCAGCACGTCTTTCTGCTTGTCGTTCACTTCCTCGACCGCTTCGAGGATGCGCAGATTGTGGCCGCTCTCGCTAGCCGTGCGGATCAGCGCCTGGACGTCTTTCGGGAAACACGAGCCGCCGTAGCCGCAACCGGCATACAGGAAGTGATAGCCGATGCGCGGATCGGAGCCGATACCGCGGCGCACCGCTTCGATATCCGCGCCGACGCGGTCCGCCAGATTCGACATTTCGTTCATGAACGAGATGCGCGTGGCGAGCATCGCATTGGCGGCGTATTTGGTGAATTCGGCCGAGCGCACGTCCATGTAGAGCGTGCGTTCGTGATTGCGGTTGAACGGCGCGTACAGACGCTTCATCAGTTCGCGCGCGCGCAGGCCGGCTTCGTCTTCATCCAGGCCGATCACGATGCGGTCGGGGCGCATGAAGTCGTCGACCGCCGCGCCTTCCTTCAGGAATTCGGGATTGGACACCACCGAGAAGCGATGTTGCGCGCTGCCCGCGAGTCCGCGTTTGGCCAGTTCTTCTTCGACCACCGCGCGCACACGCTGCGCGGTGCCGACCGGTACCGTCGATTTGTCGACGATCACCTTGAAGCCGTTCATCGTGCGGCCGATGTTGCGGGCCGCTTCGAGCACGTATTGCAGATCGGCCGAACCGTCTTCGTCCGGGGGCGTGCCGACGGCGATGAACTGCACGTCGCCGTGCGCGACGCTGGCTTCGACATCCGTGGAAAACGTGATGCGGCGCGCCGCGCGCGTGCGGGCGATCATCTCCTGCAAGCCGGGCTCGTGAATCGGCACGCCGCCGTTGTTGAGGATTTCGATCTTGCGCGGATCGACGTCCAGACAGAAAACGTCGTGGCCGATCTCGGCGAGGCACGCGCCGGTGACGAGACCCACATAGCCCGTGCCGATAATGGTGATTTTCATACGCTTTCCGGTAGAAGGTTCCGGTGATGATTCCCGGCGATAAAGCCGGTCATGAACAGGTTGCGGGATCCGCCCGCGCGGGGACGCTTGCCACGCGCGGATTCGCGGCGCGAGCGCGTGGCTGGACCCGGCGTGACCACCCGCGTGTCAGTTCGACGCGGTGATCGGCTCGACCCGGCGCGGCGCATAGGTTTCCCAACCGCTGCAGCCCGGACATTGCCAGTAGAAAAGCCGCGCCCTGAAACCGCAATTCTGGCATGTATACCGTGGCAGATTTTTGGTGCGCTGGCGAATCAGCGTGCGCATCAGTTCGAGTTCGCTGCGGCGCGGTTCTTCCGCGACGGCTTCCTGCGCCTCGAGCAGCCGCGTCATGCCCGCCAGATTCGGCGACTTCTGCATTTGTGAGCGCGCCAGCGCATGCGCGGCCTCGGGTCCGCGCAGCGATGCGACGTGCTGGTAAGCCACGTCGAGCAGATCGTTGGTCGGATAGCGGTCCACCCACGTGGTGAGCAGATCGGCGCCATCTTGCGGACGGCCGAGCGCCTCGTAAGCCTTCATCAGCTTTTCCGCGACCAGCGGCAGATAAGCCGGGTTCTGCTCTTCCACCCGGCGCCATTGCGCTATCGCCGCTTCCGGCGCGCCGCCGGCTGCGTCGACGTCGCCGAACAGGATCGTGGCGCGCACATTGGTCGGGTTCGCCTTCAACGCGAAGCCGAGCTGACGGCGGGCCTCGTCGGGCTTCTTCTGTTGCAGCGCTTCCTGCGCGAGTTCGCAGTGGAACTGCGCGATTTCCTTGTCGAGCGACTCCGCACCCATCGTTTCCAGATGACGGGCCGTGTCGATCGACTTGACCCAGTCCTTCTCGATTTCGTAGATGGTGAGAAGCGCGCGCTGCGCGCCCAGCGCGTAGTCGCCGGTTTCGAGCGAGCGGAAGGTTTCTTCGGCGCGATCGAGCAAGCCCGCTTTCAGGAAATCCTGCCCCAACTCATAGAGCGCATGATCGCGCTCGCTGACCGGCAGGTCGGCACGGCTCAACAGATTCTGATGCACGCGAATCGCGCGATCCGTTTCACCGCGGCGACGGAACAGGTTGCCCAGCGCGAAGTGCAGTTCGACCGTTTCCGGATCGAGCTTGACCACTTCGATGAACGCGTCGATCGCCTGGTCCGGCTGTTCGTTGAGCAGGAAATTCAGGCCGCGGAAATACGAGCGCGGCAGGTTGGCGCTTTCGGACAGCAGCGTCTTGAGGTCGTAGCGCGCAGCCATCCAGCCGAACGCGAAAGCGACGGGTATGACAAGCAGCCACCAGAAGTCTAGATCCATGCGATAAATGCAAATGTGCGGGAAAGCGAAGACGGAAAGCCGCGCTCATGCGCGCGGCGAAGGGAATTCAGATCAGCGGCGGCATGGGCGGTTGCTCGACCACGACCGGGGTTTCGCGCGCCACGCGCAACTCGCGTTTGAGCCGGCCGTTTTCCATGCGCAAACGCACCATGGCCGGCATCGACGACACCAGCCCAGCCAGCAGCCCTACCACGAAGAAGGCGAGGCCGATCAGGATCAACGGCGCCGACCATGCGTAGCCGGCGAGGAAATTCAGCGTAGCAGGTTGTGTGTTGGAGAGCGCCAGCACCAGCAGCAGCACGAACACCAGCACACGGATCAGCCAGACGATAAATTTCATGTATAGGTCTCTTGACGGCAGTTGCGGGGTGACGCCGGCTTGATGACGCGTCGCGCCACGGTGTTGCCCGCGCCGAAGTGACCCGTATTGTAATTGAAGCCCTCGCGGCTGGGCAGGAACTGGCGGATTACGGGCTTACGGGGCTTTATCGTGCTACATCTTGCCGCAAACGGCTACGCGCGCGGGCGAGTCGGTGATTGGGTGATTGGGTGATTGGGTGATTGGGTAGTCACGCGGTTAGACGGCTCGGCGAGAGGCGCTACCAGCCAATCGCACGTCGATCCAAGTGAATCCGCACGTGCAAAACGTACAGACGAAAAAAAAGCGCCCGAAGGCGCTTTTTCTGGTCTTTTGCCGACTGGCTTTGGCCGCTGACGCTACCCATGCCACGCTGCAAATAACACAGCGAAGCATTTACAGGTCGTCATCCGGCTCTTCGGCCTTCAGCGGCTCGCCCGCGCGACGATCTACCCGCTCGCGCAATTCCTTGCCCGGCTTGAAGTGCGGTACGTACTTCTCAGGTACCAACACCTTCTCGCCCGACTTCGGATTACGCCCGACGCGGGAGGGACGGCGGTTAAGGCCGAAGCTGCCGAAGCCACGAATTTCGATGCGATGACCGTTGGCAAGTGCCTCCGACATCGCATCAAGCATCGTCTTCACCGCGAAATCCGCATCTTTAAGAACAAGTTGCGGAAATCGCGTAGCCAGCTGGGCGACCAATTCCGATTTGGTCATACTGCAGCAGACCTCTCAGGCTTACTGGTTCTGGCCGTCGAGCTTGGCCTTCAGCAGCGCGCCGAGGTTCGTCGTGCCGGTAGCAGCCGAGCTCGAGTCCGACGAAGCCAGGCCGCGGATCGCTTCCTGTTGCTCAGCCGAATCCTTGGCCTTGATCGACAGGTTGATGCCACGCGACTTGCGATCGATGTTGATGATCATCGCGTTGACCTTGTCGCCGTCCTTCAGCACGTTGCGAGCATCTTCCACGCGGTCTTGTGCGATTTCCGAAGCGCGCAGGTAGCCTTCGACTTCAGCCGACAGCTGAACCACGGCACCCTTCGCGTCCACCGACTTGACCACGCCGTCGACGATCGAACCCTTGTCGTTCATGGCAACGAAGTTGCTGAACGGGTCGCCTTCGAGCTGCTTGATACCCAGCGAAATGCGTTCCTTCTCGACGTCGATGCCGAGAACGATCGCTTCCACTTCGTCGCCCTTCTTGTACTTGCGAACTGCTTCTTCGCCCGTTTCCGACCACGACAGGTCCGACAGGTGAACCAGACCGTCGATGCCGCCCGGCAGACCGATGAAGACGCCGAAGTCGGTGATCGACTTGATCGCGCCTTGCAGCTTGTCGCCCTTCTTGAAGTTGCGGCTGAAGTCGTCCCACGGGTTCGGCTTGCATTGCTTCATGCCGAGGCTGATACGGCGGCGGTCTTCGTCGATTTCGAGAACCATGACTTCGACTTCGTCGCCCAGTTGCACAACCTTCGACGGTGCAACGTTCTTGTTCGTCCAGTCCATTTCCGACACGTGAACCAGGCCTTCGATGCCCGATTCGACTTCGACGAATGCGCCGTAGTCGGTGATGTTGGTGACCTTACCGAACAGGCGCGTGCCCGACGGGTAACGGCGCGAGATGCCTTCCCACGGATCGTCGCCCAGTTGCTTGATGCCCAGCGAAACTCGGTTCTTCTCTTGGTCGAACTTGAGGATCTTCGCGGTGACTTCCTGGCCAACCGACAGCACTTCGCTCGGGTGACGCACACGACGCCATGCGATGTCGGTGATGTGCAGCAGGCCGTCGATACCGCCGAGGTCCACGAACGCGCCGTAATCGGTGATGTTCTTCACCACGCCTTCCACGATCGCGCCTTCCTTCAGCGTTTCAAGCAGCTTTGCGCGCTCTTCGCCTTGGGTCGCTTCGATCACAGCGCGGCGCGACAGCACGACGTTGTTACGCTTGCGGTCGAGCTTGATGACGCGGAATTCCAGCGTCTTGCCTTCGTACGGGGTCGTGTCCTTGACCGGACGAGTATCAACCAGCGAACCCGGCAGGAACGCGCGGATGCCGTTGACCATGACGGTCATGCCGCCCTTGACCTTGCCCGTGATCGTGCCGGTCACGAGTTCGTTGTTGTCGAGAGCCTTTTCCAGCGACAGCCACGAAGCCAGGCGCTTCGCCTTGTCGCGCGACAGGATCGTGTCGCCATAGCCGTTTTCCAGCGCGTCGATCGCGACGGAAACGAAGTCGCCCGCCTGCACTTCTACCTCGCCCGCGTCGTTCAGGAACTCTTCGAGCGGGATGTAGGCTTCGGACTTGAGACCAGCGTTGACGACCACGAAGTTGTGGTCAACACGCACGACTTCGGCGGAGATCACTTCGCCGGCGCGCATGTCTTGCTTGGTCAGCGACTCTTCGAACAGAGCCGCAAAAGATTCGGTATTCGGGGTAGAGGTTTGCAGGTCGGACATAAAAATCAAAATTTGCATGGTTCTCGCGGTGCCCGGCTGGCCGGATGGTCAGCAATAACGGCTAGTGTGCGAATGCCACGCGGGGTTAAAGGGTTAATACAAGCTTCGCGACGATCGCGAAACACCTACTGACAACGGACTTCTACTGCGCCCACACCCGAAGCACAACGCGTACTTTCATCAGGCATGCGGGACTAAAGCTTCATACCATTGCACCACCTGCTCGACCGCCTGGTCGACCGACAATGCGGAAGTATCAAGCAGCTTTGCATCCGCTGCAGGCTTGAGTGGCGCGGCTATGCGCTGACTGTCACGCTCGTCGCGCTCACGCAAATCCCGGAGCAAGTCATCTATATTAGCAGAAAATCCTTTTTGGATCAATTGCTTATGCCGGCGCGCCGCGCGGGCCTCCACGCTGGCGGTCATGAACACCTTCAGCACGGCGTCCTGGAAGATCACGGTGCCCATGTCGCGGCCGTCGGCAACCAGCCCCGGTTCCTTACGAAAAGCCCGCTGGCGCGCCACCAGCGCGGTACGCACCGGCGCGTGCACAGCGATCGCGGAGGCGCGGCTGCCGACTTCCTCGGCGCGAATCTCTGCCGATACATCGACACCGTCGAGCTGCGCCAGCCCTTCGCGAAAAGTGATATGCAGATCGTCAATCAGCTTCGTCAGCGCATCGGCATCGTGCGCCGCAATGTTGTAGCGCAGGCTGGCGAGCGCGGCGAGACGGTACAGCGCGCCGCTGTCCAGCAAGTGGAAGCCGAGGCTCGCGGCAACCAGCGCGGCCACGGTGCCTTTGCCGGAGGCACTCGGGCCGTCGATCGTAATGACGGGCGTCTGGTGAAAGGGACGGGTCGGTTTCATCGAAAAAGTCGCACGTCGGTCGATTCGGGGTCGAATCAGGGTTGAGCAAGCGCAATAAAGCGCTCGAAATAATCGGGAAAGGTCTTGCCGACGCACTTCGGGTCGTTGATCCGCACCGGCACGCCACCGAGACTCACCAGCGAAAAGCACATGGCCATGCGGTGGTCATCGTAGGTATCGATGGCGGCGTTCGGAGTCAGCTTTTCAGGCGGTTCGATGACGATGAAGTCCTCGCCTTCCTGCACCTTGGCGCCGACCTTGCGCAGTTCGGTCGCCATCGCGGCGAGCCGGTCGGTTTCCTTCACGCGCCAGCTGGCGATATTGCGCAGCGTGGTTGCGCCGTCGGCGAACAGGGCCGCGACGGCGATCGTCATGGCTGCGTCGGGAATCAGATTGCAATCCATGTCGATCGGCTCGAGCTTGCCGTTGTCGTGACCGACGCCGCGCACTTCGATCCAGTCGTCGCCCATCTGCAGGTTCGCGCCCATCTTGATCAGCGCATCGGCAAAGCCGACGTCGCCCTGAATGCTCGCGCGGCCAACGCCCTCAACTCTCAATGGCCCGCCGCCGAGGGCGCCGGCCGCGAGAAAGTACGAAGCGGACGACGCATCGCCCTCCACCATGATCGTGCCCGGCGACTGATACCGCTGCCCCGCCGGCACGATGAACTGATGCCAGCCGTTGCGCTCGACCTTGATGCCGAAGCGCTCCATCAGCTTGATGGTGATCTCGATGTACGGCTTCGAGATCAGTTCGCCGTCCACCTGCACGGTGCTCACGCCGCTTTCGGTGCGCAGCAGCGGCAGCGTCATGAGAAGCGAGGTCAGGAACTGGCTCGACACGTCGCCACGCACGGTGATCGGCGCGTCGGCGTTGATCTGCCCGGGGCGAATCCGCAGCGGCGGATAGCCTTCGTTCTCTTCGTAATCGATCTTCGCGCCGAGCTGGCGCAGGCCGTCGACCAGATCGCCGATCGGCCGTTCGTGCATGCGCGGCACGCCGTGAATTCGATAGTCGCCACCATTGACCGCCAGCGCCGCCGTCAGCGGACGCACTGCCGTGCCGGCGTTGCCGAGAAACAGGTCGGCCGTGCGCGCCGTGAATGCGCCGCGCGTGCCCGCCACGACGCAGGTGTCGCCGTCGCGCTTCAGACGCACGCCGAGTTTTTCGAGCGCGTCGAGCATCACGCGGGTGTCGTCGGAGTCGAGCAGGTTCGTGATCGTCGTTTCGCCTTCGGCGAGCGCCGCGAGCAGCAGCACCCGGTTCGAGATGCTCTTCGAACCTGGCAGACGAATCGTGCCGGACGCGCGGGAGAACGGTCCGAGATCGAGGAATTCCATGATTGAGTCCAGTTTCCGGTTATTTCGACGCGTCGCTATTGGCGACGCCGGCAGCGCGCTGTTCCTGCCATTCGGTACGCGCCACGCGCGAGCGCGCGAACACGGTTTCGAGGGCGGCGCCGTCAGCGGCTTCGATCGCCGCGCGCAGGCGCGCGAGCACGGCCGTATAGGCGTCGAGTTCGTCGAGCAGCGCAACGCGATTGGCCACGCACACGTCGCGCCACATTTCCGGGCTCGACGCGGCAATCCGCGTGAAGTCGCGGAAACCGCCCGCCGCGAACGAGAATTTCAGCGCGGCATCGGGCGAATTGAGAATCTGCTCGACCAGCGCGAACGAGAGCACGTGCGGCAAATGGCTGACCGACGCGAACACGCGGTCGTGCTGCTCAGGTGTCATATTGCGCACCAGCGCGCCGGTGGCCCGCCACATGGCCGCGACGCGCTCCACGTCTGCCGACGCATTCTCAGGCAGCGGGCACAACACGACATTGCGGCCCACATACAAGTCAGGCAACGCGGCATCCACGCCGCTTGCCTCGCGGCCGGCAATCGGATGCCCCGGCACGAACTGGCCGATACGCGCGCCGAGCGCAGCACGGGCAGCAGCGACCACGTCCGACTTGGTGCTGCCGGCGTCGGTGATGATCGTGGCCGCATCGAGAAACGGGGCGATGCGTTCGAGCAGCGGCTGCGTTTGCGCGACCGGCGCGGCCAGCAGCACGAAGTCGGCGCCGGACAACGCTTCTCGCAGTGAAGTGTCGTCATTTAGCGCCGCCGAGCCGTCGATTACGCGCAGTTCCAGCGCACGCTCGGTCGACGCAGACGAACGTCCGACACCAATCACCTTGCGCGCGCCCTCGGTCTCGCGCCGCTCGCGCAACGCGCGCGCGAGCGATCCGCCGATCAGGCCGACACCGAAAATTACCAGCTTGTTAAAAGAAAACGCGGCCACGTCGGTCACAAATTGAGCGCGCCTGTCGTGCCGACGAGGCGCGCGGGTCAAGGGTTACCGCTTACGCGGTGGCGAGCGTTTTTTCGAGCGCCGCGATGAATGCTTCGTTCTCTTCCGGCAGGCCGATCGTGATGCGCAGCCATTGCGGCAAACCGTAGTTGCCGACCGGACGCACGATCACGCCCTGCTTCAGCAACGCCAGGTTGACGCGATTGCCGGCTGCGTCGTCGTTGCCGACACGCACCAGCACGAAGTTGCCATCCGACGGCACATATTCCAGACCGAGCTTGTCGAACGCTTCGGTCAGACGGCGATAGCCTTGCGCGTTCAACGCGGCGCTCTTTTCCAGAAACGCCTTGTCATTCAGTGCAGCGATCGCCGCGGCTTGCGCCAGCGTGTTCACATTGAACGGCTGACGCAGACGATTCAGCAGGTCGGTCAACTCGGGCTGTGCGATCGCGAAACCCACGCGCAAGCCCGCCAGGCCGAACGCCTTCGAAAACGTGCGCGACACCAGCAGATTCGGATAGCGGCGCACCCACGCGATCGAGTCGTAGCGCTTCTCTTCCGGCAGATACTCCGTGTACGCCTCGTCGAGCACTACGACCACGTTGCGCGGCACCTTGTCGAGAAACGCCTCGAGCTTCGCGCCTTCGATGAACGTGCCGGTCGGGTTGTTCGGGTTGGCGACGAAGATCAGGCGCGTGTCGTCGGTGATCGCGGCGAGCATCGCGTCGAGATCGTGACCGTATTTGACGGCCGGCACGACGATCGCACGAGCACCCAAGCCTTGCGTCGCCAACGCGTAAACCGCGAACGAGTACTGTGCATAGACGATCGACTGGCCCTTTTCCACAAAGGCATGCGCCGCAATTTCGAGGATGTCGTTACTGCCGTTGCCAAGCGTGATCCAGTCCGCCGGCACGCCATAGCGCTCGCTCAGCGCAGTTTTCAGCTCGAACGCATTGGCATCCGGGTAGCGGCCCAGTTCGCTGGCGGCCTGCGCCATGGCACGCTGCGCCGACTCCGGCATGCCGAGCGGATTCTCGTTCGACGCGAGTTTCACGATGGTCGCTTCGTCCAGACCGAACTCGCGGGCCACTTCCGAAATCGGTTTGCCTGCGATGTAAGGCGCAATAGCGCGAACGTAGGAAGGACCGAAAGACGCTGTCATGAGACTCTCCGAACGACTATGAGTAATTGAATGTGCGGCTGGCGCGCCCGGATGCTGCGGACCGCCGCTTGAGTAGCTTCAGTGGGCGCGCGGATACGAGCCCAGAATTTTCAGGAATGCAGCCTTCTCGCCGAGTTCGGCGAGCGCGGCGGCAACCGCCGGATCGTCGCGATGACCTTCGACGTCGATATAGAAGTAGTACTCCCACGTGCCGACGCGCGCCGGTCGCGATTCGAAGCGCGTCATCGATACGCTGTGACGCGCCAGCGGCTCCAGCAGCTTGAACACGGCGCCGGGCTCGTTCTGCACGGAAACGATCAGCGAAGTCTGGTCGTGTCCGCTCGGGCCGGCGGGCTGCTTGCCGATCATCACGAAGCGCGTGCGGTTGTGCGGATCGTCCTGGATCAGCGCATACGCTACCTGCAGGCCGTAGTGAGTCGCAGCGCGATCGCCGGCGATCGCCGCCACGGTCGGATCTTCAGCGGCCATGCGCGCCGCTTCCGCGTTGCTCGACACCGCCTGGCGCTCCAGATGCGGCGCGTTGGTCGACAGCCAACGCTGGCATTGGGCGAGCGCCTGCGCGTGCGCGCAAACACGCGTCACGCCGGTGAGGTCGCCGTTTAGCGTCAACAAATTATGATGAATCGGCAAAGCCAGTTCGCCGCCGATCGTGAGTTGCGTTTGCAGCAGCAGATCGAGCGTGCGCGACACCGCGCCTTCGGTCGAATTCTCGACCGGCACGACGCCGAATTCCGCGGCGCCCGCTTCGACCGAGCGAAACACTTCGTCGATTGACGGACATGGCAAGCCTTCGATCGACTGACCGAAGTACTCGTGCATGGCCTGTTCGCTGTAGGTGCCGACCGGGCCGAGGTAAGCGGCCTTGATGGTCTTCTCGAGCGCGCGGCTCGCGGCCATGATCTCGCGCCAGATCGCACTGATATGCTCGCTCGCGAGTGGCCCTTCGCTCATGTCCTGCAGACGCGCGATCACCTGCTGTTCGCGCTCCGGCCTGAACACCGGCGCGTTGAAATGCTTCTTGACTTCGCCCACCTCGAGCGCCACCGCGGCGCGTTGATTGAGGAGCGCGATTAACTGCGCGTCGAGCGCGTCGATGCGTTCGCGAAGAGGCTTGAGTCGGGTATTGAGTTCGTCGTCCATGCGTGAAAACGGCCCTGCCGGTAGCTGCTGCACAAATGCGTGCTGGAAAGGATGCGCGCGCCCTGATGACTCAGGCGCTGCGCTGTTCGAATTCCTTCATGTATTCGACAAGCGCTTTGACGCCCTCGAGCGGGACGGCGTTATAAATCGACGCCCGCATGCCGCCGACGGACTTGTGGCCCTTTAGCTGCACCATTCCCCGCGCTTTCGCGCCGGCCAGGAAATCTTCGTTGCGGGACTCGTCGGCGAGGAAGAACGGGACGTTCATCCGCGAGCGCGAGCCGTGTTCGACCTTGTTCAGATAGAAGCTGCTCGAGTCGATCGCGTCGTACAGCAGCTTCGACTTTTCGAGATTACGTGCTTCCATCGCGGCAAGGCCGCCCTGCTTCTTCAACCACTTGAACACCAGCCCGGCGATGTAGATCGCGTAAGTGGGCGGTGTGTTGTACATCGAATTGTTCTCGGCGACGGTCTTCCATTCGAACGCCGACGGGCAGATCGGCAGCGCACGATCCAGCATGTCTTCGCGCACGACCACCACCGTCACGCCGGCCATACCGATGTTCTTCTGCGCGCCGCCAAACAGCACGCCGTATTTGGCGATGTCCATGGGACGCGACAGGATATGCGACGAGGCGTCCGCCACCAGCGGAATATCGCCGAGATCGGGAATCTCGAACGTCTCGACGCCGTGGATCGTCTCGTTCGTGCATAGATGCACGTAAGCCGGGTCGTCCGACAGTTGCCATTCGGAGCGCGCGGGCGCGCGGGTAAAACCCTCGGCCGTCTGGCCGCTCGCCGCCAGATGCACGGTGCCGTACTTCTGCGCTTCCTTGAACGACTTCTGCGACCAGGAACCCGTCACGACGAAATCCGCGCGCGGCTTCGCGCCCATCAGATTCATCGGCACGATTGCGTTCTCGCCGAGACCGCCGCCTTGCAGGAACAGAATGCGATGGCTGGCCGGCACCTCGAGCAGGTCGCGCAGATCGACGAGCGCTTCCTCGTGGATCGACATGAACTCTTTCCCGCGATGGCTCATTTCCATCACGCTCATGCCGCTGCCTTGCCAATCGAGCATTTCGTCGGCGGCTTGACGCAGCACTTCTTCGGGCATGGCCGCAGGGCCGGCGGAGAAATTAAAGACGCGCATCGTGAGATCCTGGAAGCAGGCGCGAAAAACGAAGATCGCGCAAAAATCGGCGACGTTGGCAGCCGGGCCGGCAATGACCGTCTACTGACAACGTGATTTTGCCGGCGCAATTTTCTGACGCGGGTTTCAGGCCGCGGGTTGCAGACCGCGGGCTTCAGACCATTTCGCGCCAAAAAAGAAAATGGCCGTCTGCGCGTGTGCGCAAACGGCCATTATCGCATTGTCACAGCCAAGCCGCCAAACCCCGTGCGCCATCCAGTCTATGAGGCGGCCCCACCGGGAGGCGGCTGGCGCGATATCAGCGCAGCCTTTCGACCTTGAGCTTACTTGGCCGGCTTGACCGACGCGACTTCCTTGTCGGCCTGGTCACGCGTTGCCTTGATCGATTGCGGCATGTACTTTTGCATCAAGCCGTTCACGACGTCGCGGCCAACCTGGTCTTGCACCTGGATGAACTTGCGGCCGGTCGGGCTCTTGTAGAACGTCGTCAGATCCTTGATTTCCGACGTGCTGTAGTACTTCGCGTACGCGTCGTACTGAGCTTGCATGGCGTCCTGACGGAACGAGTCCGTTGCGAACACCTGGCCTGCGCCGTCAACCAGCTTCGGCACTGCGTTCTTTTGCAGCGTCGGGACGGAAGCCTGCTTCTGCTTGTCCGTCATCGTCTTGTTTTCGCTCAGTGCGTCCGACAGGATTGCCGGAACCAGCTGCTTGGCTTGCATCTGGGCGCTGTTGCCGATCGCGCCGACGAGCTTTTGCGCGTCGATGGCGTCCAACAGGTCCTTGATTGCAGCCTGCTTGGCCGGATCAACCGGTGCCGCGGCAGCAGCCGGAGCCGCCGGAGCCGGGCTCTGAAGCGCTTGAGCCATAGCGAAGGTCGGCACGAGGGCAGCCAGCAACATCAGTTGTTTGAATCGTTTTTGCATCATTACTCCCTAATAGAAATGAACTTGAACAGCAAGCTGCGCGGGACACGTATCAGCCCGACACGCCATTATTCCCGGCGCAGCTTTCAACCAATCACTGAGACTGTAAGACGCAGACACGAATCAGGCAGCACCGCCCGGTTCGCCGCCGTTGTCACCCGCGCTGTCACCTTCGGCGGGACCTTCGACGTCGCCTTCCGCATCACCCTCTGCTTCCGCCTCAGCAACCTGTTGCAGACCTGAAAGCTTGGTCCCTTCGTCAAGGCTGATGAGTGTAACACCTTGGGTTGCACGTCCCATTTCCCGAATTTCCGACACTCGCGTACGGATTAGCACCCCGGTATTGGTGATCAGCATGATCTGCGCTTCCTGATCCACCAGCGTGGCGGCGACGACCTTGCCGTTGCGCTCCGAGGTCTGGATCGCGATCATGCCCTTCGTACCGCGGCCATGACGGGTGTATTCGATGATCGGTGTACGCTTGCCGAAACCGTTTTCCGTAGCGGTAAGCACCGACTGCTGCTCGTCGCCCGCCACCAGCAACGCGATCACGCTCTGACCGTCTTCGAGCTGCATGCCGCGCACGCCGCGCGCTTCGCGGCCCATCGGACGCACGTCGTTCTCGTCGAAGCGAACCGCCTTGCCTGAATCCGAGAACAGCATGACATCGTGCTGACCGTCCGTAATGGCGGCGCCGATCAGGTAATCGCCGTCATCCAGACCGACCGCAATAATACCTTTGCGCAACACACGCCCAAAGGCTTCCAGCGGCGTCTTTTTTACCGTTCCTAACGCGGTGCCCATGAAGACGAATTTGTCAGCCGAGAATTCCTTGACCGGCAAGACAACCGTAATCTTTTCGCCTTCCTGAAGCGGGAAGATATTGATAATCGGACGGCCGCGCGAGTTCCGCGAACCTTGCGGCACTTCATAGACCTTCACGCTGTAGACGCGACCGCGATTCGAGAAGCACAGAATATGATCGTGCGTGTTCGCGATGAACAGCGTGTCGATCCAGTCGTCTTCTTTCATCGCCGTGGCCTGTTTGCCGCGACCACCGCGTTTCTGCGCGCTGTATTCGGACAACGGCTGCGATTTCACGTAGCCGGCGTGCGACATGGTCACGACCATTTCTTGCGGCGTGATCAGATCTTCCGTGTTCAGCTCGGTTGCGTTCAGCTCGATCTTCGAGCGGCGCGCGTCGCCGAATTCGGCTTTGATCGACGTGAGTTCGTCGACGATGATGGCCGTAATGCGTTCAGGACGAGCCAGAATGTCCAGCAGGTCGGCGATTTGCGCCATGACTTCGCGGTACTCGCCGATGATCTTGTCCTGCTCCAGGCCGGTCAGGCGCTGCAGACGCATCTGCAGAATTTCCTGAGCCTGGGTGTCGGACAGACGGTAGAGGCCGTCGGATTGCATGCCGAACGACGGATTCAAACCGTCAGGACGGTAGGCTTCGCGACCACCCGCCGTCGCATTTTCCGTCTCGGCGCGGGATAACATTTCGCGCACCAGCGAGGAATCCCACGGACGCGCCATCAATTCCTGCTTGGCGATCGGCGGAGTCGGCGCGGCTTTGATGATCGCGATGAACTCGTCGATGTTGGCGAGTGCAACCGCCAGACCCTCGAGCACGTGCCCGCGTTCACGCGCCTTGCGCAGTTCGTATACAGTGCGCCGCGTCAGCACTTCCCGGCGATGCGACAGGAAGCACGACAGCATTTCCTTCAGGTTCAGCAGCTTCGGCTGGCCGTCGACCAGCGCGACCATGTTCATGCCGAAGGTGTCCTGAAGCTGGGTCGCCTTGTACAGATTGTTCAGAACGACTTCCGGCACTTCGCCGCGCTTGAGTTCGATCACGACGCGCATGCCGCTCTTGTCGGACTCGTCGCGAATGTCGGAAATGCCCTCGAGCTTTTTCTCGTTGACCAGTTCGGCGATGCGCTCCAGAAGTGAGCGCTTGTTCACCTGGTACGGCAATTCGTCGACGATGATCGACATGCGCTGACCGCGGTCGATTTCCTCGAAGTGCGTGAGCGCGCGCATCACCACGCGGCCGCGGCCGGTGCGATAGCCGTCGCGCACGCCGGCCACGCCGTAGATGATGCCGGCGGTCGGGAAGTCGGGCGCCGGAATGATCTCGATCAGCTCGTCGATCGTGGATTCCGGGTTCTTGAGCAGATGCTGGCACGCGTCCACAACCTCATTGAGATTGTGCGGCGGGATGTTGGTCGCCATGCCGACCGCGATGCCGGACGAACCATTGATCAGCAGATTGGGAATACGCGCCGGCAGGATGGCCGGTTCGTTTTCGCTGCCGTCGTAGTTCGGCGTGAAGTCGACCGTTTCCTTGTCGATGTCGGCCAGCAGTTCGTGGCCGATCTTCGCCATGCGGATTTCGGTGTACCGCATGGCCGCGGCATTGTCGCCGTCGACCGAACCGAAGTTGCCCTGGCCGTCGACCAGCATGTAGCGCAGGGAGAAGTCCTGCGCCATCCGGACGATGGTGTCGTATACAGCCGTGTCGCCGTGCGGGTGATATTTACCGATAACGTCGCCGACGATACGCGCGGACTTCTTGTAAGCCCGGTTCCAGTCGTTGTTCAGTTCGTGCATCGCGTACAGCACGCGCCGGTGCACCGGCTTCAGGCCATCGCGAACATCGGGAAGCGCACGCCCTACGATCACGCTCATCGCGTAATCGAGATACGAACGGCGCATTTCCTCCTCTAGGGAGATTGGCAGAGTCTCTTTGGCGAATTGATCCATTATCCGTATCTTTTACGTGCCAAGACGACGGCTTAACTGCAATTCGCCGCGTCTTCGCGTAAGCATTGCAGACGCAACGCATCACGCGATTCTAACATGCCGCGAATCCGCTCCCGACGAAGGTACGTATACCTATTAGGCAGTGAATGCGAAGCCCACCTCAACGCTCCATTTTTGAGAGAGAGCAGGCTCGATTCGTGCGTGGGGCAATTCGCCGCTGAGCCATGACTGGCGGCCCCTCCGGGCGATTGCTTCTGTTGCGCATGCACCACAATTGGAGGGTGATTTGATGGGGGGCAGATTTTTTTATCGTTGGAAGGGAACGATATGGCAAAATGCCAACGCACAAAGAGTTAGACACTGCTCGAAGTCTACACAGCACGTTTTTTGTTCTACACCGATGTTATACTTCGAGCAATGTATGACTTGTCTTCGTCAACAGGCTCGCAGTAAACCTGCGGTAATCTCAATTTCGAGAGGAGAAATATGAATAAACTTTCAAAGCTCGCGTTCATTGCAGCTACCGCAGTTATGGCTGCATCCGCCATGGCGCAATCGGTGCCGGCGTCGCGACAAGCCACGAACGACAACTGGGTGAATGGTACCGGCGAATACGTGTGGATGAACGGCACGAACGAGCTTTGCTGGCGCGATGCATTCTGGACGCCGGCAACGGCCAACGCAAAGTGCGATGGCGCCCTGGTTGCCCAGGCTCCGACCCCGCCGGCTCCGGTCGCACCTGCACCGGCTATCACGAGCCAAAAGATTACGTATCAAGCTGACGCTCTGTTCGACTTCGACAAGGCAATCCTGAAGCCGGCCGGCAAGGAAAAGCTGGACGATCTGGCATCGAAGATCGGCGCGCTGAACCTGGAAGTCGTCGTCGCAACGGGTTACACGGACCGCATCGGTTCGGACAAGTACAACGACCGTCTGTCGCTGCGCCGCGCTCAAGCTGTGAAGGCATACCTGGTCAGCAAGGGCATCGAATCCAACCGTATCTATACGGAAGGCAAGGGCAAGCGCAACCCGGTCACGACCGGTTGCAACCAGAAGAACCACAAGCAACTCATCGCCTGCCTCGCACCGGATCGTCGCGTGGAAGTCGAAGTTGTCGGTACTTCGAAGCAATAAGCTGCGCGTTACCGCAGTATCAAAGCCCCGCTTCGGCGGGGCTTTTTTTATGTCCGGCCGCCTGCTCGCCTCCGTCTGCGCGCACCCGGCCGAACCTCGACGGGGCGGCATTTTGCCGCCTCGTCCCTCGACCTATATACTCCGGGTTTATCCTCGAGCGCCCGCTCACCGCTTTCTTCGAGGCAGCTTCCGCCATGACCAACGCCGATCCCCACGAACTGCAGAAATTTAGCGACCTTGCACATCGTTGGTGGGACCCGAATGCCGAATTCAAGCCGCTGCACGAGCTCAATCCGATCCGCCTGAGCTGGATCGATGCGCACGCGCATCTTGCCGGCAAAACCGTGCTCGATATCGGCTGTGGCGGCGGCATTTTGTCCGAGTCGATGGCCGGTCTGGGCGCGCACGTCAAGGGGATCGACCTGTCGACCCAGGCGTTGGGCGTGGCCGATCTTCACAGCCTTGAAAGCGGTGTAACCGTCGATTACGAAGAAATCGCCGCTGAGGCGCTCGCCGCCCGCGAACCGGGCAACTACGACGTCGTAACCTGCATGGAAATGCTGGAGCACGTGCCTCAGCCCGCCGCCATCGTCGAAGCGTGCAAGACGCTGGTGAAACCGGGCGGCTGGGTGTTCTTTTCCACGCTGAACCGCAACGTGAAGTCATACCTGTTCGCCGTGATCGGCGCCGAGTACATCGCGCGCATGCTGCCCAAGGGCACGCACGACTACGCGCGCTTCATTCGCCCGTCGGAGTTGGCGAGCTTCGTGCGCGCTGCCAACCTGCGCACGGCGGATATCAAAGGCATCGTCTATAACCCGCTCAGCAAGCATTTCACGCTGTCCGCCGACACGAGTGTGAACTACATGCTCGCCTGCCGGCGCGACGTCTGATCCGCCCCGACCTGCCGGACTTACGAATCAATGAGCGATCCCACACCCCTGCCCCAACGCGAAGACAACGAAGACGCACTCGGTCTTTGCATGGCTGTGCTGTTCGACCTCGACGGCACGCTAGCCGACACGGCGCCCGACCTCGCGGCCGCCGTCAACAAGATGCGCCACGATCGCGGGCTCGAGATGGTACCGCTCGAAGATCTGCGCCCACTGGCGTCTGCGGGCGCGCGCGGGCTGATCGGTGGGGCGTTCGGGATCGGCCCCGAACATCACGAGTTCGCGTCGCTGCGCGAGGAATTCCTCGCCAACTACGAAGCGGACCTGTGTATCGAGACCACGCTGTTTCCGGGCATTCCGGAAATTCTCGACGAACTCGACGCCCGTGGCGTGCTCTGGGGCATCGTCACCAACAAGGTTGCGAGGCTCACCGAACCGCTGATCGCGCAACTGGGACTGGAAGAGCGCGCCGGCTGCATCGTCAGCGGCGACACGACTCCCCACTCGAAACCGCACCCGGCGCCTTTGCTGCACGCCGCACGGGAACTGGACGTGGTGCCGGAACGCGTCGTCTACGTTGGCGACGATCTGCGCGACGTGCAGGCGGGTTTCGCCGCCGGCATGAGGACCATCGCGGCAGCGTACGGCTACTGCGGCAACGATATTCCGCCGACACAATGGCACGCGCAGCACGTTGTCCAATCGCCGGCTGAATTGCAGAGACTATTGCGCGACCTCGGCTGAAGCATGGCCGCCCGGCCCGGCCAAGCCCGGGCGCCATTGCGCGGGCCGCGTCAATGAGTCAGGACGTGGCCGTCAATCTATTGTAAAATCTACGCTGGCTCATCTATTTTGAGCAACGAACCGCGGGGGCGACCTGGTTTCGACAGGGGTTGCGAAGCGGCTAGGGCATGTCGAGGACCCGTCACCTCGTTAATCAATGGGAAAAACGTAACTGCAAACGACGATACGTTCGCACTGGCAGCCTAAGGGCCGCCGTCCTCTGCCTAGTTTACTGACGGGCTAGAGTCGCAAGACCGGTAGCAATACCGACAGAGGTCATATACGTCAGTTAAGCCTTGGTGGTGTCACGACATCCGGGTCGAAAATCTAGTGAATCGCCGTAGTGCAGCGTGTTCGTCCGCGTCGCTACGGTTAAATCAAATGACAGAACTAAACATGTAGAACTGGTCGTAGAGTGCTTCTGGACGCGGGTTCGATTCCCGCCGCCTCCACCAGAACACGTTTTAGGCAGTACATTCAAGTCTCACCGAAAACCCGTAAGCGGCCTGCTGCTTGCGGGTTTTTTGTTGCCCGCCGCGTCCATCCTGCTCGACTGGTTCGCCGCCCCTTGCCGCTCCCGCTCCCCATGCGAAGAAACGCTTGGAATAAACGCATCCGCTCGATCGTTTATTCCTCACGCGCGCGCACGCCGCGTTTCGCGCGAAACCAACACCAAGATCAGGAGCCGACATCATGCGCAAAACCCTTTTCTGCCTCGCCCTCCTCGCACTGCAACAAAGCGCGTTCGCCGAAGCGCCAAAAGTCGTCGACGGGCGTTTCGTCACGGCGGACGGCATGACGCTCTACACCTTCGACAAAGACACCACGCCCGGCGTGAGCACCTGCACTGGTGGCTGCCTGAACAATTGGCCGGCAGCCACGGCCAGCGCGTCGGACAAACCGTCCGGCGAGTGGACGCTAATTGCCGCCGCCGACGGCAAACACCAATGGGCGTACAAAGGGCACCCGCTCTATCGCTTCGCGGCGGACAAGCAGGCGGGAGATATGAAGGGAGACGGCTTCAAGGACATGTGGCACACGGCCAAACCCTGAGCGTCCGCCACAGGGTGAATGCAAAGGCAACGGCAACCGCAACGCCGGGCTAAACCTGAACCTGGAGACCCAGCGAAAGACGCCGGCAGAACGCCGGCGTTGCACAACCAACGGACTCGCGTATCCGCTTATTCGTCTTTAGGACACTGCAGATTGCAGCCATTCGGATCACCCATATCGCCGCGCTTGCGCATCGCCGATTTTTTACTGCTCTGATATTTGTCCGAGGGCGCCGACGCGGCAAACGGCATTTGCGGATGCTCGGCAAGACGAAACTGGTCTTGCAGGATACCGCCTGGAACACCCGGCGAATTCTGCGCAACAGCAACCGAAGCGGTGGCGAGCAGCACACCAGCCGTTGCCACGGCAGCACATGCGTGAAAAATAACGTTCATAGAGATCGGCGCGACATAACGCGCGGTTAAGGCGGAAGCGGAAGCTTAAAGAGTATCCCAAACGGACGCCATACGCAGCGCCGAACACAGCCTGATGTTTACGGCGGCTTACGCCACGGCTTCGCCGAGACCCTCTTCCAGTTCCACCACCCTGCCGCAGTCTTGCGGGTCATAGCCTTCGAGCTGATCGACGCTATGACGAAACGCGCTGCCGCGCAGCAGACCGATCACGGTCGCAAGCGGCGCACGCTCGAGGCGCGCGCGGTCGCAGGCAAAGTAATAGTCTTCGTCGACGACCGGGATGAAATCGAGGCCGAAGTGATGCGCTGCGGGCTCCACACCAAAGCCCACATCCGCCATGCCGCTCGCAACGAACGCCGCAATCGCCGAATGCGTGAGTTCGGCCGACGCATAACCATTCACCCGATCCGGATCCACCCCGACGTTGCGTAGTGCGAGATCCAGCAACATGCGCGTGCCGGAGCCGGGCTGCCGGTTGACGAAGCGAATGTCGTCGCGCGCCAGATCGCCCAGGCCCGTGATTCCGCGCGGATTGCCCTTGCTCAGAAAGAGCCCCTGTTTGCGTCGCGTGAGATGCACGAGCACGTGACGCTGCGGATCGAGCCAGCGCCGGTACGCATCGGCGCATGCCGCGCGAAACTCACCGCGCGGCACATGAAAGCCAGCCAGATCGCATTCGCCGCGCGCAAGCGCGCTCACCGCATCCGCGCTGTCGCGATACTTGATGTCGACCGGAAGATCGTTCGCGACCAGCGCCGTGACGAGTGCGGCCACGGCATAACCATGCGACGCGAAGATGCGCACGTCGTCGGCGGGCGGCGCGAGCCAGCGGTTCAGATCGCTCGCCACTTCGCTGGCAAGCGCCTGCATGTTGCCATCGAGCCTTTCGCCGCACAGACGCTGCGCACGCAATACGGCTTGCCCGAGTTCGGATAGCACCGAGCCGCGGCCTCGCTCCTTGGCGATCAGCGGACCGCCCAAACGCTCCTCGATGCTGCGCAGCAAACCCCACGCATGACGGTAGGACAAACCCTTAAGCGTCGCCGCCTGCGCGATGCTGCCGGACTCGTCCACCAGCGCGAGCAACGGCACGACGTCCGACAGGCTTGCCTCGCGGCCATCCGGGCCCTTCACCACCAACTGCGCCTGGCACTCGATTCTGATCATATATGCTTAACTCTTTCCTATTGCGCCAGCCGAATCAGCCGCCTATTGTTCGGCTATCCCATATCGAATATACGAAGCATAAGTGCACGCATTATGAATGACAAGTGCATATATGCCTTTGGAGGAGCCACCACTTGGACGATTCCATCGCCATCGCGCCGGATCAGCTCGTGCAGCGTCACGCGCAGCCGGGCAGATCGCTGCTAGCCGTCTTGCACGCGATTCAGGACGAACTCGGTTACGTACCGCCCGCTACGGTCGCGCCGCTCGCGCTCGCCATGAACCTGTCGCGCGCGGAAGTGCACGGCGTCATCACCTACTACCACCATTTCCGCACGCAGCCGGCCGCACAGGTCACGGTGCAACTGTGCCGCGCGGAAGCCTGCCGCAGCATGGGCACCGAAGCGCTGGCCCGGCATATCGAATCGCACACCGGCTGCCGCTTCGACGCCGAACATGAGCACGGCGCGACGGTGGAGCTGGAATCGGTGTATTGCCTCGGGCAATGCGCACTGTCGCCGGCACTCATGCTCAACGGCACCTTGCACGCCAAGGTCACGCCGCAAAAGTTCGACGCGATATTCGCGGCCGCCAACAAGTGCGTGGAGGTGACGGCATGACGCGCATCTACGTTCCCCGTGATTCGTCGGCACTGGCGCTCGGCGCCGACGCGCTCGCTCAGGCGATCGAAGCCGAAGCCGCGCGCCGCGGCGTCGAAGTCGAAATGGTTCGCAACGGTTCGCGCGGCCTGCTGTGGCTCGAACCGCTCGTCGAAGTTCAAACACCGGAAGGCCGCATCGGCTACGCGAATGTCGAAGCAGGCGACGTCGCCCCGCTGTTCGATGCAGGCCTACTCGAAGGCGGAGCGCACGCAAAGCAAGTCGGCGTAGTCGACGAGATCCCGTATCTGAAGAAGCAGCAGCGCCTGACGTTCGCGCGCATCGGCATCACCGACCCGCTTTCCATCGACGACTACGTCGCCCACGGCGGCCTCGAAGGCTTGCGCCAGGCTCTGCAGACCGACGGCGACGCCGCCTGCGAAGCATTGATCGAATCCGGCCTGCGCGGCCGCGGCGGCGCAGCCTTCCCGGCCGGCATCAAATGGCGCACGGTGCGCGGCGCGAAAGCGGCGCAAAAGTACATCGTCTGCAATGCGGACGAAGGCGATTCCGGCACCTTCTCCGATCGCCTCGTGATGGAAAGCGATCCGTACGTGCTGATCGAAGGGATGATCATCGCCGGTGTCGTGACAGGCGCGACGGTGGGCCATATTTACGTGCGCAGCGAGTATCCGCATTCGATCGCGACGCTCGAAGCCGCTATCGCCAAAGCACGCGCCGCCGGCTGGCTCGGCGATAGCGTGCTCGGCTCGACGGCGCATCGCTTCGAACTGTTCGTCGCGAAAGGCGCCGGCGCATACGTGTGCGGCGAGGAAACGGCGCTGCTCGAATCGCTCGAAGGCAAGCGCGGCATCGTGCGCGCCAAGCCGCCAGTGCCGGCGCTCGTCGGCCTTTTCGGCCAACCGACCGTGATCAACAACGTGATCACGCTCGCCACGGTGCCGATCATCTTCGCGCGCGGCGCGGCGTTCTACAAAGACTTCGGCATGGGCCGTTCGCGCGGCACGCTGCCGTTCCAGCTCGCGGGCAACGTCAAGCAAGGCGGCCTCGTCGAACTGGCGTTCGGTGTGACGCTGCGCGAATTGCTCTATGACTTCGGCGGCGGCACGGCGAGCGGCCGGCCCGCTCGCGCGGTGCAGGTGGGCGGCCCGCTCGGCACGTATCTGCCGGAAAGCCAGTGGGACATTCCCATGGACTACGAAGCGTATGCGGCAGTCGGCGCGGTCGTGGGCCACGGCGGCCTCGTCGTCCATGACGACACGTCGAATCTGGCCGAACTTGCGCAGTACGCCATGCACTTCTGCGCCCTCGAATCATGCGGCAAATGCACACCGTGCCGGATCGGCTCGACGCGCGGCGTCGAAGTGATTGGCCGGATTCGCAACGGCGATACGTCCACCCGGCAAGTGCAGTTGCTGCGCGATCTGTGCGACACGATGGTGTCCGGTTCGCTCTGCGCGATGGGCGGCATGACGCCATTCCCGGTGCTGTCCGCGCTCGATCATTTCCCCGAAGACTTCGGTCTCGCCAACGTGTCTGACCACGCGCCGAAAGCGGCCTGACCCAGGAGCCAAACCATGTCCGACGTGCTCAACTCTCCCACTGGCGGCTGCGGCTCAGGCAACTGCGCGTGTAAATCGCAAGCCCTGCAGCAGCGTGCGCCCCGTTCGTTCTTCGACGACACCGATTTCGGCACGCCCGAGCGGCACGCCGACATCGACGTCACGCTGGAAATCGACGGCCAGTCCGTCACCGTTCCCGCCGGCACCTCTGTGATGCGCGCGGCCGTCGAAGCGGGAGTCAACGTGCCGAAACTCTGCGCGACCGATTCGCTGGAGCCGTTCGGCTCGTGCCGTTTGTGTCTGGTGGAAATCGAAGGCAAGCGCGGTTATCCCGCTTCATGCACGACGCCGGTCGAAGCCGGCATGAAGGTCCGCACGCAAACCGATCGTTTGCAGTCGTTGCGCCGCAACGTGATGGAGTTGTACATCTCCGATCACCCGCTCGACTGCCTCACCTGCCCCGCCAACGGCGACTGCGAACTGCAGGACATGGCGGGCGTCACGGGCCTGCGCGAAGTGCGCTACGGCTTCGACGGCGCGAATCACCTGAAGGACAAGAAAGACGAGTCGAACCCGTACTTCACCTACGACCCGTCGAAATGCATCGTCTGTAATCGCTGCGTGCGCGCGTGCGAAGAAACGCAAGGCACGTTTGCGCTGACCATCGCCGGACGCGGTTTCGAGTCGCGCGTGGCCGCCAGCGAAGACGTGCCGTTCATGGAATCGGAATGCGTGTCGTGCGGCGCGTGCGTGGCCGCGTGCCCGACCGCGACCTTGCAGGAAAAGACCGTGATCATGCTGGGCCAGGCCGAACACTCGGTCGTCACCACGTGCGCGTATTGCGGCGTCGGCTGCTCGTTCAAGGCCGAGATGAAGGGCAACCAGGTCGTGCGGATGGTGCCGCACAAGAACGGCCAGGCCAACGAAGGCCACGCTTGCGTGAAGGGCCGTTTCGCGTGGGGCTACGCGACGCACAAGGACCGCATCACCAAGCCGATGATCCGCGCGAAGATCACCGATCCGTGGCGCGAAGTGAGTTGGGAAGAAGCGCTCACGTATGCGGCGTCGGAATTCCGCCGCATTCAGGCGAAGCATGGCCGCGATTCGATCGGCGGCATTACGTCGTCGCGTTGCACGAACGAAGAAACGTATCTGGTGCAAAAGCTCGTGCGCGCCGCGTTCGGCAACAACAACGTCGACACCTGCGCGCGGGTGTGCCATTCGCCGACCGGCTACGGGCTGAAAGCCACCCTCGGTGAATCGGCGGGCACGCAGACTTTTGCTTCCGTCGATAAAGCCGACGTGATCATGGTGATCGGCGCGAATCCGACCGACGGCCATCCGGTGTTCGGCTCGCGTCTGAAGCGCCGTGTGCGCGAAGGCGCGAAGCTGATCGTGGTGGACCCGCGGCGCATCGATATCGTCGACACGGCGCACGTGAAGGCGTCGCATCATCTGCAATTGCGGCCCGGCACCAACGTGGCCATCGTGAACGCGCTGGCGCATGTGATCGTCACCGAAGGCCTGCTCAACGATGCATTCGTCGCCGAGCGTTGCGAGACGCGCGCGTTCGAGCAATGGCGCGATTTCGTCGCGTTGCCGGAAAACGCGCCGGAAGCGACCGAAGCGGTGACCGGCGTACCGGCCCAATCCGTGCGCGAAGCCGCCCGCATCTATGCGACCGGCGGCAACGCCGCGATTTACTACGGCCTGGGCGTCACCGAACACGCGCAAGGTTCGACGATGGTGATGGGCATCGCCAACCTCGCCATGGCAACGGGCAACATCGGCCGCGAAGGTGTGGGCGTGAATCCGTTGCGCGGCCAGAACAACGTGCAGGGTTCCTGCGACATGGGCTCGTTCCCGCACGAACTGCCGGGCTATCGCCATATCAGCGACACGGTCACGCGCACGCTGTTCGAAGAGGCCTGGAACGTCACGCTGCAACCGGAACCCGGCCTGCGCATTCCGAACATGTTCGACGCTGCCGTGCACGGCAGCTTCAAGGGTCTGTATTGCCAGGGTGAAGACATCGTCCAGTCGGACCCGAATACGCATCACGTATCCGCAGCGCTGACGGCGATGGAATGCATCGTCGTGCAGGACATCTTCCTGAACGAGACCGCCAAGTATGCGCACGTGCTGCTGCCCGGTTCGTCGTTCCTCGAAAAGGATGGCACGTTCACCAACGCGGAGAGGCGCATCTCGCGCGTGCGCAAGGTCATGCCGCCGGTGCCGGGTTACGCCGACTGGGAAGTCACGGTCATGCTCGCACGCGCGCTCGGCTATGAAATGGACTACACGCATCCGTCGCAGATCATGGACGAGATCGCGCGTCTCACGCCGACTTTCCACGGCGTGTCGTACAAAAAGCTCGACGAACTCGGCAGCATTCAGTGGCCGTGCAACGAGAATGCGCCGGACGGTACGCCGACCATGCACATCGACACCTTCGTGCGCGGCAAGGGCAAGTTCGTGATTACGAAGTTCATCGCGACGCCCGAGAAAGTCACGCGCAAATTCCCGCTGCTGCTCACTACGGGCCGCATCCTGTCGCAGTACAACGTTGGCGCGCAAACGCGCCGCACCGAGAACTCGCGCTGGCACGACGAGGATCGACTGGAACTGCATCCGCACGACGCGGAAGAGCGCGGCATCAAAACCGGCGACTGGGTGGGCATCGAATCGCGCGCGGGGCAAACCGTGCTGCGCGCGAAGATAACCGAGCGCATGCAGCCGGGCGTCGTGTATACGACGTTCCACTTCCCCGAATCAGGCGCGAACGTGATCACCACCGATAGCTCGGACTGGGCGACCAACTGTCCGGAATACAAGGTGACCGCGGTGCAGGTGATGCCGGTCGAACAGCCGTCGCAATGGCAGAAAGACTACTCGCGCTTCAACACCGAACAGCTCGACCTGCTGAAGCAGCGTGAGCTGGCCAACGCGACATCGGGCAAGTGAGGACGGCCATGGACAATCAGAACCTGATCGACATGGCCAACCGGATCGGCGACTTTTTCGATTCGATGCCGGACCGCGAGGAAGCGCTCGCCGGCATCGCCGACCATATTCGCCGTTTCTGGGAGCCGCGCATGCGCCGCGCACTACTCGCGGAGCTCGATGAACCGGATGCGAGCGGTATCCCGATGTCGGGCATCGTCAGGGAAGCGCTCGTCAAACATCGCGCGCAACTGACGCCCGCCGCGCCCGCGACGGTGTAAGCCGCGCCGCGCTCGCGGCGCTCAACGTCCGAGCGACTCGCGCGACTCAGGCGGCCCGGCTCACAGGGCCGCCTGCTCCGGTATTTCCCCGCTCACCGCGAACCAGGCTTCGCAATGCCGCAGCAAACCGTGCAGATCGGAACCGGTGCGCCCGCGCGCGCTGATGTAGCCGTCCGGCCGCACCAGATAGAACGACGGCCGCGTTCGGCCATACGATTCGGACAGCGCCGGGCCGCCGTCGCCAGTGGTATCCGTGATGCGCCAGATGCGCACTCCGCCCGGCAGCAATCTCTCGACTTCCGCCGCCACGCGCTCCAGTTCCGGGTCGGGCGGCGGCGCATGCTTCGCCGCGGGATCGAGCGGTTTTTCGTCGACGGGCAACGGCGGCACCAGCAGGAACAGCGAGAAGAACGCCGGATCGTGCAGATCGAAAATGCAGCCCACGCCGGGCGCACGCCCCAGCGGTCCATCTACCACATGCACCAGCGCGTCCGGTGCGCGCTCGCCGGCGCGTGGTCCGCCGTCGAGTACACGTTCGAGCGTCAGCGGACTGCGCCGGTACTGGATCGACAACTCGCTGATGGTGAGGCGCGCGGCGTCGCGCAGCGGACCTAGCGCGGCAAGGACCGGCATCACCCGTTCGCGCAGCAGCTTCAGCGGTCCGTGATCGGCCTCCGCCATCTGCGTGATGAAACCGGTTTGCCGCAGCACGTCACGTTCGATCGGGTGACGTTCGAGGTGATAGGTATCGAGCAGGCGGTCCGGCGCCGCGCCTTTCAATACGCGCGCAAGTTTCCAGCCGAGGTTGAACGCTTCCTGAATGCCGGTGTTCATGCCCTGCGCGCCGGCCGGGCTATGCACGTGCGCGGCGTCGCCCGCGAGGAAGATGCGGCCGACGCGCAGCCGATCCACCATGCGGCTATTCACATGGAAATACGAAGACCACGCCAGATCCGACACGTCGACCCGCTCGCGCACGCGCCGGGCGATCAACGCCTTGCATGCCGCGAGCGACGGCGACGGCACGCTGTTCAGCGGCGGCTCGCCCAACACCGCGGGCGTCTCGGTCGGGGCGACGGCGGCAGGCTCGATCGCATGATCCGCGATCAGACGATGCCGGCCGTGGCCCATCGGAAACAGCGCGACCAGGCCTTCGCCTGACGCGAAGATATGAAACTCGTCTTCGGGCCAATCGGTTTCGGCGTGCAGGTCGGCGAGCAGGAAAGTCTGCTCCAGGGTCTTGCCCTCGAAACTCAAACCCAGCCGGTGACGGATCGCGCTATGCGCGCCGTCTGCGGCGATCATGTACGACGGGCGCATCGTCTCCGTGTGACCGTCCGCGCGGCGCAATGTCGCCTGAAGGCTGGCGGCGCCCTGCGCGAACATCGTCAGTTCGACGCCGCGCTCGACCGTCACGCCGAATGTGGCGAGATGCTCAGTCAGCAGACGCTCGGTCACGAACTGATCGAGAAACAGCAGATACGGATAACGTGTATGCAGCGGATCGAAATCGAGCTGCGCGAGACGCATGCCGTTCGAAAACAGATTGGCGATGCGCGCGCGATGGCCGAGCTCGAGAAACGGCTCGACCAGCCGATGCTGCTCGAGCAATTCGAGCGTGCGCGCCTGAATGCCGATGGCCCGCGAATACGGGTTCGGTTGCATGGCCTTGTCGATCACACGCACGGGGATGTGGGCACGCGCCAGACTCATCGCTGCGGCGAGTCCAGTCGGACCCGCCCCGACGATCAGCACCGGCGACGCATCGTTTGCGGCAGCGTCCATGCGGAACTCCGGAGACAACAATGCGTTCTAGTGTACGCCGCCAGGAAGTCCGCTAGGGGCGCGACGATCGCCTGCTCAACAACGGTTGCGGTGCATCAATCGCGCAGCGAGCATGGGTTCGGCGTGACGGCGGTGACTGCTTCCTGCTTCCTGCTTCCTGCTTCCTGCTTCCTGCTTCCTGCGCTCTGCTTCCTGCTTCCTGCGCTCTGCTTCCTGCTTCCTGCGCTCTGCTTCTTGCTTTCAGCGCTCTGCCCGTGCCGTGACCTCGCAACGCGTTCCTGTCAGCCTCAATGCGCGTGCGGCGCATGATCCATCGCGCAGCGATGCTGCGTCGTACCAAGATCCACTTGCAGCGTCGCATGGTGCATCGAAAAACGTTCGCGCAGCGTGAGAACGATGCCGTCGAGCGATTCGTCGCCCGGATGGCCCGCCGGCATCACCAAGTGCGCGCTGAGCGCGTTGCCGGTCGTGGACAGCGCCCACACGTGCAGATCGTGAACGTCGACGACGCCCGGCTGCCCCGCCAGATAGTCGCGGATGCCTTGCAGATCGACGCCGGGCGGCACGGCGTCGAGCGCAAGGCGCACCGAATCGCGCAGCAGGCTCCAGGTGCCGGCCACCACGACCGCCACCACGAGCAGGCTCATCACCGGGTCGAGCCACGTCCAGTTGGTATAGAGAATCACGAGGCCGCTCACGGCGACCGCCGCCGAGATACCGGCATCCGCCGCCATGTGCAGGAACGCGCCGCGGATGTTCAGGTCATCCTGCTGCCCGCGCATGAAAAGCCACGCGGATATTCCGTTGATGACCACGCCGCCCATCGCCACGACGAACACGGCGAGCCCCGCCACCGGCGCCGGATTGATCAGACGCCCGATGGCTTCCGCGACGATCACGCCGCACGCGAACAGCAGCAGCCCGGCGTTGACGAGCGAGGCCAGGATCGACGAGCTGCCATAACCGAACGTGTAGCGCGCCGACGGCCTGCGCGTGGCGAGCCAGGCGGCGCCCCACGCGAGCAGCAGACCGAGGACATCGGAGAGGTTGTGGCCGGCGTCGGCGAGCAGCGCGGTGGAATGGGCGAGCACGCCATAGACCGTCTGGGCCACCACGATCGCGATGTTGAGCACGACCGCCAGGGCGAACGCGCGGCCGTGACCGGCAACCGGAGCGTGAGCGTGGTGGTGGCCGGCGTGGCCGTGACTGTGGGAATGGCTGGCGGGACCGTGGTTGCCGTGGTTGCCGTGGTTGCCGTGGTTGCCGTGGTTGCCGTGGTTGCCGTGGTTGCCGTGGTTGCCGTGGTTGCCGTGGTTGCCGTGGTTGCCGTGGCTATCGTGGCTATCGTGGCTACCGTGCTCGCCACGCTCATGCGCTTCGCTCCCTTGCCCGCTTCCCGCCCAGTCAAGTTCTGACCTGGTGTGCGCGGCGCGCGGCGCTCCGCCATCAGACTGAACGCCCTTGCTGTCGCTCACATCGAGCGGCGTAGACGCGTGCGCGTCCTCTTGATCCGCCGCAGTTCCGTTCAGGGTTTCGGGTTTCTTCATGACTGATCCAGAGAATCATTGCCGGCCGGTTCGGCCACGTGTTCGAGCATCCCGGCCAGCATCGCGCTGATATGGCGATCGGCGGCGAGGTAGAAGACCTGCTTACCCTGCCGCTGCGCACGCACGATTCGCGCCGCACGCAGCAACCGCAAATGATGGCTCACCAGCGAAGACGACAAACCCAGCGCCTCGGCGATCGCCCCGACGGCGCGCCGCTCGTCGAGACACGCCAGCACGATGCGCAACCGCGTGGGGTCGCCGAGCAGGCGAAACAGGTCGGCCAGCGGCACGATGGTATCGGCCGGGCGATCGTCGATGGCGGTAAGCGAAGTGGATGCAGCGAGGGAAGAAGCCATGACGGACGGCGGCTCGGCACCACATATGAACATGTGCTCACACATTATAGATACCGGGACAACCGGTCAAATCGGAGCGCGCTCTGGCGAGTGTGGGAAAATGCGGCCTCTGCCTCACCCGAATGCCATCCCCCGTCATGCAACCTGTATTTGACCGCGCTTTCGCGGCGCATCGTGACGGCCGCCTCGAAGACGCCGAACGCGGCTACCGCGCGACGCTCGACGGCAACCCCGCGCACGTCGATGCGTTGCACCTGCTGGGCGTTCTGCGCCACCAGCAGGGTCAGCACGCCGAAGCCGCCGAACTCGTCCGGCGCGCCGTGAACCTGCGCCCGGAAGACGCCACGCTGCAGCTGAATCTGGGCAACGCGCTAAAGGCGCTCGGCCAGATCGACGACGCGATCGAACAGTTCCGCAACGCGCTGACGCTCGCGCCGTCGTTCCCCATGGCGCACTACAACCTGGGCAACGCCTACGCCGCGGCGGGCCGTCACGAAGACGCCGCCGACGCGTTCGAAAAATCGTTGCGCCTGCAACCGAACGACGCCTCGTCGCACAACAACCTCGGCAACGCGCTGCACGCGCTCGGGCGTCACACGGAAGCCATCGCCGCGTTCAGGCGCACGCTGGAGCTGCGTCCTGGCCACGCCGGCGCGCTCAACAACATGGGCATGTCGCTGAACGCGCTCGGACGCGCGGCAGAGGCGATCCCGTGTTTCCAGACGGCGCTGACGGCCGAGCCGCGCTTCGTCGCCGCGCACTTCAACCTCGCCAATACCTTCGACGCCACCGGCCGCCATGCGGAAGCGGTCGAATCGTTCCGCGCGGCGCTGACCTTGCAGCCGAACCTGCCGCCGGCCATTTTCGGCATGGGCAATGCGCTCGCGGCATTGGGACGCCATGCGCAGGCGCTACCCTACCTCGAGCGCGCGGTCGGTCTCGATCCGCAATTCGCGCTAGCGTGGCTGAGTCTCGGCACCGCGCACCAGGCGCTGGGCGCGCATGGTCCCGCCGTGCGCGCTTTCGATCAGGCGCTGCGCCTGCGCCCCGACCTCGCCTCCGCGCACATGAACCGCGCGCTCGCATGGCTCGCGATGCGCGATTTCGCGCGCGGACTGCCGGAATACGAGTGGCGTCTGCAAACCATGGCGCAGCCGGATATCCAGACGCTGCCGCGCTGGCACGGCGAGCCGATCGCGCAGCATACGTTGCTGGTCCATGCCGAGCAGGGGTTCGGCGACACGCTGCAATTCGTGCGCTTCGTCCCGCTCGCCACGCAGCGCGCGGCGCGCGTCATACTCGAAGTGCAACCGCAACTGCTGCCGTTGCTGGCGCCTGCCGCGCAAGCCTGGCGCGTGACGCTGATCGCTCAGGGCACGCCACGACCCGCCGCCGATCTGCAATGTCCGCTGCTGAGCCTGCCGCTCGCACTCGGCACCACCTACGACACTATTCCCGCCCGCACGCCTTACCTCAGCGTGCCGCCCGCCTACAGCCGCAAATGGCGCGGCTCGCTCGGCGGTCAGGCAAAACGCAAGATCGGCATCGTGTGGTCGGGCCGCGTCCAGCAGAATGAAACACGTTCGATGCCGCTCGCCGCGCTCGATCCGCTGTTCGCGCTCGAAGGCATCGACTGGATCGTGCTGCAACCGGAGTTGAGCGCCGACGAGCGCGTGGCGCTCGACGCGCATCCGCGCGCGGCGTCGATTCATCGCTTCGACAAACGCATCGGCGACTTCGCGGATACCGCTGCGATCATCGAACGGCTCGACGCGGTGGTGTCGATCGATACCTCCATCGCGCATCTGGCCGGTGCGCTGCGCAAGCCGCTCTGGTTGATGCTGCCGTTCGCGGCAGACTGGCGCTGGTTCGCCGGCGAGGCGCGCAGCCCCTGGTATCCCGGCGCGACACTGGTGCGTCAGCCGCAACCTGGTGCGTGGAGCGAAGTTGTCGAAACCGTGGCGAACGAATTGCGCAAGCAGTAACGGGACGCCGTGCGGTGAACACGGCGTAGCCGCTGTGCCAAAAACAAAAACCCCGCGTTCTCACGAACGCGGGGTTTTTTTTGACCCATGAACGGTGACCGCCGAAGCTCAGGCCGTCCGATACTGATCGCGCGATTCCGGCGTGCGGTACAGCACCAGCGTCGCAATCAACCCGCAAATCGCCGCCAGACCCAGGAACAGTCCCGGCGCAGCCTTGTTGCCGGTGGTGTGAATCAGCAGCGTCGAGATAGCCGGCGTGAAGCCGCCGATCGTCGTGGCGAGGCTGTAGGCGAGCGAGAAACCGGCCGTCCGCACTTCGACCGGCATGACTTCGGTCAGCGCCACGACCATCGCGCCGTTGTAGCTGCCGTACAGGAACGACAGCCACAGTTCGACGGCCAGCAAACGCGCGAACGAAGGATCCGCCACCAGCCATTGCAGAGCCGGATACGCGGTAATGATGGTCAGAATCGTGAAGGCCAGCAGCACCGGACGGCGGCCGATACGGTCCGACAGCGCACCCGCGAGCGGCAGCCAGATCAGATTCGACAGACCGATACAGACCGTGACGATCAGCGTGTCGATCGAGGACAGTTTCAGCACTTCCTTGCCGAAAGTCGGCGTGTACGCCGTGATCATGTAGAACGACACGGTGGTCATGATCACCATGCCCATGCCGCCCAGCACGATGCCCCAGTTCGCGGCCATCGTCTTCATGATCTCGCCCATCTTCGGGTGATGCTTGCGTGCCTTGAATTCCTCGGTTTCCTGCAGCGAACGGCGGATCAGGAACAGGAACGGCACGATCAGGCAGCCGATCAGAAACGGCACGCGCCATCCCCAGGCGCTCATCTGGTCGGCCGGCAGCATCTTGTTCAGGAACACGCCAATCAGCGCGGCGAACACCACGGCAACCTGCTGGCTGCCCGACTGCCACGCGCAATAGAAGCCCTTGTTGCCCTTGGTGGCGATCTCCGACAGATACACGGACACGCCGCCGAGTTCGACCCCGGCGGAAAAGCCTTGCAACAGTCGGCCTAACAGAACAAGCACCGGCGCCAGCACGCCGATCGTCGCGTAACCTGGAATCGACGCCACCGTGAGCGTGCCGAGCGCCATCAGGCCGAGCGTGAGGATCAGGCCTTTGCGCCGGCCGTGATGGTCGATGTAGGCGCCGAGGACGATCGCACCGAGCGGCCGCATCAGGAAGCCCGCGCCGAACACCGACAGCGACAGCATCAACGAGGCGAATTCGTTGCCGCTCGGGAAATAGGTCTTGGCGATCGCCGAAGCGTAATAGCCATAGACCATGAAATCGTACATCTCAAGAAAGTTGCCGCTGACTACGCGGAATACTGTCTTGACCTTGGATTCTTCCGCTGAGGAAGTAGCGTGTGACGCAGTAGACATGACATTCTCTGATGAGCCTGCTGCCACGAAAGAGACAGTGGCGGCCAGGCAGTTGAAACGATCCACTGCGCTCGGCAAGCGGATGCCGCGCACGGATAGAAAGAACGCGCCGGGGGCGCTGCATTTTCATGCGGAACGGATTCCCATGGTATCCGGGTAAACGTTGTGAATCATGCAGCGCTCGCTCCACGTAATGTTACCGTTGATAAAGCTGTCGCGTAATGCATACAGTTTCATTACACATGGTGTCACCTGTGGTCGCGGTAACATTTTTGCAGTCAGGCATTTCCGTTGAGCACTACCGATGCGAACCACCCCCGCTCTTTCACTGCGCCCCGCGACGCTCGCGGATGCCGCGCTCATTGCTTCGATCCACAGCAGCAGTTGGCAGGCCACTTATCGCGGCCTGCTGCCCGAAGCCTTTCTCGACGGCGAAGTCACGCAGGAGCGCGCCGCGTACTGGGAGGCTCGTCTCAGCGCGCCCGGCGGCGAACGGCGCATCGTGCTGATCGCCGAACTCGCTGGCGAGGCGGCCGGGTTTGTGTGCGTTGAACGTCAACCGGAGTCCAGTTGGGGCGTGCTGCTCGATAACCTGCACGCGCGGCCGGCCTACCAGGGTATCGGAGTCGGCAAGCTGCTGATGCGAGCCGCCGAAGACTGGGCTCGCGCGCAAGGCGAGGCGCAACTCTATCTGTACGTGCTTCAGGGGAATACGCCGGCGATCGGTTTCTACGAACGGCAAGGCTGGCAATTTGCCGGCGCCGAACCGGATCATATGGGCGGCGTGGACATTACCGCGTTGCGCTACATATACAGACTCGACCGCAGACTCGACCGGTAGAGGCGCTGCGGCGCACTTGTTCGTTATCCCAGGTTTTCCCGATCATGGAGGTACCGGCACCTCATTTCGGAACCGTCCGATCGCCAGGTCGGCTGCTTCCTGGCATCATCCTCCGCACTCCGATGGCTTCATAGCGACACGTCCCTGTGCCCCGTTTGCTCGTCGCGAGCACGGCGCCGGCGCCTCGCGTCGACGCACGCCGTGCCGTGTAGGGATGGCGTTCACGCGCATCGCACCGAGGCCCGAGTCCCCGCAGACCACGGGATCGCCGATCGGCGCTCCCCTTACGAGGCGCTGGAAAAGACCGATGTCCACCATTCCGTTCACCCCGATCGAAGGCTATCTGGCGCTGCCGCGCGTTCGCCCGCTGGTTCATGTGCCAGCGCCATTCGGCCGGGACTGGGCGCTGCTTCCGCCGGGCTACAGTCTGCGGGCTGAACTCAAGGCGCTCTACGCGGCCATGCTGCGCACGTTCTGCCTGAGCGATCAGGCCATTCGTTCGCTTTGCCGATGGTCGCCGCTGGGTGAACAACGCGTGATCGCACCTGCGCACGAGCCTCGGTCTGCCGCGATAGCGGCACAGGCACCGAGCTTTGACGCATCGCCCGAGACAGCCATGCACGCGGCCGATGCAACGCCCGTCATTGAGTCCATTGTCCGGCCCGCGTATGGAACCAGGGCGCGTGGGTATGGCAACCCTTGGGGCGCTTTAGCGGGCGGCGCCTGCGTGATCGGCGGCGCTGCGGTGCTGGCGTGGGTCGGGTTCGATCATCTCGCGCATCGTCAAATGGCCGCTCCTGTCGCCGACAGGGCATCGGGTCATCGGGACTCGCAGTCAGCAGACCTTCAGACGCCCGCCACGGTTACTGGTCGCGCGGTCGATACCGGTGCGTTGCGCGTACCTGCCGCGTCTGCCGCACTTGCGGCGTCTGCGCCAGAGCGCTCACGCGTACAGCCAACATTCGCGCCTGCGTCCAGCCTTTCGGCGGCAACGGTGTCTACAACGGCTTCGGCCCAGGTTCAGACTCGGGCACTGCCTTCCGCTCAGGCGCGTATCTCCGCGGATATAGCAGGATCACCTCGTCACAACCGCCTTCGCGAGAAGGTCGTCACACTGCAGGAACAAAACCGCCAGCACAGCGCACGGTTTGTCACCGCCAACCCAGCGCGACACGCGGCAGCAGTTGCCGCTAACCTGCCGCGCATCGCAGTCCCAAGGCTGGCGGCAAGTTTGCCGCCAAAGCCATCCGCTGCGGGCGCTTATTCACCTCCAGCACCGACTCGACTCGGCGTCGACGAATACGCGGGCGTGATCATGTCCGCAGCAACGCATCCGCGCCAGATGGCGCTGCCGCACGCCAGCTCAGCGACCAATGCGTCCGGCACCAGTGAAACGGAGTGGATAACCCGCCTGTCGCAGCGGCGTGTGACCGAGGTTCCCGACCAATTCGCGAAATAGGCACGACACGAATCGCAGCAGCTTGAAACAAAAAAGCCCGGCCATTTCGCGAATGGCCGGGCTTACTTACATTCATGCGTCTACTTCTGAATCGGCAATCCCATCTCGGTTTGCCGCTGCAGTTGCATCACTTCGCCTTGCACCTGGCGCAACTGCGCCTGCGCCCTTTCCTTCTCCGCGTGCAGCGCGGCCGCTTCGCCTTGCGTCTGACGCTGATAGTCGTTGACCTTGGCTTGCTGCGTGCGAGCCACGTCGAGATCGGCTTGCAGACGCTTGGCGCGATCTTCCGATAACGCAATGATGTCTTCGATATACGCCTTCTGCGCCTGCAACTGCGTGCGACGAATCTCGACATCGGCGAGTTGCGCGGTCTGCTGGGCAAAGCCCGCATAGACCGCTTCCGCGCGCGCGGCGTCTTCGGACTTGAGCACGCGCCAGAAATGTTTGTCCTGGAACAACGCAACGTAGTACGTCATTTCCTGCGGATAGAAAAACAGACTGGCGCCGTAACTGCCGTTATACGTGGTGCGCAGTTCGCTTAGCTTTGCGTCGTGAATCATCTGCATGAGCTCGGCGACATTGCCTTGCGCAACGCCCGCCGCAGCCGGTGAGGCTGACGCCGTGTTGCGCAGCGCGTCAGCCGCGGGCTGCGGCGTCAGGGTGTTGATGGCGGGCCTCGTGCCGGCCATCGGCGCGGCCTCGCCGCCTTGCGCTGCCAGTACGAGACCGCCCTGCTGCAACAGCGCACACGAAGTCGCGAGCAGCATGGCGCGCCGTACAATTAAGGGGTACTTCATACGTGCATGCTCCATGCGAATCCAAATCAGCCGCAGATTATCGCGCGGATTGGTCCGTAAACGAAGCATTCAAATGTCGCGCGGACCGACTTTAAATCGAGATAAATGGCTGCCTAAGAATTTAGCCAAATCGCTTCAGCAATCTCGAAACAAACAAATTCGGATAAGCCGAAAAAGGAAGGTTCAGCCTCGCTTGGACAAGCCTGAACTTACGCCTGGTTGGTGCAAAACCAGCAGTGAACGGACTCGAAACAGGAGGATAGAGTGCCGGCCATGAGAAACACGCACTCCTGATTATCTGTCTCGACAACGAGACACCCGCAATTCAAAACATGCCGTTGATCTCGGCAGAGCGCGCGGCGCTCAACCCGAGGCGACACGCCAGTCGTCGATCAATAACGCACCATGAGAACGGCACCACGAAATTCGCAAGGCGCACCATCGCAAAAAAACGGTGGTGCGCCTCGAACGAATCAGCCTCTGCAACTTAACCTTTGAACCGCGCGCCCAAGGCGCGGACTCGATATGGAGCGAGCCGCCTTAAAAACGCGTTTCGCGCGCCACTCGCAGGAAGGTATCGAGCAACGGCGTGCAGTCGAGCAGTTCTGCCCCGCCCGCACGATGAAACTCCGGATGCCATTGCACGCCCATCACGAACGGCGCACGCCGGTAGCGCACGGCCTCGATGATGCCGTCCGACGCCGACACGGCTTCGATATTGAGATCGCGGCCGAGTGTCTTCACCGCCTGATGGTGAATCGAGTTGACGATCGCATCGCGTTGGCCAGGAAACATATTCGCGAGCGTCGAGCCGTCGGGGAAGTGAATTCCGTGCCGATGCTGATCGTAGTCCTCGTTGACGTGGGCGCCGGCGGTCGGCACATCGGTGGCGATGTCCTGATACAAGGTGCCGCCAAACGCCACGTTGATCAGTTGACAGCCCCGGCACACGCCGAGCACCGGCTTGCCCGACTCGATGAACTCGTGCAGCAGTTCGAGTTCGTACATGTCGCGCACGCGGTCGCCAGGCCACTCGTGGCTGATTGCCTGTTCCGCGTAAGACTGCGGCGAGACGTCGGCGCCGCCTTGCAACAGCAGGCCGTCGAGATGCTTCGCGTAATCACGCAAACGGATATTGCTCGGATGCAGCATGCCTTGATGACCGACCGTCGGAATCATGAACACCAGCACGTCGCGCGACATGACCCAATGCGCAATCGATTCCTCGAGATACTGCAAGGTTTTTCCGCGCAATCCCTTCGCACCCGGCTCCGGATGGAAGATGCGCGCCGACACGCCGATGCGCAGCGTGCGCTGCGTGATCCGTTGGCCCGCGCGATCGAACAATTGCCGCGCGCGCGCCGCGACGATGCGCCCGAACACGGTCCACGCCGAATCGTTGTGCTTCAGATAGCGCGGCGGCGACGGCGGCAATGCATTGGGCGGCGGTGGATTGGACGCGGTGAAGTCAGGCGCCGCGCCGAAACCGGGCGGCGGCGAGCCGGCCTTCTGCTCGGCGGGGCGCGGGACCTCTTCGATAACGGTGGCGTCTTCCACCGAGGCAATCAGCTCGCCGTCGACAGCTTCGCTGCTCGCGAAGGTCGGCGCGGGTTTCGGAGCAGGTTTCGCGGCGAATGTTCCGGCGCGCCGGGCTTCCTTTTCATGAACCTCGGCTTCCTGCTGCGCGGTGGATGCGGCGGCCGAACTGCGTGCTTCGGCTGCGTCGCGTTGCCGCGCCGCGTGCGGATCAGTAGGCGTGACGGCCGACGCGCTGTCGGGATCGTCGGTCGACGATCGCACGGCTGCCTGCTCCGCCGCCGTCGTGGTCGCAGACCCGGTGCCGGCATGGGTCGGCGACGTCACTGCGTCCTTGATCGGAGACTGGATGGCATCTTCGTGCGAGAGAGGCAGCGAGGCCGCCGGTTCTTCCGGCGTCAAGCCAGTTGTCGGCGTGCCGGACGGCGCTGGCGACGCCGAAGGCCGCGTCAGATCGCCGGGCTTGCCGGCGTTTTCAGGTTTGTTTTCGCTCATGACAGTCAGACAGGCGCCTTCCACGCGAACGAATGAATATGCCCTGATTATCCGCTAGCGAAGCAAGCCCCGCAAACCCGCACACAATTGCTCACATTGTTGCGACGCGCCGCAACGATTCCCGTTAAAGGGCCGCGGCGAAAGCCTGTCTGACTTTTAAGGATCCGGCTGTTCGTTGAAAGTCTCGCGCAAGGCGATTTGCATCGCCGCGTGGATCTTCACGCACCAGCGCCACAGCAGCGCGAGCAGCAACGCGGCGCAGATGAGCACCACGGCAAGCAGGCCTGTCGGCGGCAAAATGCCGCCTGAAAGCGCCGCGACCAGCAGAAACACGCCGACCATCGAGACCACCGGCACCAGATCGGAGATCGCGTAACGGATCGCGCTCGTGAAGCGCCCCGCTGTGGCCGGTTGCACGCTGACCTCGGCGAGCAGCAAGGCCAGCGACTTGGTCTTGCGATACACGGCGACCAGGAACGGCATCGACACGACCAGTGCGGCGCTCCATAGCACGACGCGCTGCATCGGTTCGGAACTGAGCCAGTGCGCGAGCAGCGAACTGGTGTAAGGCGCGCTATATGACACGCCCAGAAAAATCGCGGCGACGAGCGCCAGATTGACGGCGATCTGCAGAATGATCCGCCGCGTCATGCTGAACAGCGTCGGCTCGCCGCTCGTCGTGCTCAGGCTGCCGAGCCATTGCCCGTACATGCCGAACACGTTCGCGAGCGTGCGCGGCATGGCGTGACCGAGGCGCTGGGTCAGCGGGTCGGCCGCGCGGATCAGGTATGGCGTAAACAGCGTGGTCAACGCGGACACCGCCACCGCGATCGGATACAGAAACGCGCTCGTCACCTTCAGGGTCAAACCGAGCGACGCGATGATGAACGAGAATTCGCCGATCTGCGAGACGGTCATGCCGACCCGCATCGCCGTGCGCCCGTCCTTGCCGGCGAGAAAGGTCCCGAGCCCGCACGACACGATCTTGCCGACGATCACCGCCAGCGTGATCACCGCGATCGGCCAGGCGTAGTCGACCAGCACGGCCGGGTTCAGCATCAAACCGATCGTCACGAAGAAGATCGCGGAAAAGGCGTCGCGCAGCGGCGCGATCAGATGCTCGATCCGATGCAGATGGCGCGATTCGGCCATGATCGCGCCGATCAGGAACGCGCCGAGCGCGATGCTGTAGTCGAGCTTCACGACCAGCAGACAGAAGCCGAAGCAGAAGCCCAGCACGGAGACGAGCAGCATCTCGTCGCTCTTCGCGCGCGCCACATAGTTCAGGGCGCGCGGCACCACCAGAATGCCGACCACCAGCGACACGGTCATGAACAGCAGCAGCTTGCCGAGCGTGACCACGGCGACGCCCGCGCTCAACTGCCCGGTCTGCGCAATGCCCGACAGCAGGACCAGCATCGCAATGGCGAGAATGTCTTCGACGATCAGAATGCCGAACACCAGTTGCGCGAAGCTCTCGCGCTTCAGGCCCAGTTCGGAGAGCGCCTTGACGATGATCGTGGTCGACGAGATGGCGAGGATCGCGCCGAGGAACAGCGAATCCATCGAACTCCAGCCGAACGCGCTGCCGATTTCGTAACCGAGCCACAACATCAGCACGATCTCGGAGAGCGCCGCGACGATTGCCGTGGCGCCGACCTTGAAAAGCTTGCGCAGACTGAATTCGAGGCCGAGCGAAAACATCAGGAACACCACGCCGAGTTCGCCGAGCGTCTGGATGGTCTGCTCGTCGTGGATTAGCTGGAACGGCGGCGTGTACGGCCCGATGATCACGCCGGCGGCGATGTAGCCCAGCACCACCGGCTGTTTCAGACGATGGAACAGCACGGTGACGACGCCGGCGAGCGCCATCACGACCGCCAGGTCCTGAATGAAGCCGATGCCATGATGCATGAGCGCTTTCCTTACAAAAAGTAAAGTTGCAAAGGCGCAGTGTAACAAAGGAACGCGAGGCGCCGAATCGCCCGAACGGCCAAACGGCGCTGGATTGCCGACGGGACGCCCGCCGCAGCGGCATCGTGCCGGCACCTCGCCGACGCGCGCTGCGGAATGTTTTTGACACGCTGGACTCCTGTGAAATATCACAATAATATTTGACGCATATTTTCAGTGGAGTCGAGTCATGCAGCAGATGTCTTTCAACGTGGCAGAACGTGCCGGCGACAGCCGCGCGGAGTCCGCCGAGGTCAATCGTCTAACCATCGCCGGCTGGGCCGGGCGCGATCAGGCCGCGATCGAGCATCACATTGCCGAACTGGCCGAACTCGGCGTGAAGCGGCCCTCCACCACACCGTGCTTCTATCGCCTCGGCGCCGAACTGCTGACGCAGGCCGAGCAGATCGACGTGATCGGCATGAAGTCGAGCGGCGAAGCCGAATGCGTGCTGGTGCATGCAAAGACGGGCGTGCTCGTCACCGTCGGTTCGGACCACACCGACCGCGAAGTCGAGGCCTACGGCGTCACCGTCTCCAAACAGGTTTGCCCGAAACCGGTCGCACGCGACGCCTGGCGTTTCGACGATGTATCCGGCCACTGGGACCAACTGGAATTGCGTGCTTATGCCGTGACCAACGGCGAGCGGCGCGTCTATCAGCAAGGCAGCGTGTCATCGCTGCTGCCGGCCGCCGATCTGCTCACCCGAGCGCCACTCGCGCCCGGCGCGGCGATGTTCTGCGGCACGCTGGCGGTACAGGGCGGCATCGTCGGCATGGCCGACGGCGACGCGCTGGAACTCGAATTGCACGATCCCGTTCTGAACCGCACGCTGCGCCACGCCTATCGCGTGCGCGCGCTCCCTATCGTCGAATGAGGCACCCATGAGCTCCCCTTCGCTATCCGCCGCCGACGCGTCTTCCGACGCGTGGCTCGAAGCCGCCGCCCTGCGCAAGATCACGTGGCGCATCATGCCGTTCCTGTTTCTCGTCTACGTGCTGTCGTATCTGGACCGCGTCAACATCGGTTACGCGAAGCTGCAGTTCACCGGCGACCTCGGCCTGTCGAACGCGGCGTACGGACTCGGCGCGGGGATCTTTTTCTTCGGCTACTTCGTGTTCGAGGTGCCGAGCAATCTGCTGCTCAAGAAGTTCGGCGCGCGCGCCACGATCGCCCGCATCACGATGCTGTGGGGTCTGCTGTCGTGTCTGATGATGTTCGTGCACTCGGAAACGATGTTCTACGTGCTGCGCTTTTTCCTCGGCGTGGCCGAAGCCGGTCTGGTGCCGGGCGTGGTGCTCTACCTGACTTTCTGGTTTCCGTCCGACCGGCGCGCCCGCATGGTCGCCGTGTTCATGGCGGCGATTCCGGTGGCAGGCATTATCGGCGCGCCGTTGTCGGGTTTTCTGATGTCGGCGCTGCATGAAGCGCACGGTTTGCGCGGCTGGCAGTGGATGTTCCTGATCGAAGGCATTCCGTCGATTCTCGCCGGCTTCTGGGCGCTCGCCGTGCTGCGCAACACGCCCGCCGAAGCAGCGTGGCTCAGCGACGACGAAAAGCGCGTGATTCTCGGCCGTCTGGCGCGGGAAAACAGCGCGGCCGCGGCGGCCGGCGCGCAACACAGCCTGGCGGTCGCGTTGCGCTCGGGCCGTTTCTGGCTGCTCACGCTGATCTATTTCTGCCTCGTCACCGGCAATGCGGGTTTCTCGTTCTGGCTGCCGCAGATCGTCAAGGATCTTGGCGTGACGAACCTCGTCACCAACGGTTTTGTGACCGCGATTCCGTATCTGGCGGCGGGCATCGGCATGATCCTGATCGGGCGCTCCTCGGACATCACGGGCGAGCGGCGCTGGCACTACGCGGTGTGCTGCTTCATCGGCGCGGCGGGGCTGCTCGGCAGCGCCTCGGTGACCAACTCGATTCCGCTTGCGGTGACGGGTTTGTCGATCGCGTATATCGGCATCCTCGCGGGCTTCGGCATTTTCTGGTCGATGTCGACGACGTTCCTGCAAGGCACGGCCGCCGTCGCCGGCATTGCCGTGATCAACTCGATCGCGAACCTCGCCGGCTATGTGAGCCCGTATGTGCTCGGCATCGTCAAGGACGCGACGCACAGCGTGACGTTCGGGCTCGTGCTGATCGCGGGGGCGCTGATCGTCGGCGGGCTGGTCACGTTGATGATGCCGCGCGTCAAGGTGCAGCATGCTGCGGCGGTTTCGCCGAGCCGCGCCTGACAGGCGGTGATGGACGCGATCTGGCGCAGCGCCCGCAGAGAATACGGGGGTCGCGCGAAACAGCACGGGCGGCGTGCAAAACGCACGCAAGCGCAGAACGCAAGCGCGGGACTGCGATTCATGTGCGCCGCGTCTGGAAAGCGCAGGCTGATCGCCCACCAGCCGCGGTGCGCATCCGGCGCGCGTCGCGTGCGCAAAACCTTGCTCTACAATGCGGACGACATCGCCCGCTTCCTCTTCACATGACGCTTTTGCAGACCGCCCGCCCTTCCAAACCCACCCGAGCGACCGCCGCCGCGAGTCTCGCCGAGCAGGCGTATGCGTTCGTCAAGCGCGAGATCATCACCATGCGCCTGCGGCCGAGCGAGGTGCTCAACGAAGCGGAACTGATGGCGCTGACCGGCATCGGCAGGACACCGGTTCATCAGGCGCTGCACCGGCTGGTGCACGAAGGCATGCTGACCATCATGCCGCGCAAGGGCATCATGGTCCGCCCGGTTTCGCTCGACGACGTGCTGGCGATCATCGACGTGCGCCTCGTCAACGAAAGCTACTGCGTCGAGCTGGCCGCGCGCCACGCGCAACAGCACGATTACGACACGATGCAGGCGCTGCTGGACCGCTCGGCCGTGTGCGTGGCCGCGCACGATATCGAAGGCATGATGGATATCGACCGCGAGTTTCATCTGGCGATCTCGGCCGCCTCGCGCAATCCCGTGCTGGCCGACATTCTGCGTGGGTTGCACGAGCGCTCGCTGCGCTTCTGGTTCATTTCGCTGTCCGAGCCGCATCATCTGGAAGACGTGCACGAGGAACATCTCGAACTGTTTCGCCTGCTGCGTGAACGCGATGCCGAAGGCGCGCGTCAATCGGTGCAAAAACATATCGAAGCGTTCCGCGCGACCCTCTTCAATCGCATTTAAGCCACCGCGTGTGAGCCCTCCCACCGGCTTCGCGCGCTTCAACCGGATTTCCATCGACATCATGGCTACTGAATTCACGCCCTTTCCGCCGCTTGCCCAGCTTGCCGCCGCCCTCGGCGCCGGACGCACCACCAGTCGCGCGCTCGTCGAGACGGCGCTCGAGCGGATCGCCGATCCGGCCGGCCAGGGCGCAGCCGTCTTCATGCATGTCGACGCGGACAGCGCCCGCGCCGCCGCCGACGCGCACGACCGGCTGCGCGCCGCCGGCACGGTGCTGTCGCCGCTCGCCGGGATTCCGGTGTCGGTCAAGGACCTGTTCGATATCGAAGGCCAGCCGACTCGCGCCGGTTCCGTGGTGCTCGCCGACGCGCCCGCCGCCAAAGCGGACGCCGTCGCGGTCGCGCGCCTGAAGCGGGCCGGCGCCGTGCTCGTTGGCCGCACCAACATGAGCGAGTTCGCGTTTTCCGGACTGGGCCTGAACCCGCACTACGGCAATCCGCTGTCGCCGTACCAGCGCGGCGTGAAGGGCGATGAGCGGATTTCGGGCGGTTCGTCGTCGGGCGCGGCGGCTTCCGTCGCGGACGGCATGGCGGCGATCGCGCTCGGCACCGATACCGGCGGCTCGATCCGCATTCCGGCGGCGCTGTGCGGCCTGACCGGCTTCAAACCGACCGCCGACCGCATCCCCAAACAAGGCGGCGTGCCGCTTTCATCGACGCTCGATTCGTTCGGGCCGATCGGCGTGTCGGTGGCGTGCTGCGCGCTGGTGGACCGCATGCTGGCCGGGCTCGAGCCGCGCATTCCGGCCGCCCGCCCGCTCGAAGGCGTGCGCCTCGGCGTATTGACGAATTTCGTGACCGACGGCGTCGAGCCGGCGGTCGCCGCGGCGGTCGACACGGCGCTCAAACATCTGGAAGCGGCCGGCGCGATTGTCAGCGAGGTGCGTTTCGCACCGCTCGACCGTTTGCCCGAGATCAACCGCTTCGGGTTCTCGCCGATCGAGGCGTATGCGTGGCATCGTCCGCTGCTGGAAAAGCATCGTGACCAATACGACCCGCGCGTGCTGGTGCGCATTCTGAAAGGTCAGCCGGCCAGCGCCGCCGACTATCTGGATCTGCTCGCCGAACGCGAGGCGATGCTCGCCGAAGCCGCGCGCACGTTGTGGCAGCGTTTCGATGCGGTGGTGGCGCCGACGGTGCCGGTGGTGCCGCCGCGCGTCGCCGATCTGGTCGACGACGATGACGCGTTTGGCCGCACCAACGCGCTGATCCTGCGCAACCCGAGCGTGTTCAATTTCCTCGACACCTGCGCGCTGTCGCTGCCGTGCCACCTGCGCGGCGACGCACCCGTGGGCCTGATGCTGGCCGGCGCGCCGCACGCCGACGACGCGCTGCTGGCGATCGGCCGCGGCGCCGAAGCGGTGCTGAACGCGATTCGCTGATTGGGAAATACGTCGTAAAAGCAGGATAAGCGGCAGGGCGGGGGTTCGCGCTAGAATCGCGGGCACCCGCCCTTTCTGTTTCCAGAGACAGCCACACGATCCATGAATAACGACACTGCGATGCTGCGCCGCGAGCGCTCCCTGCTGGTTCTGCTTGCCCTGATCTGCGTCGCCCTGGTGGGCGGCGCGCTGTATCTGCAGTACTTCCTGCACGAAGACCCGTGCCCGTTGTGCATCATCCAGCGGTATTTCTTCCTGCTGATCGCGATCTTTGCGTTCCTCGGCGCGCGCTTCAATAGCTGGCGCGGCGTGCGTCTGCTGGAAGTGCTGGCGGCCTTGTCGGCGCTCGGCGGCATCGTGACGGCCGCGCGCCATGTGTATGTCCAGGCCAATCCCGGCTTTAGCTGCGGCTTCGACGCGCTGCAGCCGCTGGTCGACAGCCTGCCGCCCGCGCACTGGCTGCCGGGCGTGTTCAAGGTCGCCGGCCTGTGCGAAACGGCTTATCCGCCGATTCTGGGCCTGACGCTGCCGCAATGGTCACTGGTCGCCTTTGTGATCGCGTTCATTCCGTTGGCGCTGACTTTGGTCCGCAACCGCCGCCGGATCGCCTGATCGGGCTGGTGCCATCGCGGCCTTTGCCGCCTTTGCCGCACTGCACTGATTAGCGCCGGATTTCGTGCCGCCACCTACGGCAGCGCGAAATCCGGCGTTTTTTCGTCCACGATCCCCGCATCCGGCGGCTGGGCGGCGTCCGTTTTACCTCGCCGTCCCCCGCCCCGCGTGACTTTCCGCCCGCGCCCCACCCTACGCAACTTCCGGCCTTAACGCGAATCGTACTTATCTCATGACCGCTTCCGAATAAGCTTCATGCGACATCGGAAATATTTTTGGGACAAGGTAATGCTATCGTCGAACCTGGATGGCGATCTACGTGCGCGAGGCCGGCTTCGGCGCGACCCCATGCGTAACGCGCGCCCGGTCCGCACTGTCTTTCGGATTCGCCATGACAACGCAAACCATCCGCTTTTATCACCAGGGGTCCGTCCGTGAGGTTGCGGACGTCCCTGCGTCGCGCACCGTGCTTCAGCATCTGCGCGAGGATCTGCATTGCACCGGCACCAAGGAAGGCTGTGCGGAAGGCGACTGCGGCGCCTGCACGGTCGTCGTCGGTGAACTGGACGCACACGGCGGCCTCGCGCTGAAAGCGGTTAACGCCTGCATCCAGTTCCTGCCCACACTCGACGGCCGCGCGCTCTTCACGGTCGAAGACCTGCGCGCCGCCGACGGCGCGCTGCATCCCGTGCAGCAAGCCATGGTCGACTGCCACGGTTCGCAATGCGGCTTCTGCACGCCCGGCTTCGTCATGTCGATGTGGGCGCTGTACGAAAACCAGCCGGCCGCCGCCGGCCTGCCCACGCGCGATGAAATCAACGCCGCGCTTTCCGGCAATCTGTGTCGCTGCACTGGCTACCGGCCGATTGTCGACGCCTCGCAGAAGATGTTCGACTACCCGCAATATCCGCGCGTGACGCTCGACCGCCAGGCCGTCGCGGACAAGCTGCGCGCACTGCAACGGCGCGACACCTTCGAATACCATGCACCCGACACGCGCGGCGTCGAGTTCGGCTCACCCGCCTTTTATGCGCCGGTCTCGTTGGATGCCTTCGCCAAACTGCGCGCCGACCATCCGCATGCACGACTGCTGGCCGGCAGCACGGACGTCGGCCTGTGGGTCACCAAGCAATTCCGCGATCTCGGCGACATTCTGTATATCGGCAACGTCGCCGAATTGAAGACGATCGAGCGCGACGCGCAGACGCTGACCATCGGCGCCGCCGTCACGCTCGAAGACGCGTACGCGGCACTGGCCGTCGACTACCCCGAACTCGCCGAACTGTGGACGCGCTTCGCGTCGCTGCCGATCCGCAATGCCGGCACGCTCGGCGGCAACGTCGCGAACGGCTCGCCGATCGGCGATTCGATGCCGGCGCTGCTCGCGCTCGGCGCGGAAGTCGTGCTGCGCCACGGTCCGCAATCCCGCACGCTCCCGCTCGATGCGTTCTACCTCGGCTATCAGAAAACCGCGCTCGCCGCCGGCGAGTTCGTCGCGGCGCTGCGCGTGCCTCGGCCGGTGGGCAATCTGCGCTTTCGCACCTATAAGGTGTCGAAGCGCTACGATCAGGACATCTCGGCCGTGTGCGCGGCGTTCGCGCTGCACGTCGGCGCAAACGGGAGCATTGAGGAAGCTCGCATCGCGTTCGGCGGCATGGCCGCCACGCCGCAGCGGGCCGCGCAAACCGAAGCGGCCTTGAATGGCGCAACATGGGACGAAAGCACCGCGCGGCAAGCCATGAATGCGCTCGTCGCCGATTACCGGCCGCTCACCGACATGCGCGCTTCGAGCGCCTACCGGCTGAAAGTGGCGCGCAATCTGTTGTGGCGCTTCCACCTCGAAACGCGCGATGACGCGCCGCTCGCCCTCTTCGACGTGAATGCGTTCGCGTTCGAAGCCGGCGCGCCGGACGCCGCCGTTGCGAAGGAGCCGTCGTGATGAACCGGACCGATGCTTTCGTCGACCCCGCCGCAGGGCACGCTGCCGCCGCTCATGAAAGCGACGCGTCGATCGGCGTGTCGCTGCCGCATGAATCGGCTGCGCTGCATGTGAGCGGCGAAGCCACCTACACGGACGACGTGCCCGAGCTGCAAGGCACGCTGCACGCGGCGCTTGGCCTGTCGCGACACGCGCACGCGCGAATCGTGTCGATGGATCTGGACGCCGTCAGACAAGCGCCGGGCGTGATTGCCGTGCTGACCGCCGAAGACATTCCCGGTGAGAACAATTGCGGCCCGGTGCTGCACGACGACCCGATTCTCGCGGTCGATGAAGTGCTGTATCTCGGCCAGCCGGTCTTCGCCGTGATCGCCGAAAGTCACGAACTCGCACGCCGCGCCGCCGCACTCGCGAAGAGCGACGACGTGATCCGCTACGAGCCGCTCGAAGCCATCCTCACGCCCGCCGAGGCAAAGGCCGCCAAGCAGTTCGTGCTGCCGCCCCTGCATCTGACGCGCGGCGAACCGGATGCAAAGATCGCCGCCGCGCCGAACCGGATCAGCGGCACGTTCGAAGTCGGTGGCCAGGAACAGTTTTATCTGGAAGGTCAGATCGCGTACGCGGTGCCGAAGGAAATGGACGGCATGCTCGTCTACAGTTCGACCCAGCATCCGAGCGAAATGCAGCAGGTGGTCGCGCATATGCTCGACTGGCCGGCGCATAACGTGGTGTGCGAATGCCGGCGCATGGGCGGCGGCTTCGGCGGCAAGGAATCGCAATCGGCGCTGTTCGCCTGCGTCGCCTCGCTGGCGGCGAAACGGCTGCGCCGTCCGGTCAAACTGCGTGCCGACCGCGACGACGATTTCATGATCACCGGCAAGCGCCACGACGCGGTCTATACCTACGAAGCGGGCTTCGACGAGAGCGGCCGCATTCTCGGCGTGCGCGTGGAAATCGCGTTGCGCGCGGGCTATTCCGCCGACCTGTCGGGTGCGGTCGCCACGCGCGCAGTGTGCCACTTCGACAACGCGTACTACCTGTCCGATGTCGACATCGTCGCGCTGTGCTGCAAGACCAACACGCAATCGAACACCGCGTTCCGCGGCTTCGGCGGCCCGCAAGGCGCGCTCGTGATGGAAGTGATGCTCGACAGCATCGCGCGCCATTTGAATTGCGATCCGCTCGACGTGCGCCTCGCCAACTACTACGGCATCGGCGAGCGCGATACGACGCCGTATGGGCAGCGCGTCGAAGACAACATCATCGCGCCGCTGACCGACGAACTCCTCGGCACCAGCGACTATCGCGCGCGCCGCAAAGCGATCGCGTCGTTCAACGCAGGCAGTCCGGTGCTCAAGCGCGGCCTCGCGTTTTCGCCGGTGAAGTTCGGCATTTCGTTTAACGTGCCGTTTCTGAATCAGGCCGGCGCGCTGGTGCATGTGTACAAAGACGGCTCGGTACTCGTCAATCACGGCGGCACGGAGATGGGCCAAGGGCTTAACACCAAAGTCGCGCAAGTGGTGGCCAATGAGCTCGGCTTGCCGCTCTCCCGCGTGCGGGTCACCGCAACCGATACCTCCAAGATCGCGAACACCTCAGCGACCGCGGCCTCGACCGGCAGCGACCTGAACGGCAAAGCCGCCGAAGCCGCGGCGAAAACGATTCGCGCAAGACTCGCCGAACTCGCGGCCAAACAGCTCGGCGGTAACGCCGGCGACGTGCAATTCGCCAATGGCCAGGTGTCGGTGAACGGCGGCGCGATGCCGTTCGAACAACTGGTCGGCGCGGCGTACCTCGCACGCGTGCAGTTGTGGTCGGACGGTTTCTACACCACGCCGAAAGTGCATTGGGATGCAAAAACGCTGACCGGTCACCCGTTCTATTACTTCGCCTACGGCGCGGCGGTGTCGGAAGTCGTGATCGACACGTTGACTGGCGAATGGAAACTGGTGCGCGCGGACGTGCTGCACGACGCGGGCCAGTCGATTAACCCGGCGATCGATATCGGCCAGGTGGAAGGCGGCTTCATTCAGGGCATGGGCTGGCTCACCACCGAAGAACTCTGGTGGAACCGCGACGGCCGCCTGATGACGCACGCGCCGTCCACGTACAAGATTCCCGCGGTCAGCGACACGCCCGCTGCATTCCACGTTCAGCTCTATCAGAACCGCAACGCCGAGCCGACCGTATTCCGTTCGAAGGCGGTTGGCGAGCCGCCGCTGCTGTTGCCGTTCTCCGTGTTCCTCGCGATTCGCGACGCGATCGCGGCTGCGGTGCCGGACGCGCGCGACGCGCCGCCGTTGCGCGCGCCGGCCACGCCCGAAGCGATTCTCGACGCACTGGATGCATTGCAGCCGCCGCTCGCGCCTCAATCGGCAACGGAACCCGCGACGACCGACACGACCGCGTGAAACGATAACCCCAAGGTCTGACGCGACACGAACGCGTTGGCCCACAGTCAACCGGCCGCACGGACACCCCGCGCGGCCCTGTATGGAGAACGCCGGATGCAAGCCTGGCTACCTGACCTGCAACAACTGCTCGCGCACGGCGACGCCGCCGTGCTGGTGACGGTCGCGCGCGTCGAAGGTTCGGCGCCCCGCGAAGCCGGCACCAAGATGATCGTCACGCGCGATTCGGCGAAACACACGATCGGCGGCGGGCATCTCGAATGGAAAGCCATCGAGACCGCGCGCCAGGTGCTGCGCGACGGCATGCGCTCGCCGCACATGCGCCGGCTGGAACGCTTCGCGCTCGGCCCAAGCCTCGGCCAATGCTGCGGGGGCGCGGTGATCGTCGCTTTCGAGCGGCTCGATGTCGGCGACCTCGGCTGGATCACGTCGCTCGCGAAACGTGTGGCCGCGGGCCTTTCGACGGTGCGTAGCGTATCATTCGGCCCCGCACCGGATGCGGTGATGCTGTCCGACCCCGAGCCGGGCGTCGACGCCGCTGACTGCCTGCTGTGGGACGGCGCCGGTTTCGACGACAGCGGCGCGCTGCTCACCGAAACCATCGCGCCAGGCGACTTCGCGGTCGTGCTGTTCGGCGCCGGGCATGTGGGAGCCGCGCTGGTCCGCGTGCTGGCCACGCTGCCTTGCGCGGTCCGCTGGGTGGACGAGCGCGACGCGCAATTTCCGCCCGCTGAATCGCTGCACGCGCCGAACGTGAAGATCGACCCGAACGACGCGCCCGACGAAGCGATCGACCAGGCCGCGCCGAACACGTACTTCATCGTGATGACGCACAACCATGCGCTCGATCTCGAGTTGGCCGAACGCATTTTGCGGCGTGGCGACTTCGCGTTCTTCGGCATGATCGGCTCGCACAGCAAGCGCAAGCAGTTCGAACACCGGCTGGCCGCGCGCGGTCTCGATCCGTCGCTGATCGCGCGGATGAAGTGCCCGCTCGGCGTGGACGGCATCGTCGACAAGTCGCCGGAGATCATCGCGATCTCGGCGGCGGCGCAGGTGTTGCAAGCCGTCGAGGCGAACGCGGGCACGCATCACGCCGCGCAGACGGTGTGATGCCCGGCGGCGCGAAACACGGCCGCATCGCCATCGAGCTAGTGCATCCGGCGCGAAACCATTCCAACGAACTCCTGACCGACCATGACTACAACGACCGTTACTTCCACGCCGCTGGCCGAGAAAACCGCGCTGGCACCGAAGGCCGAGCTGCATATCCACATTGAAGGCTCGCTCGAACCCGAACTGATTTTCGCGCTCGCCGAGCGCAACGGCGTGAAGCTCGCCTACGACTCGATCGACGCCCTGCGCGCCGCGTATGCGTTCACCGATCTGCAATCGTTCCTCGACATCTACTATGCGGGTGCGAGCGTGCTGCTGCACGAGCAGGACTTCTACGACATGACGACGGCGTACGTCGAACGCTGTCTCGCGGATAACGTGATTCACAGCGAAATCTTCTTCGATCCGCAGACGCACACCGAGCGCGGCGTGCCGATCGCAACCGTCGTGGCCGGTATCGAACGCGCGCTAACCGACGCGGAAAAGCGCGGCATGACGAGCAAGCTGATTCTGTGTTTCCTGCGCCATCTGTCCGAGGAAGACGCGCTCGCCACTTTCGAAGAAGCGCGGCCTTTGTTCGAACAGTACAAGCATCGTCTGATCGGCGTGGGTCTCGATTCGTCGGAACGCGGCCATCCGCCTTCGAAGTTCGAACGCGTGTTCGCCAAGGCGCGCGCGCTCGGCCTGAAACTCGTCGCGCATGCCGGCGAAGAAGGCCCGCCTTCGTATATCTACGAAGCGCTCGATCTGCTGAAAGTGGACCGCGTCGATCACGGCGTGCGCAGCATCGAGGATCCGGCGCTCGTCGCGCGCCTGGCCGATTCACGCGTCGCGTTGACCGTGTGTCCGCTGTCGAACCTGAAGCTCTGCGTGTTCGACGACCTGACCAGGCACACGCTGAAGGATCTGCTCGATCGCGGCGTGGCCGTGACGGTGAATTCCGACGATCCCGCTTACTTCGGCGGCTACGTGAACGCCAACTATCTCGCCACCATCGACGCGTTGAAGCTCAACGATGCCGAGGTCTACACGATCATCCGCAACAGCTTCGAAGCGTCGTTCGTCACGCCCGAGCAACGCAGCGAACTGATCGCGAAGCTCGACGCGCACTGGCACCCAAGCGGCCCGCACTGACGGGCCGGTGTATCGCAGCCGGCGGCGGCAAGGGTTCGTGCAAGAACTCTCGATCGAACCGTCGTCCGCGCTGTTCAGCTTTTCACATTCGGAGACGGTTTTTCCATGACTCAATCGGCTAAAGCGGGCCAATCGGCATTCCGCGCGCAACTGCTGACCTTCAACGGCGATCCCGCGCAATCGCCCAACGCGGCGGTCTTCAACGAGGACGGCCTGCTGATCGTCGAAGACGGCCATGTCGTCGCGGCGGGCGCCTATGCTGCGCTCGCGCCGCAACTCGCGCCCGGCACCCCGGTAGTGGAGATGCGCGACAAGCTGATCGTGCCGGGCTTTATCGACACGCACATTCACTATCCGCAGACGGACATGATCGCCTCGCCCGCGCCGGGTTTGCTGCCGTGGCTGGAGACGTACACGTTCCCGACCGAGCGCCGCTTTACCGACCCGGCCTATGCGCGCGACACGGCGAGCTTTTTCGTCGAAGAACTGCTGGCGTGCGGCACGACCACCGCGCTCGTGTATTGCACGGTCCATAAGGAATCGGCCGACGCGCTCTTCACCGAGAGCGAAGCACGCAATCTGCGCATGGTGGCGGGCAAGGTGCTGATGGACCGCAACTGCCCCGAGTTCCTGCGCGACACCGCGCAGTCGGGCTACGACGACAGCGCCGAGCTGATCGGCCGCTGGCACAATCGCGGCCGCCAGATGTATGCGCTCACGCCGCGTTTCGCGCCGACCTCGACCGAGGCGCAACTGGAAGCGTGCGGCGTGCTCGCTGGCAAGCATCCGGACATTTTCATTCAGAGCCATGTCGCGGAAAATCACGACGAGGTGAAATGGGTCGCCGATCTGTTCCCGGGCCACCGCAGCTATCTGGACATCTACGATCACTACGGACTGCTGCGCCGCCGTGCTGTGTACGGCCATTGCATCCACCTCGACGAAGAAGACCGCAAGCGGATGGCGCAAACCGGCACGGTCGCCTCGCATTGCCCGACTTCGAACCTGTTTCTCGGCAGCGGCCTGTTCGACTTCGACAAGGCCGATAAAGCCGGCATGCCGATCGCACTCGCGACGGACGTCGGCGGCGGCACCTCGTTCTCGATGCTGCAGACCATGAACGAAGCGCACAAGGTGGCGCGTCTGACCGGCCATCATCTGACGGCCACGCGCATGTTCTATCTGGCCACCGCGGGTGCGGCCGAAGCGCTCGACCTGGCGGACAAGGTCGGCACGTTGAAGCCGAAGTCGGAAGCGGACTTCGTCGTGCTCGATCCGCGCGCGACGCCGTTGCTCGCGCGCCGCACCGCGCGCACCGAATCGCTGGAGGAACTGCTGTTCGCGTTCGCGCTGCTCGGCGACGATCGCGCGATCTACGAAACGTATGCGGCCGGCAAGCGCGTGCATCGCCGCGACGATGTTCGGCAGCATGCATCCGGTGCGGCGAAAATCGCGGCTTTGACCTACGTGATTCACGCGGTTGAATAAAGAAACGGCGCTTCGATAACGAAGCGCCGCTTTCATTCGTGCTTGCCTTGAAGCCCGCGCCGGATCGCGCAGCCAAATCAACGCTGCATGCACACCTCATGCAGCGCGTTCAGCCGCCGCACCGGATCGGCGACATACGGATTCGATTCGTCCCACGCGTAACCCGCCAGCACCGCGCTGATCATGCGGCGAATCGACGGCGTCTGCTCCGGATAGAAAATGATGTCCTGCAGCGCGCCCGTGTACCAGCGCTCGACGAAAGCGCGGAACGTATCGATGCCCTTGCGCAACGGCACGTCATAAGCAGCCGACCAGTCGATCTGTTCGCCGTCCAGTTGCCGGTTCAAGGTCTGCACAGCAAGATGCGCCGAGCGCAGCGCGATCGTCACGCCGGACGAAAACACCGGATCGAGAAACTCGCCCGCGTTGCCGAGCAACGCGTAACCCGGCCCGTGCAGACGCTCCACGTTCGCCGCATAGCCGCCGATGTGACGCACCGGCATCAAAAACGGCGCGTTGCCGATCAGACGGTTTAGCGTCGGCTCCTGCTGGATCAGTTCGCGCAGCTTCGCGTTGCGTTCAGCATCCGGCACGTCGAGAAAACTCGTCTCGGCGACACAACCTACCGACGAGCGCCCACCCGCTAAGGGAATCATCCAGAACCACACGTCGCGACGCTCCGGATGCGTCGCCACGCAGATCTTGTTGCGGTCGGTCACGCCGGCCGGAATGCCGTCCTGCACATGAGTGAAAATCGCGGCGCGCGTCGGCATCCGAGTCGGCGCTTCGAGGTTCAGCAAACGCGGCAACACGCGGCCGAAGCCGCTCGCGTCGAACACGAAACGCGCTTCGACCTGATACGCGTGATCCGCTTCATCGACCACATCGACCAACGGCGTGGCGCCGGTGTGAACCGCGCGCACCGTATGCCCAAAGCGCACGTCGGCGCCCTGCTCTGCCGCGCAGCGAATCAGAATGTCATCGAACACCGCGCGTTCGACCTGATAGGTGGTGCCCCAGCCCGGCGAGTGCTTGTCGCGGAAGTCGAACGCCGACGACTGATCGCGATACACGAAATGCGCGCCGTTCTTGTACTGGAAGCCGGCTTCGACCACGGCCTGCAGCATGCCGGCCTCTTCGAGGTAAGCCATGCTTTGCGGCAGCAGGCTCTCGCCAATGGAGAAGCGCGGAAAATGCTGGCGCTCCAGCACCAGCACGGAGCGCCCGGCCTTGCGCAGCAACGCCGCCGCGACCGCGCCTGCCGGTCCGGCACCGATGATCACGACATCGACCGTCGTACGCTTTGACGAATGTGTACTCAAATTTGCCTCAATCGTTTGGCTTGCCCGGAGCAGCGATTCGCTGCATCCTTACATCTCGTTGCAATTACACTCTGACAACAAAAAACAAAAACACTATTTCGCCGGGGAGCCCAGCGTGTCGCCATCTGAATCATCCCGTGTCCCTTACGTGCCGGAAACGGCGTTCGGGAACTGGTTCCTGCGTACCTACACCTGGGAACACCATGTACTGCGGGTCGCGATCAACGACCTCAAACGTCTCATCGACACGCCCTCGCCCGAGGCACCGGTAATCGTCGACGCCGGTTGCGGCCAGGGTCTGTCCTTCCGTCTGCTCGCCGACGCGTTCGCGCCGCGCCGCATCGTGGGCATCGACTTCCACGAGCCTTCGCTGACGCTCGCCGCGCACGCGGCCCGCGCCTGCCGCGACAAACTGGCCAATATCGAACTGCTGCATGGCGACTGCGCGAAGCTGCCGTTGCCCGACGCGAGCGCCGATATCGTGTTCTGCCATCAGACTTTCCATCATCTCGTCGAGCAGGAGCGCGCGCTCGCCGAGTTCCGCCGTGTGCTCAAACCCGGCGGCATTCTGCTGTTCGCCGAATCCACGGATGCGTACATCAAATCGTGGGTGATCCGGCTACTGTTCCGTCATCCCATGCAGGTGCAAAAAAGCGCCGACGGTTACCTCGACATGATCCGCCGCGGCGGCTTCAACTTTAGCGAGCGTAACGTCTCGCTGCCCTATCTCTGGTGGAGCCGCGCGAAAGACTTCGGTCTACTCGAACGGCTCGGCCTGTATCGTCCGCAACCCGGCAAGCGTCGTGAAACGCTGGTCAATGTCGCGGCGATCAAAGCCGGCTAAGCCTTACAACGCACCCGGCAGTCATGCAGCAAGGCACGAGCCCGGTGCTTTAAAACAGCGCGGAGCGGCGGCAACTGCGCCGCCTTCCCGCTTTTTCTCGCTACCTCTCGCGTGAGTTCATGCTGATGCGCACGGATCCGCGCTTACTTGCGCAACGTCACCACCTCACCCGTCAACGCCACGCCGGCGATCACCGCGCCCGCGCCACAGGTGTACTCGGTCGCGCTCTCACGCAATTCGTTCTTGTAATTGCTCTTGATGTTGATCACCGCGTTGCCGCCTTCCTTGCGCGCGCGTTCCTGCAATTCGATCACCGCCGAGAGGAAAACGTGCTGGCACGCTTGCAAGTCGCTCTTGCCGAACGCGTTGGTCTTCTTGTTGGTGGCGAACTCGCCCATCGTCTTCGAGACGGCCGGATGGTGCTGACCCGCGAAATACAGCGCGATGTCGTCGCTCACTTTGCCGGGTTCGCTTTGCAAGGCCTGATCGAGCGGATAGTAGTTGACCGTGTCGCGAGCAAAAGCCGGCGCGGCGCTCAGCGTGGCAAACGATGCGAACAATGCGGCAAACAGCACATGGCGTTTCATTCAGACTCCCTGGTCGTTGTTGTTGCTCTGGTGAGTTCTATTGCGTTCTATCCGGATTCGGCTCAGTTCGCTTCCAGCACGACGAGTTGCCCCTTCACCGCAATCGCAGCCGCGCTGGGACTGACCCCGCAGGTGAAGTCGGTCGACGAATTGCTCTCGCTGCTATGGAAGCGTGTCGACACGTCGATCACGGCATTGGCGTGGCGTTCGTTTGCCGCCGCGCGCAGCTTCCGCACGGCTTCGGCGAGCGCTTCATGGCAGGCGTCGTCGGGACCGGCGACCTTGCGCGCGATCCGCACCGAGTACGACACGTCGCCCAATTGCGTCCTGACCGCCGGGTGAGGCTGCTGGCCGAAATACACCGGCACGTTGCCGCGCGATTCACCGCCGGCCGCCGCGAGCGGCAGCGACTTCACTTGCGTGGCGCATCCCGCCTGCGTCAACATCACCACTGCCAGCGCACCCAATACAGCTGTTCTTTTCATTTTTCTTGCCCTCGTTTTTTTAAAGTCGCGGCCGTCTCAGCCGCCCTGCCATGCTTCGAACATCAAGCTCGCGCAACTGCCGCCGAACCCGAATGAAACCGACATCGCCGTGCCGATGCGCGCTTCGCGCGTCGCACGCACGAGCGGCATGTCGACGACTGCCGGCTCCGGCGTGTCGACTCCCGCCGTGCCCGCGATAAAGCCATCGCGCATCATCAGCAGCGTGTAGATCGCCTCGTGCGCGCCGCTCGCGCCGAGCGGATGCCCGGTCATACCCTTCGTCGACGAAAACGCCGGCACGCCACGCTCGAACGCCGCGCCGAACACCTCGTTCAGCGCGCGCAGTTCCTCGAGGTCGCCAAGCGGTGTAGACGGTGCGTGCGTGTTGACGTAGTCGGGCCGCTTGCCCGCTTCGGTCAGCGCGCCGCGCATCGCACGGGCGATCCCCGCCGCGCGCGGCGCGACCATGCCGGCGCTATCCGTGCAGTCGCCGAATCCGGTGAGTTCCGCGTAGATGCGCGCGCCGCGTGCTAGTGCGTGATCGAGTGCTTCGAGCACCAGCACGCCGCCGCCCGAGGCGATCACGAAACCGTCGCGCTCCGTGTCATAGGGACGTGACGCGCGCTGGGGCGTGTCGTTGAAGCGGCGCGACAGCGCGCCCATTGCGTCGAACATCAACGTCGTGTTGTCGTGCAGCGACTCGCTGCCGCCGGCCAGCACGATCTGCTGGCGGCCGGTCTGAATCAGTTGCATCGCCTGGCCGATCGCGAGCGCCGACGTTGTGCACGCCGACGACGGCGAATAGCTGACGCCTTGGAGCCCGAACACCTGCGCGACATTGGCCGACGCGGTGCTGCTCATAACATGCGGCACCGTGTACGGCGGCACCTTGTCGACGCCGCGAGCTTGCGCGATCGCCACGGCCGCGTCGTAACTGGACATCGTGCCGACGCCCGAACCAATCACCGTGCCGGCGCGCGGCGAGCGCAATGCCGCGGCATCGAGCCCGGCGTCGCTGATCGCTTTGCGCGCGGCATGGCAGGCGAACCGCGCGGTCTCGCCCATGAAGCGTTCGAGCTTGCGCTCGAACAGCGGTTCGCGCGCAACCGACGCCACGCCCGCCACCTGCGAGGCAAAACCACGTTCACGCCATGCATCGATCCGTTCGATACGCGAGCGACCCGCGCGCAGCGCAGCGGACACCTCGTCGAGCGTATTGCCGAGACACGACACGATCCCCATGCCGGTCACGACCACGCGTTGCAGCGCCACGCTCATCGAACGCGCCTGAAAATCAGCGACGTGTTGATGCCGCCAAACGCGAAATTGTTGCTCATCACATGCTCGGCATCGATCTCCCGACCCGTGCCGACGATGTAATCCAGCGGTGCGCAAGCCGGATCGACGTTCGTCAGATTCAAGGTCGGCGCATACCAGTTGCGCTTCATCATCTCGATGGTCCACCACGCTTCGAGCGCGCCGCACGCGCCGAGCGTGTGGCCGACATAACTCTTGAGCGAACTGATCGGCATGCGCGCGCCGAAGGTCTGCGCGGTCGCATGGCTTTCGGCAATATCGCCGCGATCCGTCGAGGTGCCGTGCGCATTCACGTACGCGATCGCTTCCGGCGGCAGTTGGGCGTCCTTGAGCGCGAGTTGCATCGCGAGCGCCATGGTTTCCGCGGTGGGCTGCGTCATATGCGCGCCGTCCGAGTTGCAGCCGAAGCCGACAATCTCCGCGTGAATGCGCGCCCCACGCGCCACCGCATGCTCGTATTCTTCGAGCACCAGCGTGGCCGCGCCTTCGCCGACCACGAGGCCGTCGCGCGCGGCGTCGAACGGACGCGGCGTGAGATGCGGCTCGTCGTTGCGCGTGCTGGTGGCGTATAGCGTGTCGAACACGGCGACCGCCGGGCCCGACAGTTCCTCCGCGCCGCCCGCCAGCATCAGCGTCTGCTTGCCGGTCTGGATCGCTTCATACGCGTAGCCGATGGCCTGGCTGCCCGACGCGCACGCGCACGAGGTCGGAATGATTCGCCCCTTCAGATCCCAGAACAGGCTGACATTGACCGCGGTGGTATGCGGCATCATCTGCACGTAGCTGTTCGACGTGACGTCGCCCATCGAGCCGGTTTCGAGCATCGTGCCGAACGCGCGGATCGGCTGCACCGAGCCCGACGACGAACCATAGGCGACACCCATGCGGCCGTCACTGATGAGCGCATTGTCGGCGAGGCCGGCGTCGGCGAGCGCCAGTTCGCTCGCGCGCACCGAGTACATCGAGACCGGGCCCATCGAGCGGGTCTTCTTGCGCGGATAGTGCGCGGGCGTCGTAAAGTCCGGCAGCGGGCACGCGAGGCGCGTATGCAGCGACTCGAAGTAATCCCACTCGGGCATGCGCCGCACGGCGTTCACGCCGCTCCTCAAACGCGTTTCGATGGCGTCCCAGCTATCGCCCAACGCCGTGACGCCGCCCATGCCGGTAATGACGACGCGCTTCATCAGATCATCCCGCCGTTGACGCCGATCACCTGGCGCGTGACATACGAGGCCGCATCCGACATCAGGAAGCTGACCACGGACGCCACCTCGGCAGGCTGGCCGACGCGGTTCATCGGCACCGTCTTCAACGCCTGCTCGAGGGGCATGTCGTCGAGCATGCCGGTTTCGATCAGACCCGGCGCGACGCAATTGACGGTGATGCTGCGCGACGCCAGTTCGACGGCGAGCGCCTTCGTCGCGCCGATCAGGCCGGCTTTCGCCGCGCTGTAGTTGACCTGGCCGCGATTGCCCATTACGCCGGACACCGAAGCGATCGTGACGACGCGGCCGCCCTTGCGGGCCCGCACCATCGGCATGGTCAACGGATGGACGACGTTGTAGAACGAATCGAGACCGGTTTCGATCACGATGTCCCAGTCTTCTTCCGTGAGCGCGGGGAACGCGGCATCGCGGGTCACGCCCGCGCTGCACACGATGCCGTAGTAAGGACCCTGTGCCGCGACGTCCGCTTCAAGCACTTCGCGGCATACGGCGCGCTCGCGCACATCGAATTGCAGCACGCGCGCCGTGCCGCCCTGCGCGGCGATGCCCGTCGCAACCGCGTCGGCTTCGGTGCGTCCCGTGCGGCAATGCACGGAGACCGCGAAGCCGTCGGCGGCCAACTTGTACGCAATCGCGCGGCCAATACCGCGGCTTGCGCCGGTAACGAGAACACGCCGGCTCATGAACTGAAACTCCCTTCAATGAATGACTGAAAATCGGGCGGTTGAAAAACCTTGATGACCGCTTCGGCGCAATCCAAGTCGCCGTGGCGGATCGTGCATTCGTATGCGCCGTGGCCTTCTTCGCTGCGCAGCAGTTCCGTGACGTGGATCGACAGGTGCGCGCCGGCCGCGAACGACGGTTGCAATGCCTTGTAGCTGCGCGAGCCGAGCAGTACACCGGGACGCGCTCGGCCGCCGCCGCGCATGGCCAGCAATGCGACGTGCGCGGCGATGGCCTGCGCCATCAGTTCGATGCCGATCCACGCGGGCATCGCGCCGTCGGCATCGGCATACCACGCGTCGGCGCGGACCGTGGCGCGCGCGCTCAGCGTTTCTACGCTGAACGTGTCCACGGCGTCGATCAGCAACATGGTGCCGCGATGCGGGATGATCGCTTCGATCGGCTGCTGGAGCAGTTCGTCAACGGTGGGCGGCGGATTCATCGCGTGAGTCATCGGGCAACTCATCGGGCAAGAACGAGGCTGACGTTGCTGCCGCCGAAAGCAAATGAATTGCTCATCACGTATTGCGCGCCGCTTCGCGGCAGGAAACGTTCGCTCTCGACCAGGTCCAGCACCGGTAATAACGGATCGGCTTCGCCATCCCACAGATGCCGCGGCAACGCCACGTTCTCACGCGCCAGCGTCAGCCACGCGAAGCCGAGTTCGGTGGCGCCCGCCGCGCCGAGCTGGTGGCCGGTCAACGGCTTGGTGCCGCTCGTCGCCACGCCGCCTGGGAAAACACGCGACATCAGGTTGGCTTCCATCTCGTCGTTCTTGCGCGTGGCAGTGGCATGAAGATTCACATAGCCGATCGCCGACGCCTCGACGCCCGCCTCGGCAAGCGCCGCGCGCAGCGCGATTTCGCCGCCCACGCCCTGCGGGTCCGGGGAGGAAATGTGATGCGCGTCGCTCGATTCGCCCACGCCCGCGAGCCGCACTGCCGCTTCGTCGCGGCTCATGAGGAACACCGCCGCGCCTTCGCCGACATTGATCCCGCAACGATTGCGGCTCATCGGATTGGTGCGCGTGGCGCTGGTCGATTCAAGCGAGGCGAAACCCTGCACCGTCAACTCGCACAGCGAATCGACTCCGCCCACCACGACGGCGTCGCACAGGTGCAATTGCAACAGCCGGCGCGCCGACGCAAACGCCTTCGCGCTCGACGTGCACGCGGTCGAAATGGTGAACGCCGGACCTCGCAGGCCGAGCGCGGCGGCGGCGAATGGCGCAGCGGTGCCGATCTCCATTTGCCGGTAGTTGAAGTTGGCCGGCAGATCGCCTGCCTGCGCCTGATAGACGAACGCGGCTTCGGCCGCTTCGATGCCCGACGTGCTGGTGCCGAGCACCACGCCGACGCGGTGCGCGCCGTAGCGCTCGCGGGCCGCGTCGATGGCCGGTGCGATCTGCGCCAGCGCGGCGAGCAGCAGGCGGTTATTGCGGCAGTCGTAGCGGGCGAGTTCGGCGCGCGGCGCCATCTCCAGCGGCGTGAACACGCTACCGACGAACGCCTCGCCGATTCCCGTATGCGCATTCGCCATACCCGGCGAATGACCGGCGGCGAGCGCCGGAACGATGCTGTCGAGGTCGCCGCCGAGCGCGTTGATCATGCCGAGCGCGTGCAAATAAACTGATGGCGCCTTCATGCGGCCCTCCTTGATTCCGATGGCATGCCGATCGGCGCGAGCAGCACCGATACCGCGATGCCGAGCGCGAGCGTCGCGCCGAAACTCTTCAGCGCGGGCATCGCGCTCATGCCGAGCATGCCGAACGACAACAGCGTGGTGGCCGCAGACAACAACACCCCCGTCCACACCGCGCCGAGATCGGCGTCCGCGCGCTGGCAGCCTTCGCGCAGGAACACCGCATAGTTTGCACCCACGCCGAGCACGAGCATCAGCGCGAGCCAGTTGAACAGATTGAGCGGTACGCGCGCATAGCCGAATACGGCGAGCGTGACGCCCACGGCAAGCAGCACCGGCAAAGTCACGGCGACGCCGCCGCGCACGCGGTAGCGCAGCATCAACAGAACGAGCACGAGAGCCAGCGCGCCGCCGAGCCACCAACCGCTATCCACGCGATACGCGCCGAACAGTTTCGACACGCTGGCGGCCTTGTCGACGAACACGACGCCGGGCAAGCTCTGCGCCGTCGCGATCAGCGCGGGTTCGTTCTGCGGCGTCACGCCTTGCGGAATGACGACCGCGGCATAGACTTTCGTCGACGAGTCGACTTCGCCGAGCCAAAGGTGTTTATACGGTTGTGACCACGGTGCCGCGAGCCACGTATCGACCGTCAGCGGGGCTTGCGGTTTCGCATACGCAGCGAGCCACGCGTCGGCGACTTCGTCCTTGAAGCCTGCTTGCAGGAGTGTGGCGCGCAATGCGGCGCGCTCGTCGAACACGTGTTGCGCGAGCAACGCGCGGTCTTCATTCTGCCGTTTCGCGGACGGCACGAATTGCGCGACCGACTGATAGCTGCCGACCTTGTTCGCCGTGCCGTTCAGCGCATCCAGTTTCGTGCCCAACGCTTCGGCGCGCTGGAGCACGAGCTCCGGCGTCTCGCCGCGCACCACGAAAAACTGCGCGCTGTTATCCACGCCGACCGCCGCGCGCACCTTGTCTTCCTGCGCGACGAGCGCCGGGTCGCGCTGGATCAGCAGATGGATATCGTCGTCGCTGGTTAGACGCAGCCAGCCGGGAATCGCCAGCAACAGCAGCAGCGCCGCCACGAACCACGCCCGCTTGCCGCCGATCGTGCGATGCCACACCGTCAGCACACGCGCCGCGCCCGCGAACACGCGCTTGGGGCTGCGTCTGGGCGCGCGCGTGAGCAGCGCGGGCAGCAACCACAGCACGGACGCGAAGGCCGTCGTGATGCCCGCCATCGCGAAACAGGCAATCTGCTTGAGCGCGGGAAACGGCACCCAGGCGAGGATCGCGTAGCCGAGCAGGCTTGTCGCGAGCGCCACGCTCAACGCGGGACGCACGGCGCGCGCGCCGCGCCGCGCGTCCCAATCGCGTTGCGCGCCGAGATACACCACGAAGTATTGGATCGAATAGTCGACGGCCTCACCAATCAGGCTCGCGCCGAACACCAGCGTCAACAGATGCAGTTTGCCGAACACCAGCATCGTCACCGCCAGCGCGCAGACAATGCCGAGCGCGGTCGAGACGAAGCCGAGCAGCAGCAGACGTGGCGAGCGGAACACCCACATCATCAGGAGTGCGACGCCGCACAGCGAAGCAATGCCGATCAGATGCACTTCATGTTCCGATGCACTGCGCGCCGCTTCCGCGTAAAACACGGCGCCGGTCCGCGCCACCGAGACGTCGGGGAACGACGGCTTCAACGCGCTTTCGCCTTGGACCAGCGCAGCGAGCACGGCGTGCTGCGTCTTCGTTTCGTAGGCGGAACCCGGCAGCGTCGCGACGATCAGCACGCTGGTGGCGGCGCCCTGACGCGCGACCAGCATGTTGTCTTCGAGTTCGAGATTCGAGGTGGCGAGCGGCAGGCCACCGAGCCAGTGTTCGAGCCAGCCGAACGGATCGTCGGCGAGCGGTGTGGTCAGTCCGCCGCGCAGCGGGCTATAGATGCGCTGGGCGAGCGTGTCGCGCAACGTGGCGCCCGGCGCGCCGCCCGCCAATGCCGTGCGGTCCGTCGGCGCCAGCAAGCCGAATCGATACGGCATATACAGCGCCGATATCTGCGACAGATCGAACGGCGGCAACTCCGCCGTCACCGAACCGAACGCGCCGCTCTTTTGCAACGCCGCGCCCAGTTGTTTCGCCGCGGCTTTCGCGTGCGCGTCGTTTTTGCTGGTGACGAGAAAAACGGTGCGGTCGCCGAGCACGCTCGCGAGCGTATCGACCGCCTTTTCCGCGACGGGATCGGCCTCGGTCGCGGGCAATAGCGCAAGCAGATTGGTTTGCAGCGGCGACGGTCCGGCGAACCGCCAACCGCAATACAGCGCCGCGACGAGCGCGAGCAGCAGCCACGCGGCGCGCATGCCCCACGCCTGTTTCGTGGACCGCTGTTGCAGCATGTCCATTACGGCGCCCCGAGCAAGCCGCGTTCAGCCGCGGTGAGGTCGCTCACGGCCGCGCTCTTCGCGAAGTCGAGCTGGGTGATGTCGCCGTTCGCCAGCGTGATGCGCAAGCTCTGCAGATAGTCGCCGCCGCTCATCGCCAGACCTTTGATCGACTGGGCGATCTGCGGCTGGTTCGGCGTCAGTTGCATGCGCCACTGCGCGGCGCTGCCTTGAGCCTCTGCGTCGAATTGCGAGTAGAGCGCCGACAGATCGCCGCCGAGCATGGCGCGCATCATCTTCGAAACTTGCGCGACGCCGCGCGTGCCCTGTGCGCCGTGAGTCGTGACGCGCTGGCCGTTGGCGTCGACTTCGGCGACGCCGGCATCGGTGATGACATAGGTGGCTTTGTAGGGCTTGTCGATCTGCCAGATCACGCCGCGCTCGCGGAAAAATAGCAGCGAGCCGGTGCTCACGAGCGGCTGCTTCATCGCGGCGAGCGTTTGCGTCTGCGTGAATTGCGCGCGCACGCCCTTGGCTTGCGCGAGGTGCGCGGCGATCTGCGAGACGAGTGCGGGGTTGCCCGCGGCAGGCGCGGCCTGGGTCGTCGATGCCGCCAAGGCGGGCTGCGTCCATGCGGTCACAGCGAACATGCTGAGGACGCCCGTCACGCTCAATGCGCTCAATGCTCCCACCAGCACGGCGCGCAATTTCATCGTCCCCATACGCGCTCCAGTTTCTCGAATACGACCGGCGGCGAGACGAACTGCAACTCCTGCGTGGCGGCGTCGACCGCGACCTGGATCGTGTAGCCCTTGGTCAATCGCGTGCCAGACACGCAATCGACGATTTCATAGCCTATTTTCAGGCGGTTTTCGTGTTCGAGCAGTTGCGTGCGCACTTCGATCTGCTGCCCGTAAGTGGCCGGCCGTACGTACTTCAGATGCGCTTCCACGATCGGCCACAGGTAGCCCGAAGCCTGCATCTCGCGATAGTCGTAATCGAACGCGCGCAGAAGCGCCGCCCGGCCGATTTCGAAGTACTTCAGATAATGCCCGTGCCAGCACACGTTCATCGCGTCGACGTCGTGGAACGGCACTTCCACCGTCGCGCTCGCACTCAGCACTTTGCGGGAAACGCTCATGCGTTCGATCCTCCGCGATAGTCCTGCAGCAGATCGCACGCTGCAATGCGCGCGGTCAGCGCGCGCAGCTCGTGTTCCAGTGCGCGGTCTTCGTCGACGAATGGCGACTGCGCGCTCACGCTGTCCATAAACGTTCGCAGCGGCGAAGGAACCGGCGTTCCGCTGTCGATCTTCAAGCGCAACCGGGCGGCTTGCACCGTTGCGAGCGTATGCGCGGCGGCGACCTGCTCGGTCAACTCCAGCACGCGCAAACAATCGCGCGCGGCAATCGTGCCCATGCTGACCTTGTCCTGGTTGTGCGCCTCGGTGGAGCGCGAGAACACGCTTGCGGGCATAGTGTTTTTCAACGCTTCAGCGGTCCATGCGGACGACGAAATCTGCACCGCCTTGAACCCGTGATTGATCGGGGCGCGCGCGGACGTGGCGCCCGACAGATTGCGCGGCAAGCCGTTATTGAAATTGACGTCGACGAGGAGCGCGAGTTGCCGGTCCATCAGATCGGCAAGATTGGCGACCGCAACCTTCAGCGAATCCATCGCGAAGGCGATATGGCCGCCGTAGAAGTTGCCGCCGTGCAGCACGCGTTCATTGTCCGGGTCGATCAGCGGGTTGTCGTTCGCGCTGTTCAGTTCGTTCTCGACATCGCGGCGCACCCACGAGAGCGCGTCGCGCGCCACGCCGATCACATGCGGCGCGCAGCGAATCGAATAGCGGTCCTGCAGACGGTGACCCGGCGTGTCGTCGCGCCCGGACAGATCGTCGCGGATCCATGCCGCCGCTTCGGCCTGGCCGGCGTGCGGCTTCACTTCGAAGAGCATCGCGTCGAAATGCGCGGCACGGCCGTCGAGTGCGACCGTGCACAGCGCCGTCAGCCGCGCGGTCAGCCGCGTGAGATGATCGGCGCGCGCAAACGCGAGACAGGCGAGACCGGTCATCACGGCGGTGCCGTTCATCAGCGCGAGCCCTTCTTTTGGCGCGAGCGTGAGCGGCGTGTGGCCGAGTTCGCTCCACACCTCGCGCACATTGCGCAACTGCCCTTCGAACATCACGTCGCGTTCGCCCGCGAGCGCGGCGGCCAAATACGAGAGCGGCGTGAGATCGCCGCTCGCGCCGACCGAGCCTTCCGACGGAATGCGCGGCAACACACGATGATTGACCAGATCGGCCAGACGTTCGAGCAACACCGGACGCACGCCGGAAAAACCATAAGCAAGCGAGTTGAGCCGCGCGGCGATCACCGCGAGCGTTTGCGCGTCGTCGAGATACTGGCCCATCCCGCAGCCGTGATAACGCGTGAGTTGCAGCGGCAACGCTTCGACCAGCTCCATCGGCACGTCGACCACGCAGGCGTCGCCGTAACCGGTGTTCACGCCGTACACGGTCGCGCCCGCGGCCAGATGCCGGCGCAGAAAATCCGCGCCGCGCTGGATGCGCGCGCGCCACGCCGGATCGGCGCTCAACGCAACCGGCGTGCGATGCTGCGCGATCGCGACGACCTCTTCGATCGTCAGCTTGCGACCGCCTATGACGACCGCCGCCTTGTTCACGTTGGCGCCCGCATTCGGCACATCGATCAGATCATGTTCGGCCATTTGCGCCTCGCTTGGGGCTGGCCCAGAAATCGAAGAAGTTGAACCATTGATAAGGTGCCTTGCGGCAATAATGTTCGAGCCGCACGGCATAGCGCTGCGCCCACGCGGCGAGATGCTGCGCGCGTTCGCGGCGCGGCAGCTCGATACGCTCGGCGAACGGTTCGAAATACAGGCGGTAACCGTCGTGCTCTTTCAGACAGAAGAACAGATAGACCGGGCAACCCAACGCATGCGCGAGCACATAGGGCCCTTGCGCGAACGGCGCGGTCGAGCCGAGAAATTGCGCCTCCGTCGTGCGGCCCGCTTCGTGCGCGGGCACGCGGTCGCCGACGATCACCAGCAATTCGCCGGCGTCGACACGCTCCTGCATCATCATCGCGGTCTCGGGTCCGAAGTCGCTGACTTCGAGCAGATGTTTCGCGAACTCGCTATTGGCCGAGGCCAGCACGCTGTTGAAGCGGCGCGCGTGCTCCGTATAGACGACCGCCGTGACCTTCGCATATGCGCCCTGCGCGGCGAGCGCGCGGGTCATCTCCAGATTGCCGAGATGCGCGCCGATCACGAGCGCGCCCTTGCCGCTCTTCACCAATGCTTCGAACGCCGAAGGATCTTCGAACTTGACGTCTGCATTGTTGACGCGGCCCGACCACGCGGCGAGCTTGTCGAAGCCCGACTGTGCGAACGCCAGCATATGGCGGTACGCGGACAGCCAGCCCGGACGCGGCGTGTCGCCCTGCGGCGCAGTCTTGCCGAGATGCCTGAAGTAATTGCTGGAGGCCTCGCGCGCGGCGCGGCCCGTCAGCAGAAAATACGCGACGATCGGGTGCAGCCAGAGCGCGGTGAAACGTCGGCCGAAGAGCTTGCAACTGAGCGCGAGCAACGACATGCCCAGATGGCTGCCGCGTTCGGCGATACGCCACCAGTCCTGGTCATTTTCTTTCCACTGCCCATCCGCAAGTGCCGCGCGACGCGGCATCACCTTGTGCGCGAGCAGCACCGGCAGACGCCACAGCATGCCGCACACGAGCCGCGTATGGCTGCGGCTGATGCGCACGTTGTCCCACAGCACGTCGAAATGCGAGACGCCGTCGCTCGCGTAGGTGACGCGCGTCGGAATCGAACGGAACGCGGCGCGTCGCCAGTACAGACGCACGAGGATCTCGATGTCGAAGTCCATGCGCGTGGGCAGTCGCACGCTGTCGATCAGATTGCAGGCCAGCGTCAGCGGATAAAGCCGAAAGCCGCACATCGAATCGCGGATGGCCAGCGAAAGCGTTTCGATCCACACCCACACATGCGTGAGATAACGGCCGTAGAGACGCGCTTTCGGCACGCTCTCGTCATAGATCGGCCGGCCGAGAATCACCGCGCCCGGTTCGGCGCGCGCCGCTTCGATGAAACGGGGCACGTCGGTCGCGTCGTGCTGGCCGTCGGCGTCGATCTGCAGTGCGTGCGTGTAGCCGGCCTCGCGCGCGGCGCGCAGCCCCGCCATCACCGCCGCGCCCTTGCCGCCGTTGACCGGCAGCCGCGATAGCGTGAACCGCCCCGCGTATTGCTGCGCGAGCGCGGTGAGCACTTGCTGGGTGGCCTCGTCGCTGCCGTCGTCGACGACGAAAAACGGCAGGCCGTGAACCGCGAGACGAGCGACGGTCGCGCCGATCGCGTCCTTATGGTTGTAGATCGGAATGACGATGCATGGGGAGAAGGTCATCACGCCGGCGCCCCGTAGACGATCACACCAGACGCGCATTCGCGACCGTTCGCGCGGTATGCAAACTGCAGGCGCCGGCGGGCCGCGTCGTGAGCGAGCGTGAGCGCGAGCACCGCGCCTGGAGAAACCGGCGCCATGAACTTCAGACGATCGATCGATGCCACCGCCCGCACGGCCGGCAAGTGGTCGGCGGCGAGGCGCACGGCCCAGTCGACCTGAACGACGCCGGGCAGAATCGGCAGGCCGGGAAAGTGGCCGGCGAAATGCGCGAGCGTGGGCGGCACGCGCAACTCGTAATGCAGTGTGTCGCCGCTGCGCGCTTCGGCCAGCACCTCGACGCCTTCGCTACGCGGTTCGAACGCGGCCGCCACGGCGGCCACCGGCAGTTTGCCGCGCGCGTCGAACGGCAGCGTGACCCGAAAACGCCAGTGGCGCGGCAGCACCACCACGTCGAAGTATTCGGCGAGATGCCGGCGCAGGATCTTGGCGAGCGCCACGCGGCCTTCGTCGCGCAGCGCCGCACCGCCCGCTTCCGTCAGCGCTACGACGGCGCCGACGCGCTCACGCGAGGCGCCGGCGAGCGGCACGATCGCCGCTTGCGCCACATACGGATGCAGCGCGAGGCGCGCTTCCAGTTCCGGCAACGACACGCGCTTGCCGTCGAGCTTGAGCACGCGGTCGAGCCGGCCTTGCAGACGGAAACGGCCATCGGCGTCGAAGGCGATCCTGTCGTCGGTACGATGCCAGCCGGCGTGATCGAGATGCGGTGAGCGGACGTTCAGCGCACCGTCTTCGTCGCGGCGCACTTCGATGCCGGCTAGCGGTTGCCATGCATCTGTCTGATCCTGGCGCCGCCACGCTATGCCACCGGTTTCCGTGCTGCCGTAGACTTCGAGCGGCGCGGTGCCATAAGCCGCGGCATATTCCTGCGCGGCTTCAAACGCCAGCGGGCCGCCCGATGAAAAGACCGCGCGCGGCGCCGGCGTCAAGTCCGCGAAGCCAGGCAAGGCGGGCCAGCGAGACAATTGCGCCGGTGTCGAGACGACCACCGCCGCGCCGCATTGCTCGATCTGCGTTTGCAGATGCAACGGCTCGATGCTGATCGCACGGTCGAACGCGCGGCCGGCGGCAAGCGGCCACAACACGCGAAACAGCAAACCGTAAATGTGGTGATGCGGCACGCTCGCGAGCATCGTCGCGTCGCCGATCAACGTGCCCCACTGCTGTTCCAGTGTGTGCACTTCGGCGTTGAATTGCGCGAGCGTCTTGCGGATCGGCTTGGGGCGGCCGCTGCTGCCGGAGGTGTAGAGCGTGAGCGGGGCTTGCGGGTCGATCGTGAGAGCGGCGGGAGACGTGTGCGCCGAGGCTGCCTGGGCGTTTGCAGTGCCGGTGGCGGTGGCGGCGGGGTCTGAGGCTGCCCGGGTGTTTCCGGTGCCGGAGGCGGCTGCGGCGTGCGTTGAGGCTGCCTCGGCGTTTCCAATGCCGGCGTCGGTGGCGAGTCCGGCGTGCTCCGCCGCGGCTGCGTTGACGTGGGCCAACGTATCGAGATCGGCGTCGACTTCAGCTTCGGGGTTGATACCGAGGTTGGCTCCGGCCGAAAGCTCGAACAGCGGCAAATCCGCATCCGTCAGCACCACGTCGTACGCATCGGCGAGATCGGCGAGATAGCCTGGCGTCGAGTTGGCCGGAATCACCGGCTCCTTGCCGCACGCGAGCAGCGCGAAAAGCGCGCAGGCGAAATCGAACGGATCGTCGATACAGAGTGCGTAGCGTTGCGCGCCCTGCGTTTGCACGAGCGCGATCAACACGGCGACGCGCGCGCGAAACGCCGCGCGGTCGAGCACCTTGGAGCCATCGCGGCAGACGGGCACCTGCAACGCGGCGCTCTCATGAACCACCGACAACAGATCATGCAACGCGATCATGCCGCCTCCGAACGCGCGGCACGCGGCAGCACGACCAGGTAACGCCAGATCACCTCGGCCACCAGCAGCACGCCGATCAACCCATACGCAATCGCGCCGTTATACAGCGACCAGTTGGCACGGCTCCAATACAACGCGGTATAAGCGGAAAACACGCCGTTCAGCACGAAGAACGCACACCACACCTGCGTCACGCGCCGCGTATGGCGCACCGCGCCCGGCGGCAGATCCGGATTGCCGAGGCGCGCGAATTTTTCGATCATGGACGGCCCGCGCACGAGCGTCGCGCCAAACGCGATCAACAGGCCCAGATTGACGAGCGACGGATACAGACGCAACAGCAATTCGCTATTGGTCAGCACGATCGCCGCCGACGCGCAGCTCAGCAGACCGACCACGCTCCAGTCGATCGTGGAGAGCCGCCGCAGCGAAGTCGCGACCGGGCCGCTACCGGCCCAGCGCTGCAGCCAGAGAATCGCAAACAGCATGCAGCCGACGTAGCGCGGCGTGTCCCAGCGCCACGCGCACAGGATCAGCGCGGGGTACGCGAGCTTCAACAGCACCTGCACGACGGTTTTGCCGAAGTGGCGCCCGGCGCCGGGCGAGGCATCGTCGGCCCGCCGCGCCGCCGCTTGCGTTCGCGAGCGCGCGACGGACATCAGCCTTGTGCCGCCAGCAGGGACTCGACCGCGCCGATCACGTCGCCGACGGTGCGCACCGACTTGAACTCTTCCGGCTTGATGCGGCGTCCGGTCATTTCCTGCAGTTTGATCGCGAGGTCGACAGCGTCGATGCTGTCGAGATCGAGGTCCTCGAACAGATGCGCTTCGGGCGTGACACGCTCGGGCTCGATCGCGAAGTTCTCTTTGAAGATAGCGCGGATGCGCTCCAGAATCTCTGCCTCGGACACGATTTACTCCCCCTTTCTGGTTGTTTCGTTCACAGCGTGCGTCGCTTCGCGTTGGCTCGCCACCAGCGCGGCCAGCGTGCTGATCGAGCGGAAGTGTTCGCGCGTGCGTTCGTCGTTCGCTGCGATGGTCAGTTGGTATTGTTTGCGCAGCACGATGCCGATTTCGAGCGCGTCGATCGAATCGAGACCGATGCCGTCGGTATCGAACAACGGTGCATCGTCGTCGATATCGGCCGGGCTCAGGTCTTCCAGATCGAGCGCTTCGATCAGAAGCTGTTTAATTTCCAGTTTTAAAGAATCCATAATCGAACAGGTGCTGAGTAATGTGTGCTTCGACGGCGCTCGTCACGCTGCGCGCCGCAAGAGCCGGTGGAGTGTCATGGGCCGCGAGCTGATCGACGCCGAGCGGCTCGAGCACGTTCACGCGCATTCTGAACGCGCGTGCCGGCACGTCGTACCAGCGCATCTGCTTGGTGAATGCGGGCGGGTCGCAATCCATCAGCACCGGGACGATGGGAGCGCCGACTTTCAGCGCCATATGCGCGAAACCGCGCGAAAAGGCATGCAACCGGTTCGGCCCGGGGCTACGCGTGCCTTCCGGAAAAATGATCATCGTATAGCCAGCGGCCAGTTGCTTCGCGCCGGCCTCGACGAGCTCCGCGGGATCGGCATTGCTGACGTACTCCGCCGAACGCACGATGCCCCAGAAACACGGGTTGCTCCAATGCGCGTTTTTCACCACGCAGCAGGCATGCGGCGTGAGCGACAGGAGCACCATCACGTCGAGATAAGTCGGGTGGTTGGCGACCACGATCGCCGGCCTTTCCGCGCGCAACGCCTGCACGCCCGACACTTCGAGTTCCATCACCCCGATGCGCTGCAACACCGCGACCAGCGCACGGAAAAACCAGTGAATCACGCCCGTCACCGCGAACTGACGCGATGCACGGTGCGGCCACACCCACGCAAGCGGAAACACCACCACCGAGAACAGCACGCCGCATACGCCGAACACCACGAAGGCCAAGCCGGTCGCGCAGAATCGCCAGCAATAATCAAGCCGCGCGATCATGCCAACTCCAATGCCACGTGGCGCCGGCGCCTTGCCACGCGGCGGGCAGGCCGGTTTCCAGACAGTGCTGCACGGCCTGGCTCTGGGTCGCGAAAACGGTCGGCGAGTTGCCCTCGCTTGCCGCAGGTTCGCTCGCCGGCGCGGATTCCCGCTCGCCCACTCGGCCTTCGGCCGCGGTGGTTTGACTCACCGGCGGGGATTCCCGCAGATCAGCGCGGGAAACGACACACGCCAATTCGCCCGTCACCGTTTCGCTATCGAGCAGGATCGCGATCGCGCCGCCCGGCACTTCGTCTTCGATCGTGCCGTAAGCCGGGTCGGCAGGTTCGTCCGCATAGACCAGCAACATTGGCGAATCCGGCTGGGTGGCGTACTGTGCGTGCGCCTCCAGCAGGGCGTAACCGAGCGTTTCCGCGCCGGCCGAAATCGCGCTCGCCGCCGACCGGTCGCCACGCGCAATGCCGAACACGCCGGTCATGGCATTGAGCACCGACAGGCTGAAAGCGGTAGGCGACACCGGCTCGCCCGCGCTGATGGCGCGCAGGATATCCGTGGTGCGACGCAGTTCGCCGTGGCGCGACGCGAAAACGACCCGCGCAGCGTTCTGGGCGACACAGTCGTGCGCCACCTTCAGCGCCACTCTGGACAGAGTGCTCAGACGGCGCCGCACGATCGGCTCGATGAAGCCGATATCGGGTGCGGCAGATGCGGCAGCAGGCCAGCTAGACCAGCGAGCGACCGGAACGGTCCAGTGCAGATCGGGCATATCGGTGTTCGCGCGTAGAAGCGAGGAGAGGCTGAAGCGCCTGACGGAATACGGCACCGTCACAGCGTGTACGCGCCGCGCGGACCGGCAATCTCCAGCCGGGGTCGATCCAATCGTCTGATCTTATATAGGGTTCAGCGATTTAACGGCACATGGCCCCGTTTATTTAGGCACCCTCGCCGATTTGTCTGGAGGATGGCCTCAGGCGCCCTAAGGTCGCCGAATCATACTGAATATTCTGGGATAAATCAGCCACAAAAGACGTATCCATCTGTATCCGTATCTATCGAGCGACGCCCCGCCAAAAACCCGTTGCGCGCGCCTGCGGCGCGATTTCCGGCTGCGCGGCCAGGTGCAAAAGCCGCTCGCGACACGGGTTGCGGTCGACACGAGCGCAGAAGCATTTCGCGGAATTACATCATTACTTTCAACTAACTTTCTTAAACAATGTTTCAGATTGGAAGGTTTCCGTGTGGGCAACTGCCGACCTTATAACCGGTCGACGACGCCTGGCCTATCTCAAGCCCGCGATTTGGGAGATGCAATGGCGTCCGCGGCTGACGGAGTCGATTATCGGCTGGTGCCATGCCTGTTATACTCCGTCCCTCATTGGGGAGTAGCCGCCTCGCGGCACGTGCGCACCGCTGTCATCGGGTGCGTCGCACGTGTGGTTCGCGGGGGCGCCTGTCAACAGACTTGGCCTGCACGGCCATGGCAGCCGCAGCCTCTGGCCTGGCGAGACCGATGATCCACACACCGCCGCAACAGGGCCCGGCGTGTCGTGGGTCGTCGCTCGTTCATCTCTCGGCCCGGGGAATCAACATAACGTGGATCACGCTTTTCTCATTTCGACCGGAGCAGTCGCGCTCGCCGAGATCGGCGACAAGACGCAATTGCTCTCGCTCGTCCTCGCGGCACGCTATCGCAAGCCGCTGCCGATCATTCTCGGCGTGCTCGTCGCCACGCTCGTCAATCATGCCTGCGCGGGCGCACTCGGCGCCTGGCTCGGCTCTCTGCTCACGCCGACCATCATGCGCTGGGCACTGGCCGTATCGTTCATCGGCATGGGGCTGTGGATTCTCGTTCCGGACAAGCTCGACGACGACGAGGCCAATACCAGCCGCACGCACTTCGGCGTGTTCGGCGCGACCGTGGTGACGTTCTTTCTCGCGGAAATGGGCGACAAGACGCAGATCGCCACGGTGGCCCTCGCCGCGCGTTTTCACGACTTCTTCGGCGTGGTGGCGGGCACCACGCTCGGCATGATGATCGCCAACGTGCCCGCGATCCTGCTCGGCGACCGTTTCGCGCATCGGCTGCCGACCAAACTCGTGCACGGCATCGCGGCGGTGATGTTCGTGATTCTCGGGACGATGGCGCTGTTCGGCGTGGGCGTTTAGGTCGGCGCTTAGGTCGGCGTTCAGTCGGCGCCTGGTCGGTGTTCGTGGTGCGGCCGGCTGGCAGTTCCTGGCGCTTGGCGGGCGCTTCGCGCTTCGCAATTGGCTTGGCTTGGCTTGGCTTGGCTTGGCTTGGCTTGGCTTGGCTTGGCTTGGCTAGCCCTCGCCTTGAAT
>NZ_JARESR010000031.1:0-97848 GCF_046028015.1 Paraburkholderia sp. RL17-383-BIF-A | reverse complement strand
ATCGGCTAAGATCGTGCGATCGAGGCGCCCGCAAAGCGCCGCCCGCCGGCCCGAGACTGACCGGCTATCAAGCAAGTTTCCCCACTGTTATCAACGAGATAGCGCGGCACGCCCAGTTGGCCGCGGATTTGAAAACCATGCAAACCCAAACCCATCCGCTGATTGCTCCGACGCTCGGCACCGCCCGCAACCTGACGAGTTTCCACTACGGTCCGGGCGGCGGCCAGAAGATTTACATCCAGTCGTCGCTGCATGCCGACGAGCTGCCCGGCATGCTGGTCTCGTGGGCACTGCGCCGCAAGCTGACGGCGCTGGAAGCGGCCGGCAAGATTCGCGGCGAAGTCGTGATCGTGCCGGTGGCCAATCCGATCGGCCTGAATCAGCACTTTCTCGGCCATCTGACCGGGCGTTTCGAAACCAACACGGCCCAGAACTTCAACCGCAATTTCCACGATCTGTCGGCGCTGGTGCAGCCGGTGATCGAGTCGCGCCTGACCGACAATCTCGACGCAAACCGCACGGCGATCCGCACGGCCATGCGTGAGGCGCTCGACGCGCAAACGCCGCAGACCGAACTCGAATCGCAGCGCCTCGCGCTGCAAAAGCTTTCATACGACGCCGACGTCGTGCTCGATCTGCATTGCGACTGGGAAGCGGCGATGCACCTCTACACGAACCCGGACCTGTGGCCGGAAGTCGAGCCGCTCGCCTGCTACCTGGACGCCAAGGCATCGCTGCTCGCGCTCAATTCGGTGGGCAATCCGTTCGACGAAATTCACAGCTTCTGCTGGTCGGATCTGCGTGGCCGCTACGGCGACCGCTTCCCGATTCCGAACGGGTCGATCTCGGTCACGATCGAACTGCGCGGCCAGCGCGAAGTGTCGTACGAGTACGCCGACCATGATGCGCAGGCGATCATCGAATACCTGACCTCGCGTGGCGTGATCGACGGCACGGCTGCCGCGCTGCCGCCGCTCGAATTCGCCGCCACGCCGCTCGCCGGCGCCGAGCCGATCGTCGCACCGATCAGCGGCGTGCTGGTGTATCGCTGTGAAGTCGGCACCTGGGTCGACGTGGGTCATGAGATCGCCGATATCGTCGATCCGCTGACGGAGCAAGTCGTCACGCTCAAGAGCAGCGTGGCCGGCGTGCTGTACGCACGGCATTTGACGCGCTTTGCGACGGCCGGTCTGGAATTCGCGCGCATTGCCGGTGCGAAGGCGTTCCGCAGCGGCTCGCTGTTGAGCAACTAAGGCAAAAATCTCGCTCGTGCCGCCTTATCGCGCGGCACGACCGCGAGAGTTCGAGCCGCAATGCAAATCGCCCGCTGAAACAGCGGGCGATTTGCATTTATGCGGCATCAGTCAAACCATGCTCAGAAAGCCGGGATGATCGCGCCTTTGAATTGCGTATCGATGTACTTGCGCACTTCGTCCGATTCGTACGCCGCCACCAGCTTCTTCACCCACGGCTGATTGCGATCCTGCTCGCGCACCGCGATCAGATTCGCGTACGGGCCTTTCAGGTCTTCGATCGCGATTGCGTCTTTGGTCGGTTGCAGTCCGGCCTTGACCGCGTAATCGGTATTGATCGAAGCCGCGTCGAGGTCGCCGAGCGCACGCGGCAATTGCGCGGCATCGAGTTCCACCAGCTTGATCTTCTTCGGATTTTCAGCGACATCGAGCGGCGTCGCGTTCACGCCGTTCGTGCCGACGCCCGGCTTCAGTTTGATCACACCGTACTTCTGCAAAAGCAGCAGCGCGCGATTGCCGTTGGACGGGTCATTCTGGATGCCGACCTTCGCGCCTTCCGGCAAGTCCTTGAGCGACTTGAGTTTCTTCGAATAGAAGCCCATTGGCGACACATAGGTCAAGCCGACGTTGACGATCTTGTAGCCGCGCTGCTTGATCTGGCTGTCGAGAAACGGCTGGTGCTGAAAGCCGTTGGCGTCGAGGTCGCCCGCGTCGAGCGCAGCGTTCGGCTGCACATAATCGTTGAATTCGATGACTTTGACGTTCAGACCTTCGCGCGCCGCCACTTTCGTCACGACCGACCAGATTTGCGCGTCCGGGCCGCTCATCGTGCCGATCTTGAGTTGTTTGTCGTCCGCGTGCGCGAACGTGGCCGTCAGCGAAAAGGCGGCGATGGCGAGCAGGTTCTGGAGGATTGTCCGGCGTTGCATGCGTCTTCCTACATGTGATGTGTTGGTAGGCGCGCATCGTCGCATGCGGCTGTGACGGCGGAAAACCAATCGTTTTTCACACGCTTATATGCACGAGCGGGAAAAAGCTTATACGCGCATGCCCTGCTCGATTTCAGCTGGCGAGGCTATGTGAGTGTCGCGCTCACGCGACAGATTCGGAAAATAAGCAAAGCTGTCACATACCTTACTCTGCGTTCCCTTAAATTTCGGGCCATCGCACGACCCGGCCAAAGAGCCCGGCGTCGCGATCGCTTAATTTTTAATCGGAGAAAGTCTTGAACAAAAAAGTATTTGCCGCCGCTACTCTCGCCGTCTTCGCCTCCGCTGCTCACGCGCAAAGCAGTGTCACCCTGTACGGCCTGATCGACGCCGGTATCAGCTACGTGAACAACTCGAAGACCGCAACGGGCCACGACAACCTCTTCAAGTACGACGACGGCGTCGCACAAGGCAGCCGTTGGGGCCTGCGCGGCACGGAAGACCTGGGTGGCGGCCTGAAGGCGCTGTTCGTGTTGGAGAACGGATTTAACAGCGGCAACGGCACGCTCGGCCAGGGCGGCGCGCTGTTCGGCCGTCAGGCGTTTGTCGGTCTGTCGCAGAACGGCGTCGGCTCGCTGACGTTCGGCCGTCAGTACTCGTTTTCGACGGACTATCTGGGCGGCAACTACTCGACCGGCGGCCAGACCGTCGCGGGCAACTACGCTTACCATATCAACGACGTCGACCAGTTGACGTCGAGCCGTATCAACAACGCAGTCAAGTTCAGCAGCGCGAATTTCGCGGGCCTGACCTTCGGCGCGATGTACGGCTTCTCGAACCAGGCTGGCGCATTCGCCGGCGCGCCGGCAACCGGCACGACCGCTGCACCGGTCGCGGGTTCGTCGCGCGCTTACAGCTTCGGCTTGAACTACGCAAACGGCCCGTTCGGCGTTGGCGCGGCATACACGGACATCCGGTATCCGGGTCAGGCAACCCCGACGTTCTCGACGGCCATGGCCAACGTGACGACGGGCACGGTCCGCGATCTGCGCACGTTCGGCGTGGGCGGCCGCTACTCGATCGGCGCGGCGACGCTGTGGGCGTTGTATACGAACACGCGCTTCGAACCGATCTCGGGCAGCTCGACGACGTTCACCGCGTACGAAGCGGGCGCGAAGTACGCGTTCACGCCGGCACTGACGGCAGGCGCGGGCTACACGTACATGCACCTGAGCGACGCGAGCACCGGCCACTGGAACCAGGTGGACCTGAGCGTCGACTACGCGCTGAGCAAGCGTACGGACGTGTATGCACTGGGTATCTATCAGATCGCTGCCGGCCGCAACAAGGGCCAGGATCTGCAGGCGCAGATCGGTTCGAGCACGAGCTACTTCAGCACGTCGGGCACGGGGTCGGACAACCAGCTGGCGTTCCGCGTCGGTATCCGTCATAAGTTCTAAGCGGGTTTCTCTCTGCAGGGAACGCGAATTCCTTGCTGGATTGAGAGTCTGGAAAAACGCCCTGCGGGGCGTTTTTCTTTTGGGACGACACAAGGACGTTCGCCGTACCCCACACACCACCCCACTTCTTCTTTAGATGCAAAAAACCGCTTGACTATCTATCTAGTAGTAGATAAAGTTCGCTCATGGAAACGACCCCGACAGTCCGCGAGCAGATTCTCGATCACGCCATCACGTTGATGATGCAGCGTGGCTACAACGGTTTCAGCTACCGCGACCTGTCCGAACTGGTCGGCGTCAAGACTTCGAGCATCCACTACTATTACCCGTCGAAAGACGATCTGGTGCTGGAGGCGGTCAACGAATACAGCAAGGAAGTGCTAGCTGCGCTGCACGCAATCGACGCCAAACTGCCGGCCAATACGAAGCTCAGCAAGTACACCCGGCTGTTTGGCAAAACGCTCGGCGACGGCGACCAGATTTGTCTGTGCGGCATGCTGGCGTCGGATATCGCGTCGTTGCCGGAGAACATTCGTGAGGCGATTCAGGCGTTTTTCAAAGCCAACGAAAAGTGGCTGGCGCAAGTGCTCGCACAAGGCGCGCAGGAGCGCACGCTGGTAGTGAACGGCAAGCCCGAGGCCGCCGCGCGTGCGCTGTACGCCGCGTATCAAGGCAGTGTGCTAGCAAGCCGGTTGTTCGGAACGAAGGCCCGGCTGGAAGATGTAGAAGCATCGTGGAAGAAATCGCAGTAGAGCTGTTACGGAGGTGGGCATCCGCCTCTTTATTTTTATCTTGCAGTCTACCTATAAGTAGATAGACTGCAAGCATGAGTTACCGGCGCGGATCACGCGTCCTTTTTTAGCCTCATTTATCTATCTAGTAGTAGATACCCAACTGAAGGAGTTGACCATGACCAAGATCGACAACGTGCTGTACCGCGCTCACGCCAAGGCAACCGGTGGCCGTGACGGCCGCGCCGTGGTGCCCGAAGGCAACCTCGACCTGAAGCTGACCACGCCGAAGCAACTCGGCGGTGCCGGTGGCGAGGGCACCAATCCTGAGCAACTGTTCGCGGCCGGCTACAGCGCGTGCTTCGTCGGTGCGATGAAGTTCGTCGCCGCGCGCGAGCGCATCGCGATTCCCGCTGACGTTTCCGTCGAGGGCAGCGTCGGCATCGGCGCGATCCCGAATGGCTTCGGAATCGAAGTGGAGTTGAAGATCTCGCTGCCCGGCATGGCGCAAGACGCGGCGCAGGCGCTCGTCGACAAGGCGCACATCGTGTGTCCGTATTCGAACGCTACGCGCAACAACATCGCCGTCACGCTCACGCTCGTCTAATCCCAAGCCCTCTTCCTGACTATTGCGCTCACCGGAGTTCATCATGATCAAGTTCGTCCCCGTGCTGCTGGCCTCTGCCCTCGCCTTCGGTTCCGCTTTTGCGGCAAGCCCCGCTGCACAAGCCACCCCCGACCGCTTAACGTCCGGCTTGCTGAGTGCGCTGAACAGCGGCAAGGGTCCCGCGATCAATACCTTGCCGCCTGCCCAGGCACGGCAAGTTCTGGTCGATGCACAGAACGGCGTGAAAGTCGATCTGTCGGGTATCGACGTCTCCAATCGCACCATCGAGCAGGACGGCATCAGCGTGCCGCTGACGATCGTCCGTCCGCACGGCGCAAGCGGAACGTTGCCCGTGTTCATGTTCTTCCACGGTGGCGGCTGGATACTCGGCGACTTCCAGACTCACGAGCGTCTGGTGCGCGATCTGGTGGTGCAATCGGGCGCCGTCGCGGTCTTCGTGAACTACACGCCTTCGCCGGAGGCTCGCTATCCGGTCGCGATCAACCAGGGCTATGCCGCCACGAAGTGGGTTGCCGCGCACGGCGACGAAATCGGCGTGGACGGCAATCGCCTCGCCGTGGTCGGCAACAGCGTCGGCGGCAACATGGCCGCGGTGGTGAGCCTGATGGCGAAAGACAAGCAAGGCCCGGCAATCCGCTTCCAGGGATTGATGTGGCCCGTCACGGACAATAATTTCAACGACGGCTCGTACAATCAGTTCCAGCAAGGCCACTTTCTGACCCGGCCGATGATGAAGTGGTTCTGGGACGCCTACACGAAAGATCCGAAGCAGCGCAACGAGATCTATGCGTCGCCGCTGCGCGCAACGACGGAGCAGTTGAAAGGCTTGCCGCCGGCGCTGATTCAGGTCGCCGAATCCGACGTGCTGCGTGACGAAGGCGAAGCTTACGGCCGCAAGCTCGACGCAGCCGGTGACGAAGTGGCCACCGTCCGTTACGACGGCACGATTCACGACTTCGGGTTGCTCAACGCGCTGGCCGAAGATGCGCCGACCAAAGCGGCCACGCGGCAACTCGCTAACGAACTGAAGCAACGTCTGCAGTAAGGCCCGCAGTAAAGCCTTTGGCAAGCGGCTGCGGCGCGGGTATCGTCGATACTCGCGCCGCGGCTGATCCGGCTCGCACGCTATGCGGTATCGTGCTGGTTCCGGTCATCCGACCATGCCGACGCCAGGGAGCAGCACGCCATGACCACCACGCCGCAGACCATTGAAATCGAAACCGCACCGAATCCTGAATTTGCCGTGATCCTGCTGCATGGTCTCGGTGCCGACGCCAACGACTTCGTGCCGCTGGTGCCGGAATTGCGTCTCGCCAATGAACCCGCCGTGCGTTTCGTGTTTCCCAACGCGCCGGAGATGGCGGTGACCGCGAACAACGGCTACGTGATGCGCGCGTGGTACGACATCCGCTCGTTCCAGTCGATCGAGCGCCAGGTCGACGAGGCGGGCATCGAAGCGTCTTGCGCATCCGTGCGGCAACTGATCGCCGGGCAGAACGAGCGCGGCATTCCGACCTCGAAAATATTTCTCGCCGGCTTTTCGCAGGGTGGCGCGATGACATACACAGTGGGGCTCACGCATCCGGCGACGCTTGGCGGGTTGATCGTCATGTCAGGTTACTTGCCCTCCAGAGCCTTTATCCAGCGTCACCTCGCACCCGCGAACCACGCAACGCCGATCTTTGCCGCGCACGGCGAATACGACGAGGTATTGCCGATCCAGCTCGGCGAGGCCGCGCGCGACTTTGCGCTGGCGCAGGGCAACAAGGTCGAATGGCATGCCTATCCGATGGAACATTCCGTGTGCGGTGAAGAAGTCGCCGCACTGCGCGAGTGGCTCGGTGCGCGTATCGCGGCACTGGCGTAGAGCGCCGGGCGCGCCGAACTCTTTCAGAATCTTGCGGCGGCAGCGGCCGGTCGCCCGCACCGCCTCGCGATCCACCTGACGGACGTCAAGAAATCCCGCACCTTTAGGCATTTGAAGTCTGGTACGCTGCGCCCTTTGCTACCGCTTGAATTGGACTCGATGGAAACCCCTTTCAATGATCGTGGCGTGTCGGTCACGCGCAATGCACTCTCGGCCGCCGGTCAGGTCTTTCCGCTGCGCGATATCGTGAGCGTGCAGGTCGTCACCGTGCAGAAGAACAAGGCCTTGCCACTCGCGATTTCGCTCGTCGGCCTCGCCGGCGCTATTGTCGGCGGGATATTGCGCTCGCCAGTCGGCATGGTGTGCGGCACGATGCTGGCCGTGGTCGGCTGGCTCACCTGGGCGACTCAGGACATCACCCATCGCCTGATGGTGCAAACCGCGAATGGCGAGCGCGAAGCGCTGATGAGCACCGATCGTGATTTCGTCGAGCGCGTCGGCGCGGCCGTGAACGAAGCCAAAAGCACAGCCGCCACGCCGAAGGTCTGACGGCGCGCTCAGCCACGCGCCGCGCCGCACGGGGCAAGCGTGGGGCAGATGGCCCACGTGGGCCACACGCCGCGCAGCGGCAAATTGCCACCCGCCGTGTTAACACAATTTTGATTCGCCGCGCAGCAGCTTTTGCGCGCCGTTGAGGCGCGCGTGGTTAGAGTGAGCTGGTGTCAACAACGCGCCGCCCGCCGGGTCGGCGCAATCACGATGCTCACTTTCGTTGCAACGTCCGATCCCTCCGCCACGCGCAACTCGCGCACGCCGCGCATGGCGCGCCGCACGCATGTGGTCGTGCCGCTCGTCATTATCGAAGTCACCGTGCCCGGCACCTCGTCGGCCAATGGGCGGCGCGCGCTACACGCCGCGCTCGGCGAAGATCTGCGTCTCTATGTCGTCACCGTCGATCAGCAACGCGAGCGCGTGACGTTTCGCGTGGAAGTGACCTCCCGCACCCTCGACGACGTGATCGGCCTGCTGACCGCCGCGCTCGATCGCGCTACGCTTGGCCGCGCGCAGGCAACCGTGATCCGTCGTCCGCGCGAACATTGACGTAGATCGAAACTTGCATGCGCCGCTTTCCCGCCGCATGCAAACCTTCACACATCTTTGCAATTGCGCTCGAGTGGCCATGTAGAGTCGCCGCTCCTGTTATTGCGTGTTCCTTCCCGCAGGCCTGCACGCGTCGCGGTTTCACTGTCCACGCAGGGGCAATCCAGTGAGATTGCTCCCGCGTGTTGTCCGCCTCGCGGCTCGCGATGCCTCGCCTTCGTCAGGGACCGCCTTTTTGCAAAGCGTAATCTATGCTCCTGTCGTCTCCTGGCGCCCCGCGCCGGCATTTGCGCCTCAGCGGGCGCCGTTCTGGCGCGGCCGCGCTCGTCATCACTGCCGCGCTCGTCGCGCTAAGCGGCTGCGCTGTCACCTTCCCCACTCCCACGCCGCCTGCGCCCGCTGCCACGCTGCTCAACGGCGGCAACGACGGCCTGCTGATTCCGCTGCAGGTGGATCGCGCCGACAGGGACCAGGCGCGCCTCGGCTTGCCGATCCAACTCGACGGCAAGGCGGTCTACATGGCACTCGACACGGGCACGCAAGGCGTGCGCGTGCTGAAGTCGGTCTTGCCCGCCACCGCCTATCCGAACGCCGGGCCGGTGAGTTCGCTGCCGTTGACGAACGGCGCACAGGTCTCCGGCGCCGCCGTGAAAATACCGATGAGCATTGCGGGGACGAAGCCGGCGCAGATCGACGCGCAAGCCGTGGACGTGGTGAATTGCCAGTCCACCTCACGGCACTGTGTGGGCATGGACGGTTATACCGCTGAATTCGGCTGGGCGTTTTCCGGTCTATTCGGCATCGGCGCGGCGCAACCGGACGACACCTGCTGCACCCAGCCGCTGCGTGCTCTGCCCGGCAATATCGGCCAACGCTACCTGGTGCATGCGAACTTCGCGAAACCTTTCCTCGTGCTGAGTCCGTCGAACGCAATCACGAAGGACTACACGATGGTGCCGATGACCGTCTTGCAGGACGGCACGACGCAATGGCCGAGAGGTTGCGTCAACGTGGGCGACAAAATGACGTTTTGCGCGCCGCTGGTGTTCGCCACGGCCAGCAGCGACATGATCCGCATCGAAATGGACAAGGCGCCGAACTGGACCGGCGACGACGACATCGGCAAGGTGCTCAACCAGGGCAACTACAATGCGGCCGTGGGCTCGGGCAAATGGGTGCATCGCTATGAAGGCGCGCAGGTCACGATCGTCAAGGCGAAACCGGGCGCCGACCGTATCGTGATCGGCCTGATGGGCATGCAGAATATCGACGTGCTGTTCGACTTCCCGCACGGCCAGATAGGCCTGCGTGCCGCACGCGAGGTCGAGAAGCTCGCGCAGTAAGCGCCGCGGTGGCGAGAGCCACTGCCACAGCCAGCGAAATGAAAAGGCCGCACGACACACCATCGCGCGGCCTTTCCGCTTAAGCCCCACATCGGAGCGCTCAGTTCGCTAATCGATCTCGAGCGGACTCACATGCCAGATGTTGCGCGCATATTCGCCGATCGTGCGATCCGACGAAAACTGCCCCATGCCCGCCACATTCTCGATCGCGCTGTCGGTCCACGCGCGCTTGTCGACGAAGCGCGCGTCCACTTCGTTCTGCGCCTTCGCGAACGCGGCAAAATCGGCCAGCACCATGTAGTGATCGCCCCAGTCGACCAGCGTGTGGAAAATATCCGAGAAGCGCAGCGGATCGTCCGGCGAAAAGAAACCCGTGCGGATCTGGTCGAGCGCCATGCGCAGCTCGGGGTTCTCTTCGTAGATTTGCCGCGGCCGGTAGCCGGTGGCGCGCAGGCTGTCCACTTCGTCGGCGGTATGGCCGAAGATGAAGATGTTCTCGCGCCCCACCGCATCGCAGATCTCAATGTTCGCGCCGTCCATCGTGCCGATCGTCAACGCGCCGTTGAGCGCGAGTTTCATGTTGCCGGTCCCCGATGCTTCCGTGCCCGCCATCGAAATCTGCTCCGACAGATCAGCGGCAGGAATAATCAGTTCTGCCACGCTTACGCCGTAGTTCGGCACGAACACCACTTTCAGGCGGTCGCCGATCAGCGGATCGTGATTGACCTTCTGACTGACATCGCCGATCAGCTTGATGATCGTCTTCGCCATCCGGTATGCTGACGCGGCCTTGCCGGCGAACAGCACCACGCGAGGCACCCAGTCACGCTCGGGATGCGCGCGAATCTGGTTGTAGCGCACGATCACGTGCAGCACGTTGAGCAGTTGCCGCTTGTATTCGTGAATGCGCTTGACCTGCAGATCGAAGAGCGCATCCGGATCGAAACGCAGCTTGGTGTGATGGGCGAGGCGATGCACGAGCCGCAGCTTGTTCTGCCGCTTCGCTTCACGGAAGGCCTCAATAAAACCGCTGTCGTTGCGCAGGTTTCGCAGTTGCTCCAGCTCGAACAGATTGGTGCGCCAGTGCTTGCCGATCTGCTGGTCGATCAGCGACGACAGCGACGGGCTCGCCTGGGCGAGCCAGCGGCGCGGTGTGATGCCGTTCGTGACGTTGGTGAAGCGGTCCGGGTAGATGCGCGCGAAGTCGGCGAAAATATCGCGGGTCATCAGTTGCGAATGCAGCTTCGACACGCCGTTCACCTTCTGACTCGCAACGATCGCCAGATAGGCCATCCGCACGCGCCGCTGCCCGTATTCGTCGACGAGCGAAATGCGGCGGATCATCTCGCCGTCATGCCCCGAATGCTCGCTGACATGCTTGAGAAACTGCGCGTTGATCTCGAAGATGATCTCGAGATGCCGCGGCAACAGGCGCGCGAGCATCTCCACGTCCCACGTCTCGAGCGCTTCGGGCATCAGCGTGTGGTTCGTGTACGAGAAAATCTGCGTGACATGCTTCCACGCCTTATCCCACTGCAGATGATGGACATCCACCAGCAAACGCATCAGCTCGGGAATCGCCAGCACGGGGTGCGTATCGTTCAGATGCACCGCCACCTTTTCGGAGAAGCGGCCGAACGTGCTGTGCGTGCGCTGATAGCGGCGAATCAGATCCTGCATGGTCGCCGAAACGAAAAAGTACTCCTGACGCAGACGCAGTTCGCGGCCGGCCGGCGTCGAGTCGTCCGGATACAGCAGGCGCGAGACGTTCTCCGACATGTTCTTCGTGTCGACCGCGTTGCGGTAGTCGCCGCGATTGAACGCGCCCAGATCGAGCTCTTCGGTCGCGCGCGCCGACCACAGGCGCAGCGTGTTGGTCGCGTCCGTGTCGTAACCGGGAATGACGGTGTCGTAGGCGGTGGCGTTCACGTGCTCCGTGTCGATCCATTCGACATGCTCGCCACGCTGCACCGTGCGCCCGCCGAAGTGAACCATGTACGTGACTTCCGGCCGCGGAAACTCCCACGGATTGCCCGCGCGCAACCAGTAGTCCGGCGCTTCGACCTGCTCGCCGTTGACGATCTCCTGACGGAACATGCCGTATTCGTAACGGATGCCATATCCGAAACCCGGAATGCCGAGCGTCGCCATCGAATCGAGGAAGCAGGCCGCGAGCCGGCCGAGGCCGCCGTTGCCGAGCGCGGCGTCCGGCTCGATATCGGTCAGCGCCTCCATATCGACGCCCAGACTCGCGAGCGCTTCCTTCATCTGGTCGTGGATGCCGAGCGCCAGCAAGGCATTCGTAAAGGTCCGGCCGATCAGGAATTCCATCGACAGGTAGTAGACGCGCTTCACGTCCTGTTCGTACTGCAGGCGCGTGGTCTTCATCCAGCGCGCGACCAGCCGGTCGCGCACGGCAAGCGCCGCGGCGTGCAGCCAGTCATGCGGATGCGCGGTGACGGCGTCCTTGCCGACACCGTACATCATGCGGTTGGAAATTGAGCGCCGTAGCGCGTCGACGGTACTGTTGAGCTGGTCGAATTCCAGATCGACGGCTGTCATCGAAGCCTCCGGGGAAAGAGCGACGCGGCATACGCGAACCGCACAGATGACGGACGGGAGGCGCGTGCCGGTCAGGCGGGTTAAGAATCAGAGTAGGACATTCTACGGCCACCGGGCACCGGCGAGCGCGAGCGCGAGCGCTTGCTCACGCACATGCCATGCCCGCCGACACACGGTAGCACACCGCTTTTTCGCACACGGGCGGTGCAACGCGCGTGTGGATGGCACTGCGCGCGTGCATCGGCTGCGCAAAACAGGCAAACGATTGCGTATCTCCAGATACGCGGTGAGTGAAAGCAACGCCATTATTTTTTCGCGGCATGACGCGCGGATGAATGCGGCTATGGACCAGGTGTGTGGTGGAATGAGAGCGCATCGTCTGCCAGGCGGTTGTGCCGGAAGGCGTGTCACAACGTGCGCACCGGCCAGTTCGTGGACGCCGCCCGGGCTTGACCGTTAGTTGCAATATGAACGTGAAATCGATGCGCTCCGCGCCGTCGTCTTCAGCACGATTTCCGCGCCTCTGTAACAATCGCTACATTCGCCGCGCGCCCTGCCCTGATACGCTTCAAAAACGCCGGATTCAGGCTACGCGCGCCTATCGCCAAGCAACCCCTGCCGCTCGCGCACCACGCTTCTCGACTCGTGCTGCGCGTCGGCATGCCTAACCCGACGAGCCACGCCTTGTCCGACAAACCCAGCGCAACCGCAGCCCAGCCCTTCCCGGCGGACGCACCGATGTCCGCCGCCAACCGCCGCGCGATGGCCGCGATCATGCTCGCCGTCGCGCTCGCCACGCTCGACACCGCCATCGCCAATACCGCGCTGCCCGCCATTGCCGCCGACCTCCACGCGGCGCCCGCGGCGTCGGTGTGGATCGTCAACGCGTACCAACTCGCGATGGTCGCGACACTGCTGCCACTTGCCGCGCTCGGCGATATCGTCGGGCATCGGCGGATCTATATCAGCGGCATTGCGCTGTTCACGCTGGCATCGCTGGCGTGCTCGCTCGCGTCGACGCTGCCGCTGCTCACCGCCGCGCGCGTCGTGCAAGGCCTCGGCGCGAGCGCGATCATGAGCGTGAATACCGCGTTGATCCGCTATCTGTATCCGCCCCACCGGCTTGGACGCGGCCTCGGCACCAACGCGCTGATCGTCGGCGTGTCGTTCGCGGTCGGGCCAACGGTGGCTTCGCTGATTCTGTCCGTCGCCGCGTGGCCCTGGCTGTTCGCGGTCAACGTGCCGCTCGGCCTGCTGGCTTTGGGCTTCGCATGGCCGGCCTTGCCGCACACCGAACGCGGCAGGCACAACTTCGATCCGGTTGCCGCGCTCCTGAATGTGGTCACGTTTGCCGCGCTGATCTTCGCGCTCGGCGAGGCGGCCCAGCGAGCCTCGACGCAACTGGTGCTGAGCGCCGCGGCGATCGCGGTCGTGTTCGGGCTGTTGCTGATTCGCCGCGAAGCCGGCCACCCGGCGCCGATGCTGCCGGTCGATCTGTTCCGGCGGCCGGTATTCGCGTTGTCGGCGGTGACCGCGGTTTGCTCGTTTGCCGCGCAAGGACTGGCGTTCGTCTCGCTGCCGTTCTACTTCGAGGACGTGCTGCATCGCAGTCAGGTCGAAACCGGCTTTCTAATGACGCCGTGGCCGGTGGTGGTCGCGCTCGCCGCGCCGCTGGCGGGCAATCTGTCCGATCGCTATCCGCCGGGGCTGCTCGGCGCGATCGGCCTCGCGGTGATGTCGGCGGGGATCGCTTCGCTCGCGCTGTTGCCGGTTCATCCGCACGTGCTCGACATCGGCATTCGCATGGCAATTTGCGGCGCGGGCTTCGGCTTCTTCCAGTCGCCGAATCTGAAAGCGTTGATGGCGAGCGCGCCGCCTGAGCGCAGCGGCGGCGCCAGCGGGATCGTTGCGACCGCGCGGCTGCTCGGGCAGACGACCGGCGCCGCGCTGGTCGCGTTGAGCTTCGGGATTGCGGGCCGGCATGGCCCGACGCTTGCGCTCAGCACCGGCGCATTCTTTGCGGGCGCGGCGAGTCTGGCGAGCGGGTTGCGTTTGCTGGCGCCGTCACATCGGTCGGGTGTGCACGCGAAAGCGTCGATGAAATGAACAAAGTGGGCGCCTTGGGGTGACAGTGCGTCCGCTTTGTTTTTGGTGCTTTGCTTTTGGTGCTTTGCCTTACCGCGTTGCCTCGCCGCAATGCCGCGTTTTCGCGGCGGGGCGCTGCTCTGCCCCGCTGCGTTCCAGCCTTCCTTGCAGCCTACCTAACCGCGCGCCACACCGGCAGCCACTCACCGCGCCGCGAAATACGCCTTCACCGCAGCGATGAACGTATCGATATCCCCGCGCGACACGTCCTTATGCGTCACGAATCGCGACGCATACAGCATCTGCGTGAGAATCCCGCGCTCCTTGAGCCACGCTTCGAGCGGCGCGCAATGCTGCTGCGGAAACTGAGCGAACACCATATTGGTCGCGACCGACTGCACCTTGACGTGCTCGATGCCTTCCAGACCCGCTGCCAGATGCGCGGCGTGCGCGTGGTCGTCGGCGAGACGCTCGACGTTGTGATCGAGCGCGTACAGGCAAGCGGCCGCCAGGATGCCGGCCTGACGCATGCCGCCGCCCAGCACCTTGCGCCAGCGGTGCGCCACGTCGATCAGCGCCTGGCTGCCGACCAGCACTGAGCCGACCGGCGCGCCGAGTCCCTTCGAAAAACAGATCGAGATCGAATCGAACGGTTCACACAATGCCGCGACCGGCTTGCCCGACGCGACCGCCGCGTTGTAGACGCGTGCGCCGTCGAGATGAACGGACAGCCCGCGCTGACGCGCAAGCTGCACGGCCTCCGTGACATAAGCCGCCGGCAGCACCTTGCCGCCGATGGTGTTCTCCAACGCCAGCAACCGCGTGCGTGCGAAGTGGTCGTCGATGGGCTTGATCGCGGCGGCGATCTTCTCCAGCGGGATCGAACCGTCCGCGGCATTCTCGAGCGGCTGCGGCTGAATGCTGCCGAGCACTGCGGCGCCGCCGCCTTCGTACTTGTAGGTGTGAGCCAACTGCCCGACGATGTATTCGTCGCCGCGCGCACAGTGCGCCATCAAGGCAGCGAGGTTGCTTTGCGTGCCGCTCGGGAAGAACAGACCCGCCTCCTTGCCGGCGCGTTCGGCAGCCGTGGCCTGCAGACGCAGCACGGTGGGGTCGTCGCCCCAGACGTCGTCGCCCACTTCGGCGGCCGACATGGCCGCGAGCATCGCCGGACTCGGACGGGTTACGGTATCGCTGCGCAAATCGATCATTGTGTGTCCCTGTGCGTCTATGAATGACTGCCTGCGACGGCCGGTCGCCACACCGCTGCGTCGCTGCCGACGGGCGAGCCCGCCGCAGGCAGTTTAGCCACACAGTATATTCAATTAACGCTGCGCTGAAATCGCGCTAAACAGGAAGCTTCATCCGCCCGGCTTCGGCAGCCAGGCAAGCGGATCGACGGGCTGGCCGTTCTGACGGACCTCGAACTGGATCGACGCGACGCCGCGGCTGTCCACCCCGACTTCGCCGATGGTTTGCCCTTGCGCGACCGCGTCGCCTTCCTTGACCAGCAGCGTGCTGTTCTGCCCGTAGGCGGTAATCAACGAATCGTCGTGTTTGATGATGATGAGCGGGCCGTACGCTTCGATACCCGAGCCCGCGTAGACCACGCGGCCGGTGGCGGCCGCCTTGACCGGATCGCCCGGCCGTCCGCCGATCACGATGCCGTTCGACTTGCCCGGCGCGAACGCTTTCAGCACCGGCCCGCGAACCGGCCATTGCAACACGCCTTGCTGTGGCCCGGCGGACGCCGTGGGCGCGCCGGGCGCCGTAGCGGGACCATTCGGCGCGACAGCGACTGGCGGCGTCACCACACTGCCCGAGGCCATTGGCGGCGACACCCGCAGCACTTGCCCCGGATTGACTGCGGCGTTGGCCGCGAGGCCATTCCACGCCGCGATTTCCTGAGGTTTATGGCCGTAAGCCGACGCAATGGCGCCGATCGTGTCACCCGGATTGACCCGGTAAAAACCGGCGGGAACAGGAACCGTGCTGAGCGTGGTCGGCCGGGACGGCGTGCTGCTGTAAAACGGCGTGCTGTCCCACGGCATCGTCGTGCAGCCGCTGAACATCACGCCGAGCGCGGCGGCTGTCAGCCACCGGGTCCCCGTCAATTGCCATGGTCTTGTCATGTGATTTTCCTCGACTCTTTATTCAATCAATCGGATTCAATCGATGGCCAAGCATTTGCCGTGCCGCGCGTCGCGCGCGATCTCCCACGCCCTCGCGGCGCCTCGGCGGCTCTCCATTATGCCGCCGCGCGCGACGATCACCGCGCCGGTATGGCACCGCCCTTGCGCCAACCTTCAGACGCTGCCCTCCGACTCGACCACCAGAATGCGCGCCGCGCCGATCGGATGAGCCACATGTTCGGTACCCACCGCGGCGTAAAACACGTCGCCCGTTTCCAGAACGGCCGACTTTTCGACTCCGCCCTCGCGATAGCGCATCTCGACGCGGCCATCGAGCACGGCGAACACTTCCTCGCCGTCGTTGACATGCCACTTATAGGGTTGATCGGTCCAATGCAGCCGCGTCGTAATGCCGCCCATGTTGGCGATATCGAGCGCGCCCCAGGCGCGCGTCGCGGTGAAATCCTTGCTGCGAATGATCTTCATGGTCACCAGACAGTTGAGAAGAAACAACGCCGCCAGTCGCGGCCCGTCGGGCGCGGCGGCCTGGCCCGACCGGTGCGAGCCCCGTGGCGGCAGGCCTCATTATAGGTGTGGCGGGCGGGCTGCTCGCCACCAACGGGCCGTGCGGCCGATTCGTGTGACCATTGAATCATTGGAGCCCTGGCCTATACTCAGTCTTGCTGTCTGCACGCCATAAGCTAACGTCTGAAATCTGCGAGGGAGTTGAGGATGAACAAAGCCACTTTTCTGGCCGTGCAACTCAACGTCGACGATATTGCGGCGTCGCCGGGTCTGGTCGAGCTTTTGAACACGCACCTGGTTTTCGCCGCCGACGTGGCCGAAGCCGCCGACGCGCTGGTACAACTGGCCAGCGTTGCCGGGTTGTCGAGTGGCGTGGAAGCGAGCGTCGAGATTCCGGCTGTGGCGATCGAGCGTTTGCGCGAGGCGCTCGACAATCTGAGCGGCTACGACGAATCCTGGCTGCTGGCCCTCGAACCCAGCCGCGCCTTGTTCGATGAAATAGGCCGCCGGCATCGCTCGCTGCATTAAGACGTACTCCCCGCCCACACCCGCCGTGCCACGACCCCGGCGCGCATTCGCGGGCGCCGCTGGTCCGCCGTTTTTTTTCACCGCCCGGCCCTCCACAGATGCGTGCGCCCCCAAGCCGTGCCGTAAACGACAAACGCCGCCCGGCAATCCGGACGGCGCTTCCATTTGCGCGTCGCCTGTCAGCCAGGCGACCTTTCCATCACATTCGGCGCGAATTAGTTGCCGAAGTAGACCGAGTTACGGTCGTTGCTGCTCAGCGGACGGCCGGCTTGCGAACTGCCGGCGATAGGTGCGCCGTAGCCGCTGTTCACGGCTTGGGCAGTACCGTTTTGAGCATCGACGCGAGCCTGAGCGGCCTGCAGGTTAGACGGGTAGTCGGTATGATCGCCCACCGGGTTGTAGCCGGCCTTTTCCAGTTGAACCAGTTCAGCGCGGACTTGAGCGCGCGTCACCGGCTGGTTCGATTGAGCAAACGAAGCAACGGGAGCAACCAGAGCGGCGGCAACGACGACTGCAGAGATAAGGGACTTCATGATGTAAACCTCCAGAACTTGTTTTAATGCGCCTGGGACTTGGTGTCCCGCAGCGGTTAAGTAGAAGTTTAGGAGTGTCGACACCTAGGGGAAACCCCTAAAACGACGAAACTCTATTTCAAAAATAGCAATAGTAGGCGGCGCATCGCCCGTCCAGCCTACCTCTGCGCCGCCCTTCAGCAACAATTTCCTGTCTCGAATTTAAAGCGCCTGCGCAGCCCGGCACGCCTTGATGCAAGGACGCGCCGGGCCGTCATTCAAACGCTCAGCTCCAGTTCGCGTGGAAGCTGCCCGGCTTGTCGGTGCGTTCGAAAGTATGCGCGCCGAAGAAATCGCGCTGTGCCTGCACCAGGTTCGCCGGCAGGCGTTCCGAACGATACGCGTCGAAATACGCGATTGCCGACGCGAAAGCCGGCACCGGCACGCCCGCGTTGATCGCCGCGATCACCACCTCGCGCAAGGCCGACTGGTAGTTCTTTGCGATGTCGCGGAAATACGGATCGAGCAGCAGGTTAGCGATCGCTTTGTCCTTCGTATAAGCGTCCGTGATTTTTTGCAGGAAGCGGGCGCGGATGATACAGCCGGCGCGGAAGATCTTCGCGATCGTGCCGAAATCCAGATCCCACTTGTACTCTTCCGAGGCGGCGCGCAGTTGCGCGAAGCCTTGCGCGTACGAGATCACCTTGCTGAAGTACAGCGCGCGGCGCACCGACTCGATGAACGCCTGACGCTCGGCGGCGAGCGGCTTGGCCGCCGGGCCCTCCAGCACTTTGCTCGCGGCCACGCGCTGCGTCTTCAGCGACGACAGCACGCGCGCGAACACGGCTTCCGTAATCAGCGGCAGCGGCGCGCCGAGATCGAGCGCGTTCTGGCTGGTCCACTTGCCTGTGCCCTTCTGCGCGGCGCGATCCAGGATCACGTCGACCAGATCCTTGCCGGTTTCTTCGTCTTTCTTACTGAAAATCTTCGAGGTGATTTCGATCAGATAGCTGTCGAGTTCGCCCTCGTTCCACTCGGTGTAGACCTTGCCCAGCTCTTCGTTCGAGAGTCCGACCACCTGCTTGAGCACCGCGTAGCTTTCCGCGATCAGCTGCATGTCGCCGTATTCGATGCCGTTGTGCACCATCTTCACGAAGTGGCCCGCGCCGTCCGGTCCCATATAGGCGACACACGGTTCGCCGTCCGGCGCCTTGGCGGCGATTTCGGTGAGGATCGGGGCCACGAGGTCATAGGCGTCGCGCTGGCCGCCCGGCATGATCGACGGGCCTTTCAATGCGCCTTCCTCACCGCCCGAGACGCCGGTGCCGATGAAATGCAGGCCGGACTTGGCGAGATCCTGATTGCGGCGGATCGTGTCGGTGAAATGCGTGTTGCCGCCGTCGATCAGAATGTCGCCCTTGTCGAGCAGCGGTTTCAACTGGTTGATCGTGGCGTCGGTGCCCTCGCCTGCCTTGACCATCAGCAGAATGCGGCGCGGCTTTTCCAGCGACTCCACGAATTCTTCCAGCGTGAAGGCCGGCACCAGCTTCCTGTCCGGATATTCGGCGACGAGTTCGTCGGTTTTTTCGCGGCTGCGGTTGTACACCGACACCGCGTGGCCGCGGCTCTCGATGTTGAGCGCCAGATTGCGGCCCATGACCGCCAGCCCCACCACGCCGATTGCCTGTTTGCCCATGTGAATTCTCCAGAGTCCAAAAAATGTCGTGACGCCGCGCCGGAAGGAACGTCGGCGGGCGTCGAGGGTGAAAGAATAAAAGAATTGCCGGCTTGCCGCTCGCCGGCAGGCAGCGGGCGGCGCAATTCATTGCGTCGAACGTTAGTCAGACCCGCGCCGCACCCGCGCGTTTCGTCAACAGCAGACTGAAATTGTTGGCCGGCATGGCGACCGGCTCGTCGCACACGAATCCGACCGAAGCGCCCAACGCCACCACGGCTTCCATGTCGCGCACGCCCCATGCCGGGTCGCGGCCGCGCAACTGCTGATCGAACGCCTCGTTGCTCGGTGAAGTATGCGCGCCGCCGCGTTTGTAAGGACCGTAGAGATACAGCACGCCGCCCTCCACGAGACGGCGGCTCGCCCCCGCGAACAGCGCCTGCGTCGCGCTCCACGGTGAGATGTGAATCATGTTGATGCAGACCACGGCGTCGAGCGTATCCACGCCCCAATCCGGCTGATGCACGTCGAGCGCGAGCGGCGCGCGCACGTTCGCGAGCCCCTCGTGCGCGATCCACGCCGCGATCGACTCGCGCGCTGTGGCATCGGCATCGCTCGGTTGCCAGTCGAGCCCGGGCATGGCGCGCGCAAAGCAGATCGCGTGCTGGCCCGTGCCGCTCGCAATTTCGAGCACGCGGCCGGTGGCCGGCAGCGCTTCGCGCAGCACGGCGAGAATCGGTTCACGGTTGCGTTCGGCGGATGGCGAACGTTGCCGCAACGCCAGATGGGAGTCTGTCATGGTCAGCTTTGGTTTCAGTACAAGGCCGTGCGCACGCGTTCGGCGAGTTCGCGATCGTAGGTCGCCGCGTCGAACTGCGCACCGTTGATACGCCGATGAATCTCGCCGGCGCTCGGCAGGCGCGAGCGCTCGACGTAATGCGCCGGATCCCACAATTTCGAACGCACCAACGCTTTCGAGCAATGAAAGTAGACGCTGTCCACGTCGATCAGCAGCACGGTGCGCGGCAGTTTACCTTCGACAGCGAAACTGTCCAGCCATTGCGGATCGTCGGTAATGCGGCCGCGCCCGTTCACGCGCAAGCTCTCGCCCACGCCGGGAATGATGAAAAGCAGCGCCAGACGCGGCTCAACGATGATATTGCGCAGACTGTCGAGGCGATTGTTGCCAATGCGATCCGGCAGCGCGAGCGTGCGTTCGTCGACGATACGCACAAAGCCCGGCGCGTCCCCGCGCGGCGAACAGTCGAGGCCTTCAGGGCCGGCGGTGGCGAGCACGGCGAACGGCGCGACTTCGATGAACGCGCGATAGTCTTCGTTGATAAACGAAATCTCTTTACGCACCGCGCGCTCGTGCGGCTGACCGTAGAGGGCTTCGAGCTGTGCGATCGTCGTCAACATGGGTTTTCCTTTCGGGTTGCGTTCTCTTGTCGGGCCGACCGTTCAATCCAGCGCCAGCCGGCCGGCCAGCGCGGTCAGCGTCTCGGCGCACGGCGCCGCGATTTTCAGCGACAGCAAAGGATCCGCGCGCGTGCGGCCCAGGTTGATCGCAACCACCGGCTTGCGCTGCTTTTGCGCCCACACGCAAAAGCGGTAGCCGGAGTAGACCATCAGCGACGAGCCGACCACGAGCACGGCGTCCGCCGCGTCGAGTGCATGCGAGGCCGCCTCCACGCGCTCCTTCGGCACGCTTTCGCCGAAGAACACCACCGCGGGCTTCAGCAGGCCGCCGCAGTTCGGGCAGGCCGGAATGCGGAACCCGCCAAGGTCGTGCCACTCGAGATGCGCGTCGCCATCCGCGGCGGTTTCGGCCGTCACGTTCAGGAGCGCGGGATTGTCCGCTTCGAGGGTCTGCTGGATCGACGCGCGCGAGTGCTGCATGCCGCAGTCCAGACACGTCACACCGTTGATACCGCCATGCAGTTCGATCACCTCGCGGCTGCCCGCCCGCTGATGCAGGCCGTCCACGTTCTGCGTGACCAGCGTCGGCACATGGCCGGCCGCTTCGAGCCGCGCGAGCGCGGTATGCGCGGCGTTGGGCTCGGCGTGGGCGACCACCGGCCAGCCGACCATGCTGCGCGCCCAGTAGCGCTGGCGCATGGCCAGCGTGCCGAGAAACTCCTGCAGCGTGATGGGCGGCGAGCGTTTCCATTCGCCGTTGTCGTCGCGGTAGCCGGGAATGCCCGAGTCGGTGCTGATGCCCGCGCCGGTCAGCACGAACAGCCGCGGATAACGCTGCACGAAGCGATGCAGGTCGTCCAGCGTGTGCGATTCATTCAGGGGTTCGAGAGGCGCGGACTGAAGGTCGGTCATGACGGGGCTGGGTGAGAACTGCGGCCTCGAGGCGAAACCTCGAGCGCCGTTCAACGGCGCGTGCGCGGCTTGCTTCGCCGCGCCGCCGTCACGTGCTGCGCTGGCCGCACTTGCTGCCGCGCCTGCCACTCGGCGAGCGCGGCTCGATAACGTTCGAGCGCTTCGTCATAGCGATCGAACACACACGGATTGCAGCCGCTATGACAACAATCGTCGAGATCGGGCGGCACGGGCGGCACCGGTTGCGGGTCGTCCTCAGGTGTGGCTCGGGGCACGGCGAAGCGGGTTCCATCGAGGCGGAAAGCGCCCAGTATAAGTTGATCCGGCGCGGCTTGCTGCTCGCGCTCCGGCCATCACCCCCGGCCGACGAACGGCATCTTGCTCGCCATGATGGTCATGAACTGCACGTTCGCCGTGAGCGGCAGTTCGGCCATGTGCAGCACGGCGTCGGCCACATGCTGAACGTCCATCAGCGGCTCGACGGCGATCTCGCCGTTGGCCTGCGGCACGCCGCGCGCCATGCGTTCGGCCATCTCGGTCGCCGCATTGCCGATGTCGATCTGCCCGCAGACAATGTCGTATTTCCGGCCGTCGAGCGACACGGCTTTCGTGAGGCCGGTGATCGCGTGCTTGGTCGCGGTATAGGCAATGCTATTGGGCCGCGGCGCATGCGCCGAGATCGAGCCATTGTTGATGATGCGGCCGCCGCGCGGGCTCTGCGTTTTCATCAAACCGAAGGCCGCGCGCGTGCACAGGAACACGCCGGTGAGGTTGGTGTCGACTACCGAGCGCCATTCTTCGATCGAGAGTTCGTCGATATCGACGGGCGAACCATTGCGGCCCGCGTTGTTGAACAGCACGTCGAGCCGGCCGCGCCGTTCGCGGATCGTGTCGAACAAGGCAGCGACGCTGTCCGCATCCGTGACGTCGCACGCCACGGCCAGCGCGTCGCCGCCGAGTTGCTGCGCTTCCTGCACGATTGCGTCGAGCGGCGCCTGCCGGCGGCCGGCCAGCACGACGCTATAGCCGTGCTCCAGCATCTTGAGCGCACACGCGCGGCCGATTCCGCTGCCCGCGCCCGTCACCAGCGCGACCTTCTTGATTCCCGTTCCCGTCACGGCACGTCTCCTCGTTGTGCAGATCATGCAAACTGGCTGCAAGCTTCATGAACCGCGGGTCATCCTTGCGGAACCTGCAACCCTGTACGTCGGACATCGGCGAGGTGCCGACGATCACATCATCGTCGGCCAGTTGATAGGCGCTCGTCAAACCCACCACGCCTCAAGGAAATCGTTCGCCGCGAGCCTGGCGCATCGCAATGCGCGCAGTAAAAGAGCAGATGTGCCGCTACATCACCCAGCGGACCCGATTGTCGCGAAGCACAACGTCTTTCAGCGTGCTTTCACATTTTACCGCTCCTGTCGGCGGGCACGTCGCGGCGCGCATCAATGGTATCGTTTGCTGTTGCGCGTCACGCGCGCGATGTAAGGCCTTCGCAGGACGAAGGAAGGAAGACAGGAAGCACGCTTGATGAAAGAACTCTCCACGCCGCCGCATGGCACCCACCGCACGCCGCCGCGCCGCTGGCCGCGCACCGGTTATCCCGCGATGCTCACGGCCACCGCCGCATGGCACGTTTTCGTGCTGGCCGGATGGCTGCTCGCGCCCGCGGCATGGCCCTGGTGGCTCGCCGCGATCTTTGTGAATCACGCCATTTTCACGGTGGCCGGACTGCTGCCGCGCACCTCGCTGCTCGGCCCGAACTGGACGCGCCTGCCCGCTACCCCGCGCAACGCCGACGCGATCGCGCTGACCATCGACGACGGCCCGGACCCGGTCGTCACGCCGCAAGTGCTCGATCTGCTCGACGCCTTCGGCGTGCGCGCCACCTTCTTCTGTATCGGCGCAGAGGCGCAGCGCTACCCGGCGCTCACGCGGGAGATCGTCGCGCGCGGCCATGCGCTCGAAAACCACTCGCAGGTTCACGTACACACGTTTTCCGTGACGTTTCCGGGCGCGCTCACGCGGGAGATCGATGCCGCACAACGCACGCTCGAAACACTGAGCGGCGAGCGGCCGATGTTTTTCCGCGCACCGGCCGGCCTGCGCAACATCTTTCTCGAACCGGTCTTGCGCAAGCTCGACCTGCGCCTCGCGGCGTGGACGCGGCGTGGCTACGACACGCGCGAGCGCGATCCGCACGTGGTCACGCGGCGCCTGCTCGACGGTCTCGCGCCGCGGGACATTCTCTTGCTGCACGATGGCAACGCAGCCCTCACCGCCGACGGCACGCCATTGATCGTCGCGGTGTTGCCGAGTGTGATCGGCGCAGCGCGGCAGCGACAGCTGCGTTTCGTGACATTGCGCGAGGCGCGCGCCGACGGCTGAGTCTGCGTTTCGTGACGTTGCGCGAGGCGTTGCGCGGCCCGCCCGCCACCTAGCCCGGCGAGCCGCGCGATCGCGAATGCATCCGCTATACGCGGAAATCCGCCGCCATATCCTCGTCCGTGCGCGCTTCCAGCTCGCCGCCGCGGCATGCCTTCAGGAACACGTCGTAATCGCGTTCCACCTGGTCCGCGTAGGCCATCGCGTAGCCGGTGAGCGCTTCCGCGAACTGATCGCCGCGGCCGATATACGCGCTCACTTCGATTGCCTGCCCGCTCGCCTTGGCATGCGCCCGCGCCATGATCCAGCCGCATAAGCGCGCATAACCATCCAGCAGGTCGGAGTCGAACAACTCGATGTTTGCCGACAGCTTCATGTCGCGCAACTGACGAAAGTAGAAATGCCGCCCCAGCGGTCCCGTCGCCCAGCCGAGAAAGATATCGCTAGCGGCCTGCAGCATGCGTTGCCCCCGCACGACGCGTTCGCCCTCGTGCTTGATGGCCGGCGACTTGTAGAACTGCGCGATGACCGAGGGTCGCGCCTCCTTGATTTGCAGGAACAGCGGCTTGCCCATGTGATCGACCAGCAGCATCACCATGCAGCGCGTGCCGACGCTGCCGACGCCGACCACTTTGAACACGAGGTCCTGCATGGTGAAATGGCCCAGCAGTTCGCGCCGGTCGTGCGACAGCGTTTTCTCGTATTCGCCCCACATGCGTTCGACCATCTTGCGCCAGTTCCCGCTTCTGAATGCTTCGGTCTCTTCCGGCGTGAACAGGGTGTTGGCGCCGAGCACGTGGAACAGAGCCGGTGGCGCGTCGCGAATGGTCCAGTGATCGCCGTCGTGCTCCGCCATTTTCTCGAGCAGATTTTCGTGCGTCCGGCTCGCGGCCTTTTCCATGCCGCGCCGCACGGTGCGGCGGCGTTCAGGCGTCAAGGCGGTTTCCGCCATCAACTCGAAGCTGATGCGGTCGTACCAGAGTTCGAGCGCGCCGCATTGCGCATAATGTGCCATGCGGTCACGATATTCGGTGACCGCCGTCATCACCAGACTTTCCGCCGTGCCCCGGCTCAGACGCATATGACGAGCGGCGACCACGAGGCTCGCGGTCAGTCGTTTCAGGTCCCACTCGAATGGTCCGACCGACACCTCGTCGAAGTCGTTCAGATCGAAGATGAGTTGCCGCTCGGGCGTGGCGAAACCGCCGAAATTCATCAGATGCCCGTCGCCGCAGATCGGCATGGTCAGGCCCGTGTCGCTCACTTTGCTGAGATCGTGCGCCTGCAGGATCGCGGTGCCGCGAAAAAACGCGAAAGGCGAGGCGGCCATGCGCCCGTAGCGCAGCGGCACGAGGTTGTGCACCCTGCCCTCGCTGCTTTGCTTGAGCAACTCGATCGGATTGCGATGCAGTTCGCCTACCGCTTTATGGCTTGAACGTTTCGAGTGCTCACGGGCGGCGCGGCCCCGGGCCTCCCGCTCGGCGATGGTGCTGGCTTTCATGCTGTTCTCCGTTTTTCCGAGTCTTGACTTGCGGTTCGAGAGACTGCTTCTGCTTGCATGACAACACTTGACGCCTGGCGCGTGGGCCTTCACCCAATTCACCAACGATAGCCCAGCCCGCCGAAAATCACATCCGAATCGCGATCATAGCGGGTCACGACGCGGTTCCATTCGAGCCGCGCGTCCCAATGGTCGCTTAGACGATACGAGCCCGCAATCGTGACGAGACCGGAGAACTTGCCCGCGCCCGGCCCAGGCGACGCGCTGTTTTCGTTCTCGTTAATCGCGTAGTAGGCGCCGAGGCCGAGCGCGAGCGCAACCTTGTCGTTGAGAAACGCGCGGGTGGCCCATAACTGGCTGGTGAAACCGTCGCGGCGCGCCACCTTGCTGCTGCCTTCGTGGAGATAACCGATCGTGACGTCGAGATACTTCGCGAGGCCGCGCCGGTACTCGATTGCGCCGCCGAACGCGCTCGGCGAACTGGTTGAATTGACGATGGTTTTGCCGAGATACACCGCCACTTCGTTATTGGTGACTTTGTGCGTGCTGCCGCTCGCCCAGTCGCGCGGACCGGGCGAGTCCGGGGCGTCGAGCTGATAGCCGACACCGAACATCACGCTGGTCGCATCCGGCCCACGCTGAACGTGCACGCGATTCAACTGGAGCTGCGTGATCCACCGGCTCGACGCGTAGTATGCGGCGCGCACGCTGTACACCACGCCCCAGCCGTGAGTGTCGGAATAACTGCCGCCTTCCGCGGCGGTGGTCGTATCGAAGTAGCGGTACGGGCCGACGCCCGCTTGCAGAACGAATTGCGGGTTGCCCACGGGAATACGCCCCCACAACTGGATCATCTGACCGTCGCGATGGTGGTTCGGAATATGCCCTTCGTTAAGCCACGTGAAACTGCCGGCGAAGTATTGACCCAGACCTTCCTGATAATTGAAAGCCCATGTATAGGTGTTCGTGCTGCCCGCACGCGAGCCGCCACCGAACAGCGAAAACTCCTGGGCATGACCGAGGGTAGAGATGAATAGCAGGCTCACGCCTGTGATACAGGCCGCCGCCTTGGGAATCAGTCGACTTTGAACAGTAGATTCTGGTTTTCGCATGCGGCATCCCCTTCCCGGTTGAGTCATTGGTACTGCCGGTGTCAGTAGCGGACGGAACCGTGACGCGACAGGGCGCCGCCTTAACGGCCGTCGGGACAAATCGATCGTCATGCTACCAGAGCGATCGGTAAAAAGTTACCTATCAGTGGGCATCAGCGGCATCTTGACTCGGTATGTGGCCGGACCCGGAAAAACACGAATTGCAATCCGAAAATCGCAAAATGCGGACAGATTTACCGACCTATATCAAGAACTAACCGATTGGTGAATTTATTTCGCATTTTAAGCGGCTCAGCACTTCAGCATCACCGGATTCAGCCGTTTACCGGTACATACGGAAGATTTGTGACGCGCGAGAAAAGCCTTTGAAATAAGGGCTTTTCTAATCGAACGCGGGGCAGCGCAAGATAATCGGAGAAAGTATGTTTGTTGCAATCGGCTGGGTTTTAGTGATCGGTTCGGTGATTGGCAGTTTTATCGGCGTGGGCGGCCATCTGCCGGCGCTGATACAACCATTCGAACTACTGTGCATCTTCGGCGCGGCAATCGGCGCGTTTGTCGTGAGCAATCCGACTTCCACACTGAAGAAAACCCTCAAGGCGATTCCGTCATGCTTTAAAAGCGGTGGCTACACCAAGGAGAAATATCTCGAGCTGATCGCGTTGCTTTACGAGTTGCTCCAGAAGGCGCGCAAGGAAGGCATGATGTCGCTCGAAGTCGACGTGGGCGCACCCGAAGAAAGCGTGCTTTTCCAGAAGTATCCGCATGTGCTGGAGGACCATCATCTGCTCGACTTCATCGTCGACTATCTGCGCATGATGTCCGGCGGCAATGTGAACGTGCTCGAAGTGCAGGATCTGATGGACGAGGAACTGGCCACGCATCACGCGGAATCGACCGTCGCGGCCAACGCCATTCAGAAAATGGCGGACGGCCTGCCCGCCTTCGGTATCGTCGCCGCGGTCATGGGCGTGGTTCACACCATGGGCTCGGTTGGCGCGCCGCCCGCCGTGCTCGGCGAAATGATTGCAGGCGCGCTGGTCGGCACGTTCCTCGGCATCCTGCTCGCGTATGGCTTTATCGGCCCGCTGGCCGATCTGCTCAACGCCAAAGGCCGCGCTGAAGCCAAGCCGTATCAGTGCGTGAAAGCCGTGCTGCTCGCATCGCTGTCCGGCTACGCGCCGCCGATCGCCGTCGAATTCGGCCGCAAGGTGCTGTTCACCGCGGACCGCCCGAGCTTCCAGGAACTCGACGACGCCGTGCGCGCCACCAAGATGCCGAAGTCGGCCTGACGCGGAGCGGCATGATGAGCGAAAGAAAATCGCGGGCGTCACGGGAGGAGCAGGCGCCGGCGCCGGTGATCGTGCGCCGCTCGAGAAGAGGCGAAGATCATGGCGGCCATCACGGTGGCGCATGGAAAATCGCGTACGCCGATTTCGTCACCGCAATGATGGCGTTCTTCCTGCTGATGTGGCTGCTCGGCTCCACGTCGAAGTACGACAAGCAGGGTATCGAGGATTATTTCAACACACCGCTGTCGAGCCTGCTCGGCGGCAACGAAGGCACGGCTGCGGCGCGTCCGAGCGTGGTGCAGGGCGGCGGCCGCGACATCTCCGATACGCGGCCCGGCGACGGCAGGAAGAGCCAGACCGAGACCCAACCCGCACCGTCCGCGACCGTCGCGCCGACCGTGGCGCCATCCGACGCGGCGCGCCTCGAACAACTGAAGGCGAAGCTCACCACGCTGATCGAACAGAGCCCCGCGTTGAAGGCGTTCAAGGATCAGATCCGCATCTCGATCACGAATGAAGGGCTGCGTATCGAGATCGTCGATTCGCAGAACCGCCCCATGTTTCCTTCCGGCAGCTCGAAGCTGCAACCTTATGCGGTAACGATCCTCACGCAGATCGGCGCCGCGCTCAACGACGTCGACAACCGCATTTCGATCGCCGGCCATACGGATGCGGTGCCCTACACCGCGGGACCGGAGGGCTACTCGAACTGGGAACTGTCGTCTGAACGCGCCAACGCCGCGCGCCGCTCGCTCGTTGCCGGTGGCATGCATGGCGAAAAGCTGCTGCAGGTGCGCGGACTGGCGGACGTCTTGCCGCTGAACAGCAATGTCGCCGATGAGCCGACCAACCGGCGCATCAGCATCCTGGTCCTGAACAAGGCCGCCGAGCTGGCATTTTTCCACGATGGCGGGCGCACTACCATCGACGAAGCCGTTCCGGCGAGTTCAGCCATTCCCGCAGTAGTGGAACGCTTGAAGCCTGTGACCGGTTCGCATAGCACGCCATAGTATTTCTTCTGCCTCGCGCTTGATCGATCCAGCGCGTGCGCTCGGTCACGCACACTGCAAAGCCAATGCAGTGTGTATAAAATCGAACGCATGCGCCCTGCCCCTTCCGAGCACCGGGAGCCCGAGCTTCCGCTGCATACGCCAAGTGTTTCGTCGGTGACGCTGGCGGCGATCATCGCCGTCATTGCGTGGATCTCGATCGTCGCGCAAGCCGACGTCACGATCGACCGCACGCTCGCGCGCGGGTTGACCGTGCTCGACGGCATCTCCCGCATGAGCAGTTACCTCACCAATCTGACGGCGCTCGCCTGCGCGATCTGTTTTACCTGCGTGGCGTTACGCGGGCACAGATCGGCGCCCGCGCGGTTTTTCCGGCAACCTACCGTCGTCACCGCGGTGGTGGTGTACATGGTGTTTGTCGGCATCGCGTACAACCTGCCGTTGCGAGGTTACTGGACGCCCACGGCATTCCGGCTGCTGCTCAACGAATCGCTTCACAGCGTCTTGCCCATGCTGGCCGCGCTTTACTGGGTGCTGTTCGTACCGCGCTTTCATTTGAGGCTGCGGCATTGTCTATTGTGGCTGGTGTATCCGCTGGCCTATCTCGGCGTCACCTTCTGGCGTGGGAGCCTGTCGGATTTCTATCCCTATCCGTTCATCAATGTCGAGCGGCTCGGAATCCGGCACGTCGTGGTGAATTCGGCGCTGCTGTTCGGCGGCTTTCTGATGCTGATGGCCGTCTTCGTGGGCATCAATTCCAGACGGCGGCGCTGATACGTTCCCGCTTCGTCAATTCTGCTTTTTCCCGGGCGCGCTTCTTGCGCCCTGTCTGGTGGACGTAAGCCGCGCCTTTCAGGGCGGCGTGCGCGGATCCTTGGTGTGCGGGTGTTGCGATTCGCAATGGCTCGCACGTAAATATGACAATGGGAGCAAAAACGTATGGACACCAATTCGGCAGCGAACAAAGTGGAAGGCGCAGTCAAGGAAGTCGCGGGAAAGGTTCAGGGCGTGGCCGGCGATGTGCTGGGCGATACCGGTACCCAACTGGCCGGCAAGGCCAAAGAACTGAGCGGCAAGGCCCAGCAACTGTGCGCGAGCACCACGAGCCTAGTGCGTGAAACGACGGCGGAAAGTCCGTTCACGGCGATCGCGGTGGTGGCTCTCGCCGGTTTCGTGGCGGGCGCGCTGTGGGCGCACGGCGCCGCTGAGCGCGACTATCGCCGTTGATTGTCGACGCGTTTGATCACCGGGCGATCGGCTTCTGGCGATCGCCCGTTTCGCTTTATGCGCTGCTTTTCTTGCGGCGTCCCGCACCCATATCAAGTTCGACCCACGCGGGCGCGTGATCGCTCGCGTGCGGCTCGCCACGCACCCACCGATCGACACCCGCATCGCGCAAGCGCGGCGCGAGGTCGGCGCTCAGCAGCAGATGGTCGATGCGCAATCCGGAGTTGGTGTCCCAGTGGCGGCGAAAATAGTCCCAGAAGGTATAGACCCGTTCTTCGCCGAAATGCGTTCGCAATGCGTCGGTCCAGCCTTGCGCGAGCAATCGCTGATAACGCTCGCGGCTCTCGGGTTGCAGCAGCGCGTCTTTCAGCCAGGAGCGCGGGTTGTAAATGTCTTCGTCGGTCGGAACCACGTTGAAGTCGCCCGCCAGCACCACTGGATGACCGCTCTTGTAAAGGTTCGCCGCGTGCTTGATCAGCTGATCGAACCACGCCAGCTTGTAGTCGAATTTGGGGCCGGGCTGGGGATTGCCGTTGGGCAGATAGAGGCACCCCACCAGCACGCCGCCAACCGCGGCTTCGAGATACCTGCTATGGGTGTCCGCCTCGAAACCCGGCAGGCCGCGGCGGCTCTCCAGCGGCGCCGCGCCTTTTGACAGGATCGCCACGCCGTTCCATGCGCTCTGCCCTTGCCAGATCGCCCCATAGCCCGCGTCGCGCAGCTGCTCGGCGGGAAACGCGCTGTCCACCGCCTTGAGTTCCTGCAGGCAGACAATGTCGGGCGTCTCGCGTTCGAGCCATTGCAACAGCGCCGGCAGGCGCGAGCGGATTCCGTTGATGTTGAAGGTCGCGATTCGAAGCCTGGCCACGACGTGTCCTCCCTGCAATGCGCGTTATTGCGCCGCCGCGTCGCACCATTCCATTGCGTAGGACTTCGCGCATGAAATGGCGTCGGCTTCACTGGAAAAGGCGTCGATGTCGCCGGAATCGTGCGACCGGACGTGTTCGTTTTTCTGCGGCACGTGAGTGATCTTCGCTCTCGCGTGGTAGAGGCCGTCTTCCGCGTGGCGGGCGCGGCAATCGATATGGAAATGCCTGTAGTCGAACTGCATTCGTTCTCCTTTGAACACGCTTCACTTCACCTGCCATAGCATCGCTTATACCCGGGCGGGCTTGCTCGCGAGCAGCGATTCGCGCAGGCCGGCTCGCGCGCGTGACGGCCGCCGCGAGCCGGTGCATTCAGCTATGCGCGATTCAGTTCGGCACGTTCACCGAGCCATTGCTCACCGTAATCGCGTTGACGCCGGGGCTCGCCGCGATCGCCGGCAGATTGGCCGTGGTCAGTTGCGGCGCGGCGCCCGGCGAGCCGCCACGCGGTATGGTGTGAATCACCTGGGACGGCGGCAATGGCGTGCCGTTTTTCAGATGGCTCCACATCAGATTGAGCGCCTGAATGTTGTAGTAATGCAGCGGCACGAAGCGTGAATCGAAGCCCGCCACGCCGAGGAACGCATCGAAATGCTGGGCGTTCGTCACTTCATAGAACGATAGCTTGCTCGCGCCGCCTTCGCTCAGCTGGTTCAAGCCGAGATACGGCCGCGACGCGTGGTTGATCGGCACCAGGGCATCCGCGCGACCCTGCACGATGATGGCGGGCTTGCCATGCAGGTTCGCATTCACACGAATGGCTTCGACGCTGCCGGTGAGCGTGCCGTTGGTCCACAGCGTGCGCAGACAGGAGGCCCCCGCAAAGCTGCCGTCGGCGCTCGCCAGCCGATGGTCCGCCGCGCCTGCGCCCGGGTTGAAGACGAGGTTGATGCCGTTGGTCGGAGGCACGCCGTTGCCATTGCCGAACACCGTGAGCATCGGCGACACCGCCGGCGTCACGCCAGCCGCTCCCGCCGCGCTCGTCGTGCCGAAGCTGAACGCGCAGAGGTTGGCGGTCACGCTCGCTTTCGCGTACGCATCCGCATAGGTCACGGCAACGGCCGGCACCGCCTGCGAGTCCCACATCGGCGCTTGCAGCACGTCGGAGTCGGTCTGATAGCCGTTTTGATGCAGAAGCGCGAGCGCGTTGATCGCCTGGGTCGTCGTGTTCGTGCCCGCGATCACACCCGCGCTCGCCAGCGACGTGCATCGCGCGGTGCGAATCGACGTGGTGGTGGCGAGCGGCAACGCCGTCAGATATGGCGCGCCGGCCGCGGCGGGCGCGAGTGCCGCGCACGGTTGCAGCATATTGGCGAGCGTCATGTAGTCGGCGAGCGGCTTGCCGAATGCGCCGACCGGCACGCCGCCCTGCGCCACCGAAACCTGCGCGGGCAGCCGCAAATTGATCTGCGGCTCGCCCACGACCACCGCGGTGATCCAGCCGGACGTGTCCTGTTCCGCCGCCGCGAGCGACGCGCCGCCGCCGTTGCTCACCGAAGCCGCGATGGTCGTGATGCTGCCGTTCTCGTAGCGCACGTTGCGGGTCGCTCCGTTGAGCGTGCCATACGAGTCGTTGAGCGCCCAATACGCGAACTGGATCGCCTGCAAGGTATTCTTGCCCCAGTCCTTCTCCGGATTCTGCTGCGAGTGCGCGTGCTTGAATGCGTAGCGATTCGGGAACTGGTTGTTGTAAGTCGCGAGATCGGTATTGCCGAGGTTGGCCGTGAAGAAACTGTTCTTGCCCGCCGCAGTGGCATCCTGCAACGTGCCGTCGATCAGCGTAACCCGATTGGAAGACAGCTCATGCGCGCCGTTGCCGCTGCCTTTATCGTTGTAGGCCACCGCGCAACCGCGCTTGAGACCCCACTCGCCGGCCGCCGAAATCGCGCCGTACACGCCGCGCGAACCGGATGACGTAGCCGTGACAATGCACGGCTGATCCGGATTGAAGCTCGCCGGAATCTGCACCAGCATGGTGACGTTCTGCGTGCCGCTGCCGTCGTCGGCGAAGGCGAGATATTCCTTGCCGGCGATCTTGCCCTCGCCGAGCGTGTCGTTGCCGTTCAGGTCGACATTGGGTCCCCAGAAACGTCCATAGCCCCCGTTCGCGGTCATGTCCACGAGCGCGCGATAGTTCGCCCAGATAGCGAGGCGCCGCAGTTCGGCGGCAGTCGGTTGCGCAGCGTTGGCAATGGCTGGCGCCGTGGCCGAAGCGAGGCCGGTCTTGCCGAGACCCGCGGTGAGCAGGTCGTCGGTATTGCCGTCGTAGGACTGGGTTCTTACCGAGGCACTGGCGATAAAGCTCGGCAGCGTGTTCGTTGGCGGCGGCGAATTGACTTCATCGCTGCCGTGGCATGCGCTCAACACGACCGTCACGGCCACCATGGCGGCCAGGGTTCGTACCAGCGGCACGGGTCTCGACGCGGGCTTGAATCGGGGCATTACTGTCATTGGCTGTCTCCGATATTTGCTAATACCGTTGTGTATGCAACGGCACCGAAATTGCTGCGTGATGTCCAATGGATCGCGACGCTTCGGATACCGACGCATCGCTAGCCTGCATCGACCTTTCAACGGAGTCAACAGAACGTCATGTCCACGCATAACGAATGTCAGGATCCGAGTGACGAGTCAGCCGCCACCCCACCCCAACCTTCACGCCGCCGCTTCCTTCAATCGGCCGCCGCTGCCGCCACGATCGGCGCGGCGCCGCATCTGCGCGCGCAAACCCAAACCCCTGCCGCACCGCCGGTCCAGGCTCGTCAAGCCGTACCGCCGCGCCCGGTCACGTTGACCGTGAACGGCCGCCCGTACACGCTGCAACTCGAGCCGCGCGTGACCCTGCTCGATGCACTGCGCGAATACGCGGGCCTGATGGGCACGAAGAAAGGCTGCGATCGAGGACAATGCGGCGCCTGCACGGTGCTTGCCGATGGCCGCCGCATCAACGCCTGTTTGACGCTTGCCGTGATGCACGAGGGCGAGACCCTCACCACGGTCGAAGGGCTCGCCAGCAATGGCGCATTGAGTCCGATGCAGCGCGCGTTCATCGAACACGACGCCTTTCAGTGCGGTTACTGTACGCCCGGGCAGTTGTGCTCCGCGACCGCCCTGCTGAATGAATTTCGTGCCGGCACGGCGAGCACCGTCACGGCCGATGTCCGCAGCCGTCCCGCACAACTCTCCGATGATGAAATCCGCGAACGCATGAGCGGCAATATTTGCCGCTGCGGCGCGTACGCGAACATCGTGGCCGCCGTGCGCGCGGTGCATGAAGGCGGCGGTCAGAACAGCAATGCTGCGGGCACCGACACGATGGGCAGCGGCAACAGCCGCAACGCCTGAGGAGCGACAGCATGGATGCGATCTCTTACGAGCGCGCCGGCGACGTCGCCGGTGCAGTGCGGGCGGCTCAGCAACCGGGCGCGGTGTTCATCGGCGGCGGCACCAACCTGCTCGATCTGATGAAGGGCGGCGTAGCGCGGCCGGTGCGGCTGATCGATATCACGCATATCAGCGGCCTCGATACGGTCACGACACTGCCCGATGGCGGCGTCCGGATCGGCGCGCTGGTACGCAATAGCGATGCCGCCAACCACGCGCTGGTGCGCGAACAATACCCGTTGCTCACGCAAGCATTTTTGTCGGGCGCGTCGTCGCAGTTGCGCAATATGGCGACCGTAGGCGGCAATCTGCTGCAACGCACCCGTTGCGGCTACTTCTACGACACGGCCTTCACGCAGTGCAACAAGCGCATGCCGGGCAGCGGCTGCGCGGCGCTCGACGGCCACAATCGCACGCATGCGATTCTCGGCGCGAGTCCCCAATGCATTGCGGTGAATCCGTCGGATATGAGCGTGGCGCTGGCCGCGCTCGACGCCGTGGTACGCGTGAGCGGTCCCGCGGGCGAGCGGATCATTGCGTTCGCCGATTTCCACCGGCTGCCTGGCGAGCGGCCCGATGTCGATACGACCTTGCAGCCTGGCGAACTGATTACCGCCGTCGATCTGCCGCCGCCGCTCTTCAGCGCGAACTCCCATTACCTCAAAGTGCGTGACCGGGCCAGTTACGCATTCGCGCTGGTCTCCGTTGCCGCCGCGTTGCAGATGGACGGCGACCGCGTGAGGACCGCGCGTATCGCGTTAGGCGGCGTGGCACACAAGCCGTGGCGCGCGAGCGCGGCGGAGCAGATGCTCAATGGCCAGCCGCTCACGCAAGCCACGCTGAAGAACGCCGCCGCGGCCGCGTTACGCGAGGCCCGGCCGCAACACGACAATCGCTTCAAGGTGCAGCTCGCGCAGCGCGCGATCGTGCGCGCCGTGAATCAGGCCGCCGGCCGCGCGGGAGGTGTCGCATGAATCTGATCGGTCGACCGTTCGACCGCACCGACGGTCTGCTCAAAGTCACCGGCGAAGCGCGCTATGCCGCCGAATTTCCCGAGGCGCGTCTTGCGCATGCGGTGCTCGTCACGAGCACGATCGCGCGCGGCACCATTGCCTCGATCGACGCGAGCCGCGCACAGGCGCTGCCCGGCGTGCTGCTCGTCATGACGTATCAGAACGCGCCGCGCTTGCCCAATGGCGGCAAGCCCGCGTTGGCGCCACCCGCCGGACGCCGCCTGTCGCTGCTTCAGGACAACGAGGTTCATTACAGCAACGAGCCGGTCGCCGTGGTGGTGGCCGACACGCTCGAACATGCCACCGACGCCGCGCGCCAGTTGCGCATCACCTATCAGAGCGGCGCCGCGGTCACGGACTTCGCGCAAGCCAAACCGAACGCGCACGTACCCGACAGGCCGCAAGGCCGGCAAACCGACACGCAACGCGGCAGCTTCGACGACGGCATGCAAAGCGGCACGGTGCACGTCAACGCGACCTATACCACGCCGATCGAACATCACAACCCGATGGAGCCGCACGCCACGATGGCGCGCTGGGACGGTCCGCAGCTCACGCTCTACGATTCGACCCAAGGCGTTAGCAGCGCGGCGCAGGCGGTCGCGAAGACGCTCGGCATGTCACCCGCCGACGTGCGCGTGATTTCGCCGTTCGTCGGCGGCGGTTTCGGTTGCAAGGGTTCGTCGTGGTCGCATGTGTCGTTGTGCGCGATGGCGGCGAAACAGACCGGGCGCCCCGTGCGGCTCGTGCTCGAACGGCCGCAGATGTTCGGCCCGGTCGGCGCGCGTCCGCACACCGAGCAGCACTTCGTGCTCGCGGCGCGACGCGACGGCACGCTGACCGCGATGCGTCACGACAGCCTCTCGAACACTTCGGTGATCGAAGACTGGACCGAGACCTGCTGCATGGTCACGCGCATGCTGTACGCGGTACCCAATCAGGTGACCACGCACCGCATCGTGCCGCTCAATCTCGGCACGCCGACCTTCATGCGCGCGCCGGGCGAAACGACCGGGTCGTTCGCGCTCGAGTCCGCGATGGACGAACTCGCCGTCGCCTTGCACATGGACCCGCTCGCGCTGCGCCTGAAGAATTACGCCGAGGCCGATCCGCAGGAAAACAAGCCGTGGTCGGGCAAGTCCTTGCGCGAGTGTTATCAGATCGGCGCCGAGAAATTCGGCTGGTCGCGGCGCACGAGCGAGCCTCGCTCGATGCGCAACGGCGGCACGCTGATCGGCATGGGCATGGCCACCGCGACCTATCCGGCCAATCGCAGCGAAGCCAGCGCCATTGCGCGGATCTTGCCCGACGGCACTGCGATGGTCGCATCCGGCACGCAGGATATCGGCACCGGCACCTACACCGTGATGACCCAGGTGGCCGCCGACGCGCTCGGCTTCGCGCCGGAAAACATCCACTTCGCGCTCGGCGATTCGTCCTTGCCGCGAGCGCCGGTGTCTGGTGGATCGCAATCGGCGGCGAGCGTTTCACCGGCCGTGCGCGACGCGGCGAGCCAGGCGCGCAGCCAGTTGATCGCGCTGGCGCTCGCCGATCAGGCTTCGCCCGTACACGGCATCGCGCTCGACGACATCACCGTGGAAAACGGCTGGGTGACGAGCCGCTCGCAACCGGGCAAGCGCGATCCGGCGGCGGCGATCATCGCGCGCTCGGGCGGCAAGCCGATCGAGGCGATCGCGACCGTCAAGCCCGGCGACGAAAAGCAGAGGTACTCGTTTCACTCGTTCGGTGCGGTATTCGTGGAGGTGCATGTGGATGCCGACCTCGGCACGATCCGGGTACCGCGCGTGGTGGCCGTGTACGACGTGGGGCGCGTGCTCAACCAGAAGACGGCGCGCAGCCAGTTGATGGGCGGCATCGTGTGGGGTGTCGGGGCGGCGCTGCAGGAAGAGACTTCGGTCGACACGCGCTATGGCCGCTTCACCAATGCGAATCTCGCGGAATATCACGTGCCGGTGAATGCCGATATCGGTTCGCTCGACATTACCTTTATCGACCGGCCGGATCCGTATATCAACTCGCTCGGGGTACGCGGCATCGGCGAGATCGGCATTACGGGCGTGCCGGCGGCGATTGCGAACGCGGTGTATCACGCCACCGGCGTGCGCGTGCGCGATCTGCCCATTACGCGGGACAAGGTGATGGGCACGATGCAGGTGTGATGCGTGGGTCTTCGCGTGGGTCTTTGCGTCGGCCTTTGCGTGGGCCTTTGCGTCCGCGCTGGCCGTCGCGTTCGCGTGCGCCGTTACGTTGGCGTGCGCCAATGCGTTCGCATACGCCGATGCGTTTCATGGTGACGCCGATTCGTTTCGATCGACGTCGCCAAGTTATGCAAACGCATCGCGATATCGAACAGCAAGCGCCATGCATACGCATTGGCGCTTGCCTACAGCTGCGTTGCATCGCACAATCGATCTCATCTTTTGCTCCCGGTGTCCGTCCATGGCCTACGCCTCGCTCGCCACTGGCGTGTTGCTCGCCGCCGGCTTCGGTTCGCGCTTCGACCCGGACGGCCTGCACAATAAACTGCTTGCACGTATGCCTGACGGCACCCCGGTCGCGCATGAATCCGCGCATCGGCTGCTGCGGGTCGTGACGCGGGTGCTGGCCGTGGTGCGGCCGGGTTCGGACGCGCTCGCGCGGCTGCTCAACGACGCCGGTTGCGACGTGGTGTTCGCGCGCGATGCCGAACGCGGCATGGGCGCGAGCCTCGCGGCCGGCATCGAGGCAAGCGAAGGCGCTGAGGGCTGGATCGTCGCGCTCGCCGACATGCCGCGCATCGCCACTTCAACGATCGAAGAGGTGGCGCGCGCGCTCGACGGCGGTGCGTCGCTGGTCGCGCCGTTTTATCAGGGGCAGCGGGGGCATCCGGTCGGCTTCGGCATCGAGCATCGCGACGCGCTGCTAGCGCTCGATGGCGATACCGGCGCAAAGTCGTTGTTCATGTCGCAACGGGTGACGCGATTGGATGTCGACGATGCGGGCATTTTGCGCGATGTCGATACGCCCGAGGATTTACGCGACGTCTAGGCGTGACGCCCCGGCCGGGGTCGTTGTGACGCGGCAGGCTTGATCCGGACGGGCGTTCAGGCGCATACTGTACATTCATACAGTATTTTGTCCGCGAGGGTTGGCGCTTTACGTTGCGCATGGCCGCGGCGCGCCCGCATGAAACGCATTTCTATCGAACCGACTTTCGCCGCGTGGCGCCGCGCGGCGCGGGAGTTACTGCTGCAAGAGGTCGAGCCGGCGCGGATCGAATGGGTCGAGTGTGATTCGGACGCTTCGAGCCATTCAAGCAATTCGAGCCATTCGGGCAATTCGAGCCTTTCGACCAATGCCGACACTCACACCCCCAATGTTCCGGATAGCCCCGCCACCACTCCGGCGGTCGCCGCTCCCGCCGTTCCTCGTGAACTGCTCGCCCGGCTGAAAACCGCGGCCTGCTTCCGCGCCCCGGACCGCTGGTCCTTGCTCTACCGCATTCTGTGGCGTTGGACGCGCGGCGAGCGCCACGTCCTCGATCTGCTGGACCACGACGGCGCGCTGCTAGATCAGCGTATTCGCTCCGTGGAGCACGAAACCGACGATCTACTACTGCTCACCCTGTTCAGGCGGCGCGATCCGTCCATGGGCCTGCCGGAATTCGTCGGCTGGTACGAGCCGCATCATGATCTGCTGGAGCGCGCCGCCGCACGCTTCGCCGAGCGGATGGGCGATTCCACGTGGATGCTGGCGACGCCACAAGGCGCGGCGTTCTGGAACGGCATGCTGCTGCGAATCGACCGGCCGTCGGCGGATAACGGCGAGCACCCTCTCTCCGCGAGCCGGCAGCACTCGCCAGCCATGCAGATGTTGCCACCGGGCGCCATGGCCGGCGAAGCCACGACCAGCGAACCCACCGAGGCGCTCTGGCTCGCGTATTACACCAGCGTCTTCAACGGCGCGCCGGCGCCCGTGCCACTGCGCTACTGGAGAACCCCGCCCGCGGGCCCGCCGCTGCCCGCGCACCTCGCACGCGAGCGCAGCCGTATCGGCGCGCAGAGCGGCACCGTCACCGTCCCGGACATGCCGCCCATTGAATATTCGGCGATCGCGCCACCGTTGCGCGAGCCGACCGGTCCGCTAACCACCTGCCGGCGCTGCGCGTTGTGGCGCAACGCGAAGCAGGCCGTCGCGGGCACCGGTCCCGCTCAGGCGGCGATCATGGTGGTCGGCGAACAACCCGGTGAGCATGAGAACCAGACCGGCGAGCCCTTCACCGGCCCCGCCGGTCAGTTGCTGGACACCGTGCTCGCGCGCGCCGGACTCGAACGCGCTGCGCTGTATCTGACCTATGCCGTCAAGCACTACAAGTGGGAAACGCTCGATCAGCAGCGCGTGCACCGCACACCCGCGCTGCGCGAGGTCGAGGCTTGCCAGTATTGGCTGGAGCAAGAGCTTGCGCAGGTCGCGCCGCGAGTGGTCGTTACGCTCGGCGCGACCGCGCTGAAGGCGCTGACCGGTGCGCACGTCAATCTATCGGAATATCTGGGGCAGACCATCGATCACGGCGGGCGGCTGATCGTGCCGACGTGGCACCCATCGTATGCGTTGAAGACGGTTGACGCCCGGTTGCGCGAGGATATCGTCGCGGGGATGGTGGCGGCGTTCAGTCGCGCGGCGGCGCTGGTGGCCGAAGGGGCATAGCGTTCGCGCCTGGCCAGACGATTTTCCAATACAGAAAATCAGCTTAAGCGCTCACATGTGACTCCTTAAGGCGTCTTATCAATCACATGTGCGTGGTCAGGCACGCCACTTGCGCCCCACAAAAGCGCCGCGCAAGCCCCGCCGATTCCGCCTAAGCTGATGTGACGCCGCGTTTTCCCGCGCACCAGCGGGACGCTCGGGGCACAGTCGGCCAACCTCATCACAGCCCGCGCGTCGCGAACCCATCACACGTCCCATGAGCGAAACCAGCCCGCGCCTTTTCATCGTCTCGCCCCATTTCGACGACGCCGTTTTCAGCTGCGGCGCGTTGCTCGCCGCGCATCCCGACGCCGCGGTCTGCACAGTGTTCGCCGCGCCGCCCGAGCAGCCGATGCATACCGAATGGGACGCCCGGTCGGGCTTCAACGACGCCCATCAGGCCATTCACGAGCGCACGCTGGAAGACAACCGCGCACTCGAAGTGCTCGACGCGATTCCGCTGCGCATGCCGTTTCGCGACAGCCAGTATTTGGACTCGCCATCGATCGGCAAACTGGCGGCGGCGCTCGAAGAAACCATCTACCGCACGACCGCGAATACGCTGCTCATGCCGCTCGGCCTGTATCACGACGACCACGTGCGGGTGTTCGAGGCCTGCTGCGAAATCCTGCCGCGCCTGTCGCATCTGACCTGGTTCGGCTACGAGGAAGCGATTCACCGCCGCACGCCCGGCGTGGTGCAGGCGCGGCTCGCCGATCTTGCGCAGCGCGGCATTGTCGCGACACCGGCCCAGCCGAGCGCCAGCTATACGATCGATCCACAACGCCGCGCGCAACTCAAACGCGAAGCCGTCAACGCTTACGAAAGCCAGTTGCGCGCATTCGGCGCGGGCAATTACGACGACATTTTCGCCACCGAGCGTTACTGGCAGCTCAGCGTGGGCCGTCGTGTGAAAAAGTAAGAGACGCGGCGCGCCGGAAACGTCTACGCTTGAAAAGAGCGGCCGGCGTGGGTTCGACCTCGCCGCCCGTACCGTCCTCTTCTCCAGCCAAAGGTGCCGTCATGAGCTACGACATGCATACCAGCCCGATTCCCGATCCCAATGCCGATCCGAACCGCGACCCGGAAGCCGATCCGCTGGTGCCGCCGTCACCCGGCCACCATACCGAAGAACCGCAGCGGCCCGATGGGCCGCCGGACAAAGATCCGGTGTGACCGCGTTGCGCGGCCAGCAACCGGAAGCGCGAATCAACGCGTCAGTTCGCTAAAGCCTTGCAACAGACGGTCGATGTCGGCGGCGTGAATGTTGCCCATCGTCGAGATGCGGAACAGCTCCGCCGACAAACCGCCCTGCCCCGCGTAGATGACGAAGCCGCGCGCCTTGAGCGCGTCGTGCAGTTGCGGATAAGCGACGCCGGCCGGCAGACGGTACGCGCGCAGCACCACCGACGATTGCTCCGGCGGCAACACGCTGCCGATGCCGCGCTCGGCAAGCCCCGCGCGCGCCTGTTCGGCGAGCGCCGCGTAGCGCGCATGACGTGCGCGCCAGCCGCCTTCGTCGGCGAGTTCGCGCAGCGCTTCGACAAGCGCGTAGTACGCATGCACGGAAGGCGTGAACGGCGTGTTGCGCTGATCCTGCAAACGCGCAAGACGTCCGAGATCGAGGTAGTACGTGCGGCTCGCCGCCTCTCCGAGCGCCGCGCGGCGCACCAGCACGAACGACGCGCCCGGCACGCCATGCAGGCACTTGTTCGCCGTGGCCGCCACCGCGTCGAGACTCGTGTCGGTGAAATCGATCGATTCCGCGCCGAAGCTGCTGACGCCGTCCACCAGTAAACGCAGCCCCCGTTCGCGGCACAACGCGCCGAGCGCGGCCAGATCGTTCAGGCGGCCCGTCGTGGTTTCGTGATGGATCACGGCGACGTGCGTGAACGCCTTGTCCGCGTCGAGGCGTTCGGCGATCTTCGCGAGGTCGGGCGCCTGCATCCAGTCGTGCTTCAGCGATTCATGCGCGATCCCGTACTGCGTGGCGATCTGCGAAATACGCTCGCCGTACACGCCGTTTTCCACCACGAGCAGCTTGCCGTTCTGCGGCACCAGCGCCGCGGTCATGCTTTCGACCGCCGCCGTGCCTGAGCCAGTCATCAGGACCGCTTGCCATTCGCCGGCATCGAGGCCGTACAGATCGACCAGACGCGTGCGGGCCTCTTCCTGCAAATCGAAAAACTCGCTTTCGCGATGGCACAGATCCGTCTGCAACAGGCTGTTGCGAACGCGTTCGGTGAGCGTCACCGGACCGGGATTGAGTAGCAGCATGGGCGCTCCTTGACTTCAAGCGGCGCCGATGTGGCGCATGAGACGCGTCTTCACATCCGGCGGAGTAATGGTGGGACGCGGCAGCCCGTCGGGCGTGCCGCGGCGAATGGCCAGACGCACGAAACGCGGACCGTCGAGCGGCGCCGCTTCGAACAGGTCGTCGATCACGGCCGCGTCGTCGCTTTCGAGCGCCGATGCGTAACCGCACGCCGCGGCGACGCCCGCAAACGAAACCTGCGACGACACCGTCGCCTGACCGCCCGTGGAGTCATGCGCGCCGTTATCGAGCAGCACGTGCGTGAGATTCGACGGCCCGTATGCGCCGAGGGTCGCGAACGCGCCCATGCGCATGAGCGCGGCGCCGTCGCCGTCGAGCGCGACCACATGCAGATCGGGACGCGCGAGCGCGAGACCCAGCGCGAACGGCGTCACGCAACCCATCGAGCCGACCATGTACAACTGGTTCGGACGGTCGTCGATCGCGTACAGTTCGCGCCCGCAAAATCCGGTCGAGGCGAGCACCACCGTCGATTCGAGCGGCGTGTGCGCGATCACCTTTTTCAAAGCATCGTGACGCGAAGCGAGGTCACTCGCCGCGAGATTCGCGAACCGCGACTGCGGCGCAACGGGCACGCGGCGCTCGCTCGCGCCGCTGTCCTTCAACTCGTACGGCGCCACGCTGCCTTTTTGCATTACCAACGCATACGGGCGGCCGGTTTCATCCATATGCGCGATGGCGCGATCGAGAGCCGGGCCGATTGCGTCGGCTTCGGTCGGGAATGTTTCCCAGGGAATCTCCATCGTGTCGAGCATGGCCGGTGTGATCGGACCCATCAGCGCGTGCTGCGGTTCGTCGGCGACATCGGGCTGGCCGCGCCACGTAACGATCAGCAATTGCGGCAGACGGAAGGTCCACGTGAGCGACGTCAACGGGCTCACGGCGTTGCCGAGTCCAGAGTTCTGCATCATGGTGATGCCGCGCCGGCCGTTGCGCGCGCCGAGCGTGACACCCGCGATCAGGGCGACGGCGTCGCCCTCGTTGGCCACCGATACGTAATGCAGCGACTCGTCCTGCAACACGTAGTTGATGAACGGCGTCAGATACGAACACGGTACGCCCGCATACCAGTCGAAGCCGCGCTCGCGCGCCGCCTCGACGAACTGTGCCGCCTCGATCATTGCGCCGCTCCCCTCGCTGCGCCCGTTGCTGCGCTGCTTGCCGCATGATTTTCCGCACTATGCGCCGCGCTGTTCGCCGAGTCACCGACCGCGGCCGCGAACGGCGCTTGTGCATGCGCGAAGTCGCCCGCACGACGGAAGTCCTCGAGATCGTTCACGCCGCGCCAGTGGCCGTGCACGTATTGCACTTCGATCGATTCGCCCGCTTCGATCAGCGCGTTCAGCAACGCGGGCATATCGAGCGACGCGAAATCCGGTCGCGCCTGCAACTGGCGCATGACCGCCTGCAAGCGCTCACGGCCTTCGCCGCGCACGTTCAGCAGTCCGACCCAGCGGCCATGCGGCGTTTGCGACGCGATCGACGAAGCAGCGTCCTGCCCGCTCGACACGTGACGCAGCACGACCTTGTTGCCGAACAGGCCGCGGTCGTCGGCCGCCGAGCACCATGCGAAATCCCGCACGCTGGCGTTTTCCGCGTCGGTCAGCGACGAATCGACCACCACGCTGAACGCCGCGTCGCTCTCCACCAGATCGCGCAGGATATAGCTGCGGAACAGCAGATCGCCATACGAGACGACCGTGTCGCCGGCGAGTTTGTCGACCGCGCAGGCGAGCGACGCGAGCTCGCCGGATTGCGCGTGCTGTTCATTCACGACGAGCTTGATACCGGCTGTGTCGATCGCGTCGGCGCGATAACCGCCGACCACGGTGATGTCGTTCACACCCTGCTTCTTGAAGGCATCGACGAGCCAGCGCAGCAGCGGCTTGCCGGCGATCGGCAGCATGACTTTCGGACGGTCTTCGGTAACGGCTTCGAGACCCTTGCCGCGGCTTGCCGCGAGCACGACCGCGGAGCCGGCCGCGCGGCCGCTCGACAGGTAGCGGTCTTCGGCTTCCGAGTATTCGTCGGCATCTTGCAGGCGGAAGATTTCGTTGACGGCGGCGATGCTGTCTTCGACGTTGACGAGCGTTTCGTTCGCGTGAATTTCCTTGGCGACCGCCTGCATGGCCGAGGTCGCCGCGCGAATCAGATGGTTCGCCCAGATCACCGTGCTGATGCCGGCTTCGCGGAACACTTCGGTCGGCGTGCTGTAGTACTTGGTCGGCACGATCACGAGCGGACCGCGGCCGGCCCATTCGCGCGCGAATTCGAGAATTTCGTCGGGACGCGAGAGCTTGCTGTGAATCAGGATCGCATCCGCGCCGGCCTGCCGGTAGGCTTCCGCTCGGCGCAGCGCCTCGTCCATACCCCAGCCGGCGATCAACGCCTCAACACGCGCGACGATCGAAAAGTTTTCATCGGACTGCGAGTCCTTACCGGCTTTGATCTTGCCGCAGAACTCGTCCATATCGGCGAGCGGCTGCGCTTCGCCGTTGATGAAGCTGTTGGTCTTGGGGAATTGCTTGTCTTCGATACACACGCCGGCAATGCCGCGCTGTTCGAGCTTGCGCACGAGTCGGCGCACGTTGTTGAAGTTGCCGTAGCCGGTGTCGCCGTCGAGCAGGATCGGCAGGTCGCTCGCGTCGGCCATGAATTCGAGGGTGTCGACGACTTGCGTCCAGCTTGCTTCGTTGTTGTCGCGCACGCCGTATTGCGCGGAGATCGCGAGGCCCGAGCCCCAGATCGCCTTGAAACCGGCTTCGCGGACGATCCGCGCGGACAGGCCGTTATGGGCCTCCATCATGAATTCGAGTTCGTTGCTGACGAGCATCTGGCGCAGGCGCGCACTACGGGAAGCGGAGACGAAAGCAGGTTCGCGGGCATTCATTTTTTTGTACTCCTGGTGGCGGGCTTATTGGTGCTCTTCTTTTGCCCGACTGGCGACTGGAAAATGGCGACTATAGCGGAATTTTTATTTATTCGTCTTTTCCACGACTGCGGTTTTCTCCATTTGCGGATAAGTGGAAAAATGTGTCGTTTTTTGCAACCGAGGTAATACGCCGTTGGCTTGGATTTTATTGGCGTTTTGTGGAATCATGACGCAACCGCTTGCCAGGAAGCAGACAGGCAATGCGCCGGGTCGTTTTTGTCGATAACCCATTGTGGCGATCTTGAGACTTCCGATATTCCGCATTTATTTACCGAACGCCTTAACTATTAATATCGACTCAATAAAATCCGCATTTTTATTTGGCAATACAGGGAAAGCCCGATTGAATCAGTAAAATAAACGGGCCACTGCGAATCGCTGCATAAAAATGCCATCCAGCCTGTAAAGACTCTTTTTAGTCAGACAAATAAGGATGCCTGACAGCGGGTTTCCCCTGCCCTGCGCAGTCGCTGCCGCCGCGCCGTAAACACAGTCAGCGACAAGCCACTCGCCGCTAGCGAACCCCAACCTGACCGACCACTGTGCGAAAGCAAAAACCGCTATGACTTTGAACAAGAAACTGGCGTCGATGATCGCCGTCCTCTGGATCGGCCTGATCCTGATCGGCGGCTTCGGCGCATGGCAAAACCGCGCCTCGATGATTTCGGACCGCCGCGATCAGTTGCAAGCGCTGATCGACCAGGCCAACCATATCGTCGGCCGCTACTACACACTCGCACAACAGCACACCCTCAGCGAAGACGAAGCCAGAAAGCAGGCGCTCGCCACACTGGCGGCCATGCGCTACGGCAAGGACGGCTACATCTCCGTCAACGATTCGCAGCCGGTCATGCTGATGCACCCGTTCAAGCCGGAAATGGTCGGCAAGAACCTCGGGCAGTTCGTCGATCCGGCGGGCAACCATCTGTTTACCGATATCGTCACCGCGGGCAATCGCGAGGGCGGCGGCTTCGTCGACTATCTGTGGGCCAAGCCGGGCAACGATAAGCCGGTGGCCAAAACCAGCTACTCGCTGCACTTCGTCCCGTGGGACTGGTATATCGTCACCGGCATGTATATGGACGACGTACAGAGCGCGTTCTATGCCAATCTGCTGCGCTGGCTCGTGATCACCGTCACGCTCGGCGCGATCGCCACCGCTGTCATGCTGCTGGTGCTGCGCAGCATTCGCCGCTCGCTCGGCGGCGATCTCGAAGCCGCCGTGGAGCACGCGCAACTGATGGCGCGCGGCAACCTCGCCACGCGCGTGCCGGTCCAGCCGGACAGCGCCGGCAGCCTGCTGCACGCGCTCCAGACGATGCAGGCCGGTCTCGTCGAGACCGTGTCGCGCGTGCGCCTCGGCACGGAAAACATCAATATCGGCGCGACCGAAATTGCCGCCGGCAACACGGATCTCTCGCAGCGCACCGAAGAACAGGCCGCCGCGCTCGTCGAAACCGCGTCGAGCATGGACCAGATGACGGTCAACGTGAAGCAGAACGCGGACAGCGCGCAGCAGGCCGCGCACCTCGCCGGCCAGGCCGCGGACGTCGCCACGCGCGGCAGCCGCGTGGTCGACGACGTGGTGCGCACAATGGGCGAAATCACCACCAGCTCGCGGCAGATCGGCGACATTATCGGCGTGATCGACGGCATCGCTTTCCAGACCAACATTCTTGCGCTCAACGCGGCCGTGGAAGCGGCTCGTGCGGGCGAACAGGGACGCGGCTTCGCGGTGGTCGCAGCCGAAGTGCGCAGCCTCGCGCAACGCTCGGCCACGGCGGCAAAGGAAATCAAGGCCTTGATCGAGACCTCGACCGATACGGTCGAAGCCGGCGCATCACTGGTCGCCAACGCCGGTTCGACGATGGGCGAGATCGTGCAGTCGGTGCGTCGCGTGAACGAGATTCTCGAAGAGATCAGCAACGCCTCGCGCGAACAGAGCGCGGGCATCGAGCAGGTCAATCGTGCAGTGGGCGAAATGGACCAGGTCACGCAACAGAATGCGGCGCTGGTCGAACAGGCCGCGGCTGCCGCGCATTCGCTTAAGGACCAGGTGGGGGTGCTGCGCGAAGCGATTTCGAGCTTCTCGCTGCCGGCCTGAGCATTGTCGGACCACCCGGGAACGACACAAGCAGGCACATAAAAAAGAAGGCGCTCAACAGGCAGGGAGCGCCTCTTTAACACGCCGCGTCGGAGTCGACGCATTAATCGAACGAAACAGCCGCGCGGATTTTCAAGTCCGCGCGGCTTTTTTTATGCCCCTGCCCCTGCCCGTTTGCGGCACTCGGCACGCGGCCCTCGGCGGCGGCGCCCTCCGCGACATCGTACCCAACGAATATCAGCTTGCATGAACCTCGCATACAGATTACGTTCTTATTACAATTGGAGCGACATCGGTTGCCGGGGCGATTGCGCCAGCCACCCAAAGTATTCATTGCCGCTGATCCACGCGGCACAAGTTAATCGAGCTGTTCGATATCCGCACCCAATGATCCACAAGAAGAAATCCCAGTCTCACGATCCCTACGCGCCCGTCGCGAAGAACCAGTTGCTGGCCGCGCGCCTGCCCATGTGGCGTTCGAAATTCATCGTCCTGCTGGTGTTCGGCGCGTTTGCCTCGCTGGCGGGGCGCGCGTTCTGGGTGCAGGTGGTGAACCAGGAGTTCTACGTCGATCAGGGCCAGAAACGCTACCAGCGTACCCTCGAACTCGACGCGACACGCGGGCGGATCGTCGATCGCAACGGCTCGATGCTCGCCGTCAGCCTCGCGACCTATGAAATCTGGGCCTCGCCCAAACTGATCGACGAAGCAGCGGTCGCGCCGCTCTCCAAGCTGCTCGATCTGCCACTCGCGGAGCTGCGCAGGCGTCTGAACGGCGACAAGACCTTCGTTCTGCTCAAGCGGCAGGTGGATGCCGAGACCGCCGGACATCTGTCCAAACTGGGCCTTGCCGGCATCACGCAGATCGCGGATTCGAAGCGGTTCTACCCCGAAGGCGAATCGGCGGCGCACGTAGTCGGTTTCACGGATGTCGAGGACAACGGCCAGGAAGGCGTCGAGCTCGCCGCCAACGAGCAGCTGCTCGGCGTGCCCGGCCAGCGTGAAGTGATCCGCGACCGTCTGGGCCGCGTGGTGTCCGAGACCCGGCCGCTCGTGCCCGCGCAGAACGGCGACACCATCCACCTCACGATCGACCGGCGGATTCAGCAGCTCGCTTACGCGCAGTTGAAGGAAGCCATTGCCAAACATCACGCGGAGGCGGGCAGCGTGGTGGTGCTCGATGCGCGCAATGGCGAAATTCTGGCGCTCGCCAATTATCCGAGCTTCGATCCGAACGACCGCGCCCGCCTGACTGGCCGTCAATTGCGCAATCGCGCGGTGGTCGACACCTTCGAGCCCGGCTCGACGATCAAGCCGGTGGTCGTCGCGCTGTCGATCGACGCGGGCAAGGTGCGGCCGCAGAGCATCATCGATACCGCGCCGGGCTGGTACAAGATCGGGCCGGCCGTGATCCACGACACCTCGAATCACGGCGCGATGACGGTCGCCGAAGCGGTGCAGAAGTCGAGCAACATCGCGCTCGCCAAGCTCGCGCTGAATCTGCCGGCCGAGACGATCTGGACCAAGTATCAGGAATACGGGCTCGGCCTGCGCCCTGAGCTGACCTTTCCGGGCGTGGCGTCGGGCAAGGTGCGTCCGTATAAACGCTGGCGTCCGATCGAACAGGCGACCATGGCGTATGGCTATGGACTCTCCACCTCGCTGCTGCAGATCGCGCAGGTCTACACGGCCTATGCGGGCGACGGCACGATGCATCACGTGAGTCTGTTGCGCAACGGAGCGGGGGCGGGAGCGGAAGCCGGCGCCGCGCAGTCCACGGACAAAAAAGGTCACACGGTCACGACGCCGGCGACCGCGCGCGCCATCCGCTCGATGCTGGAAATGGCGACCGGCGTGGGCGGCACAGGCCGCGCGGCAACGGTGGAAGGCTACCGGATCGGCGGCAAGACCGGCACGGCGCGCAAACAGGTCGGCGCGAGCTACGCGAAAAACCGCTACCGCGCGCTGTTCGTCGGCATGGCGCCGATGAGCGATCCACGGCTGATCGTCGCGGTCATGATCGACGACCCGGCGGGCAAGGCGTTCTATGGCGGCACGGTGGCCGGTCCGGTGTTCAGCGGCGTGACGGGCGGAGCGTTGCAATTGCTCGGCGTGCCGCCGGATGCGCCGGTGGGTGTGAACGGCGTTAGCTGAATGGCCTGAGGTAGACCGTATGAATTGAGTGGCGTTAGCTGAATGGCGTGAGGTAGACGGGGTGAATTGAGCGGTGTTAGCTGAATGGCCTGAGGAAGACCGTATGAATTGAGCGGCGTGAGTTGAGCGGTGAGGTCAACGGCGTGATCCGCTCGTAGCGCGGCAGGGGCCCAGGAAACGCAGTCCTCGCGCGAAGCTCGCATCGCGCCCCGTCCCTTCGCACGGACGGCAAGCCCTGCGGCGCGATCAGGCATAAGCAATGATGGGCCGAAGCGGCGCGCAATCTCTGCAGAATGCGCCGGCGAATCAGCCGCACAATCGCCGCCGGATGCGCCAACTAATCAGCCGCGCAATCTCCATCCGCATTCACCAGCGCTTCGATGCGATTACGGCCGTTGCGCTTGGCCTGGTACATCGCGCGATCCGCTTCCTCAATGATCACGCTGCCTAACGTGGCCGCCTCGGCCTGCGTACCGCTGACCATCCGCGCCGCCACGCCGATCGACACCGTCAAGGCAATGCGTTCGCCGTTATCGTCCTGCAAAGCCAGCCTCTCGACCGCCAGCCGTACACGCTCGGCAACGATGAGCGCATCGGCGCGGTCACCTTGCAACAGGGCGGCAAATTCTTCACCGCCATATCGTGCCACGGTATCGCCGAGGCGCACCTGCTGCCGCACACAAGCCGCCACCGCCGCCAGCGCGCGGTCACCGGTCTGATGACCGTAGGTATCGTTGATCCGCTTGAAGCTGTCGATATCGATGAAAAGACACGCCACCGGCATCCGATAGCGAACGGCGCGCATGACTTCCTCACGCAGCCGCTCGTCGAAGTAGCGGCGATTGGCGAGGCCCGTCAACGAATCGGTCATGCCCAGTTGCTTGAGCCGCTCGCGATGCGCGACATTGTCGAGGCTCGCCGTCACGATGCTCGCGAAGCGCTCCAGAATGTCGGTGGCCATGCCTTGACCGAAACGCGCAGGATCGTCGCTGCCGAGCCAGAGATAGCCGCTGACGGTGTCGCCCGCGGCAAGCGGCAGCAGGATCGCACTGGCCGGCGCTTCGGCGTCGCCGAAGAAAGCGCGCCGCACCGTGTCGTCCAGTTCGCGCAACGTGCCGAGCCACGGCCGGCCATCGTCGCATAGACCTCGAGCGGCAAGACCGCCCTCGCGCGACGTTCGCAGGTTGGGCTGGTCGAGCGCCTGCAAGGCGGCCGGTTCGAGCAGTTCGCGCAGCATCGGCGCGCGGTCGTCGAGCCAGAGCGTCACGCCCGTCAGCGAGAACTCCCGCGGCAAATGACTGATTAGCGTATCGACAAAGGACGGGAAGTCTTGCGCCCCGATCAAACGCAACTCCACGGTCTGGAAGCGGTGCAGCGTGCGCTCATTGTGCTGCACGGTATCGACGAGCGAGCGAAGGCGCTCGGAAAGCGGCGTTTGGGCGAGATTCGTCACGTTATGAGGTGCGAGCCCGAAGGCGAAGCGGGGTCGGCAGCCCCAACCGCTCTAATAACGGCCGATTTCACGAGGTCTTGAGGGTACGCGCCGACTACGCTTTTTCGCGATCTTAAGTCTCGCTTAATTCTTTGCTGTAACCATGAGGCACAACATCCCCTGTTGAAGCCGCCAGAACATCGGCGGCGCTTTTTCTCAAGGGTGTCGACGACGCGCGATAAGACGGGCTGCAGGCCCGCGAAGAAGGAGTCAAACCATGGATGAAAACACGGTATTCGAGCATCTGCGCGCCATGCCCGGCAACGAATGGGTCCACCAGATTCATTCGTGCAAGGTCTCGGACCCGCTGCAGCATCCTTGGGGACGTTCTTACCGGCTCGTCGAATGGACCATGAAGCACACGCCCGAATCATGTCGCCGGGTGGTGCCCGCCGAGAGCACTCCGCTTGAAATTGCTCAAGCTGTCGTCTCGCACGTTCCGGGCCGGCGCTTCTGCCAGCACGGTGACGAATAGCACGCGTCAGCGTCGCTCGCACGTCGCGCATGCATTGCGCTAGCCACGCGCGGCAATCGACTCGCAGTACTCCAATGCATCATCCAGCCGGTCGTTGCCCCAGAACATTTCATCGCCGACAAAAAACGTCGGGGCGCCGAAAATGCCGCGCGCCGCGGCCGCCGAGGTCTGCTCACGCAGGCGCAGTTTGTTCGCGTCGCTTTGCGCTTCGGTGATGATCTGCCGGGCCGGCAATCCCAGTTCCTCGAGCGCCTCGCTCACCACCTCCATCGAGCCGATGTCGCGGTCATGCGCGAAGTTCAGTTGCATGATCTGGCGACAGTACGCCGCGATCCATTCGCGCTCCGCGCCGAGCAGCGCCACGCGCATGGCGAGGAGCGCCGTACGTGGGAACGTGCTGGGACGCTTCAGCGGGATGCCATATTTGCGGCATTGCCGTTCCATGTCCTTCCATACGTACGCGCCCTTCTCCTTCTGCAGCACGAACGGTGAATTGTCGAAACCGAGGTCGCGGAAAACAGGCCCCAGCAAGAATGGGCGCCAGCCGATTCGCAAGCCCCTTGCCGCGGCCAGAGCCTCGATGCGCATCACGCTGAGGTAGCTGTAGTTACTGCCGAAGTCGAACCAGAACTCGATTTCCGGTGCGCGCGTGATCGCGCGAGATGCGACATCGCTCATGTTTACCTCTCCGATCGTATGCAGACGCATGGTGCCCACCCGCGCCCCACGTCTTGCAAAGCTTAACAGTCGCCCGGCGCGCTTATCCCTATGATGGCCCTACAACCCGCCACGTCAGATGGTCATACACCATGCGCTATCCCTACGACATTCTTACTGCCACGTGTCTTTTCATCATCGTGGTCTCCACGTCCATCATGCTCGCGCTGTGTTGAACACGTGAGCCGCCTCGCGCGAAGGAAGTGAACCTGCGAACGCGCTCTACGTGCGTTCGTAAAAAGACGGGATATACTGTACATATATACAGTACTTTTTCGTCTAAGCAATGCGTCTTCCACCCTTCGATCCGCCCACGCTCGCCGAACTGCGCGCCTGGTGGCGCACGCGCGACGAAGAGGCCGTTCAGCGGCTCATCCTCGAAATCCAGCGGCAGCGGCTTACGCTGCTGGAGCTGCGCAACCTGATCGACTGCGGCGTCCAGCAAGCTCGCGCAGCGGACCGCGCGCTGGTAGAACGCGGCGAACCGTTGATGACTCTGCGCATCAGGATCGCTCAGGAAGTGCTGCGTGTGGGCGATATCGACGACACGCGGCAGATGAGCCGCGCCGCGCAGGAAAGAGTTGCGGTTCGTACCGAAGGTCAGATGGAATACGCGCGCGAAGGCCGTCTCAGGCGACAGCGCCGCAACATCTAGTCAGAGCGCGGTGCCCACTCTCCTGTCGTGACGGCGCGAAACAAGCGCGCGCATCGTTCAACGCGTTTGTGTCGCCACGCGCAGGCCAAGCGAAATGAACAGCGCGCCGATGATCTTGTTCTGCCAGCGCGTCAACCAGGTCAGGCGCCTGACGAGTTTGCCCAGCGGACGAATGGTCAATACGATCAGCGTCGTATAAAGCGCACTCATGCCGACAAAGATTAGCCCGAGCGCGGTGAATTGCAGAAACGTGGAGCCGTGTTCGGGATGAACGAACTGCGGCAGGAACGCGAGAAAAAATAGCGCCGTTTTGGGATTCAGCACTTCGGCGGGAATGGCCTGAAAGAACGCCTTCGAGGCCGACACCGGCGCCACCGCCGGCATATGCGCACTCGCCTGCTTCTCGCGCAATGCACGAATGCCCAGATAGACGAGGTAGGCCGCGCCGACGAACTTCACCGCGTTGAAGGCGAGCGCGGAAGTCATCAGCAGCGCCGAGAGGCCGACCGATGCACCCAGCGCATGAATGAAATCACCCACCGCGATACCGAGGCCGGTGAGAATGCCGGCCTTGCGACCGCCATGCACGGTGCGCGTCAAAACCAGCAGCACGGCAGGACCCGGAATCAGAAAGAGCCCGAGTACGACGGCAACGAAAGCCCCCAACGTGGATAGGTCAAGCATGCTGTCTCCTTGATGACGCGCTGATTGTCGCGGACGAGCGCGTGGCGTTCAGCGAAAGATTGTAGACGAATGAGTGCAAATCGATTGACGCGCGGCGCGGAGGCGGCAGACCACGGCGACAATGACCGTGCTCTACGCGCGAATGCGTGGCAGGCCGAATCCGTTCGCAGCGGCCGATCCGTTACCATGGCGGACACGGCGCCGCGTGCGGCCCGCATTTTTTCATCCACCGAAGTCTTTGCCTTGCCCACTTATACCTTGCCCGCGGCGCTGAGCGCGGAACTCGAGATTCGCAAGAGTCGATTTATTGCGTATGCGATACCGGTCGCCGACCGCGACGCCGCGATGGCCGAGTTGCGGCGTCTGCGCGACGAGCATCCCGCCGCGACGCACGTCTGCTGGGCGTTGCTGGCAGGCGGCCAGTCCGGCATGTCCGACGACGGCGAGCCCTCCGGCACCGCCGGCCGGCCGATTCTGGAAGTCTTGCGGCATCACGATCTGGACGGCGTGCTGGCCGCCGTCGTGCGCTACTACGGCGGCGTGAAACTCGGCGCCGGCGGGCTCGTGCGCGCGTACACCGATGCGATTGCTTCGGCTTTACTGGATGCACCGCGCGTTGAGCGGATCGCGCAGGTTTCGCTGACCGTCGAAGTCAGCTACGCCGACGAGGCGAAAGTGCGCCGATGGATCGATGCCGAAGGCTATACGCTTGTGGACAGCGCTTACGCGATGCTCGTGAAGATGACGATCCGTCTGCCCATCACCGCGGTGGATGACGCTCAGCGAGCGTTGGTGGATATGACGCAGGGGAAAGCCGGGTTCTTCTGACGGCTCGGCGTGACACGCCCTCTGTTGCGTGCGAGTTCACGAGAAGTCGACATAGAAAATAGCATCATCAAGTCCCAAGACTTTGCCTGGCTGAAATGCGAACGGGTTGATCTGATAGCAATCGACGCTTCCACCCATTTGTTTTGCCATACTTAGTAATATTGAAACCTCGCGTTAAGTACGGGCACGCACCAACCGAACCGCAAATCGACAATGGGCGTGCGCGCCGCAATCTCTGCGCTATTGCACGCTCAAGCGTCGCCATCAGCGATTGCGAGCATGCCATGTGCGTGACTGACGCGAAGGGTTGTCACACGCGACTGTTATTGTCGTGAGATAACGATTACCGCATCGATCTGACCGGTCCCAGGACGCGCGCGTAACAGTGATCCTCTATTGACACGGTGTTTATCGCAGCGCCTGCTGGTTATGATGAGCACGTCCGCTTGAAACCAGCGTGAATCCGGGTCACGATGTCATTAAGAGATGTACGGAGCCGGGCCGCTGTTACCATGTCGTTTATTCCCCGGAATGACTCAATTTAAAAGGGTAACTCCTCTGACTTCGACCGCCGCTTTTTCCAGCACAGCGCCTGAGTCGCCGCGCCGGAGCGCGTCTGCGCCGCCATCGCTCAGTCACACGCACTCCCCCTTGACGACAACCGTGCTCAAGGGTTGCGGCACGATCGCGCTGCCGTTGATGCTGTCCGCCTGCTCCTGGTCGTGGTTTGGCCTGAATAGCACGCCGCGCGCGGCGGCGCATCCAACCGGCTGGCTTAGCGTCGCCCCTGCCCGTGACTTCCCCTATATGCCGGCCCGCAATGGAGAGGTCTCGCCGAACCGCATCGAAAACACGGCAATGACGGGCATCGTGCTCAAAGACGATATCAATGAAACCGTGCGCGACGGCATTGTGAACCGCCTGAAAATCGCCGGTTTTCATCTCGACGCAGGCAAACGGGTTCTCAGCGGCAGCATCGAGAAATTCTCAGTGGACGACACGCGGTCGCCGGCGTTCTGGACGCTCAAGATGCGCTATGTGGTGACCGATGCCACGACTCAGAAGGTGGTGTTTTCCACCACCAAGACGGTCAAGCAAAAATCGCCCAAGTTCACCAGCAACACCATCGCCATCGAAGACACGGTCAGGCTGAACGTCGACGCGTTGATCGGCGATCCGGGGTTTGTCAAAGCGGTGAATTGAGGGCGCCGGCAGCGTGAGTTAGAACCGGTTTCGCTACAATAGGCCAGAGGGTATCGCGCGGGCTGCCGTTGCGCCGTGCGATGGATCCCCAACGTCCGTTCACCGTGCGAGCCGTCATGTCCATTACCGCCTGGCTGTTTTTTCTACCCGCCTGTTTCGCGATCAATCTGGCGCCCGGCCCCAATAATCTGTTGTCGATCAATGTGGCGGCGCGTCATGGCTTCATGACCGCGTTCGTCGGCGGCACGGGCCGCCTCGTCGCTTTCGCCTTGATGCTCGTGCTTGCCGCAACGGGGCTTGCGGTTGTGTTGCACGCTTCGGAGTGGTTCTTTCTGGCCATCAAACTGGCCGGCGCTGCTTATCTGATCTGGCTCGCCATCCAGCTGTGGCGCAGCGACGCGCCGACCATCGACACGACGCAACAGGACGATGCCTCGCTTGCACGGGTCGCGCGCCGGGAGTTCCTCGTGGCCGCCGGGAACCCGAAAGCCATTTTGGTGTTCACCGCGTTTTTGCCGCAGTTCGTCGATATCGCCAAGCCCATGCTGCCGCAGTTCGCGGTGCTGGGCATCAGTTTTCTGGTGCTGGAATGGTTTGCTATCGCATTGTATTCGTGGGCGGGGATGTATCTCGGGAAATGGTTGGTCCGTGCGACGGTGCGGCGATGGTTTAATCGGTGTTGTGGGGGTTTTCTGGCAGCGATTGGGGTGGGTTTTTTGATGGTGAGGAGGGGGTGAGGGTATTCCAGGCACGGCGCCAGGCTTTCGCATCCCTCGCTCCTTCACTTCACACGAACACGCGAACGTCGATTGTCACAACATTACTGCTGACCAATTGTTACCGGCCCGAATAGCAAAGTGAGTTCATCGAGGCTCTGGAACGGTGACAGCAAATAAATTCCCATCTTCAGATAGGCGTCGTTATCGCCCGTATATGCGTTCGGTACGCCTTGGGTCGCAAAGACAGCAACGCCGTCCTTCCACAACTGCGTTGAGGCATGGGCGCCGTTTGAATCGGGAACATAACGCAGAGCCCAGTTGACCCATTTCCCACGATCCTGCGTTGCACAGCAGATTTGCTTACTATAAGCCCCGTGACTCCCACCGCGCACTGAAACAACATACGTGCTGCCATTCAGGTCCAGTTCCATTGCTGGAGACCCGGCCGAAGGCCCCTGGTGAATCTGTGTGATCACCATTAGAAGGTTAGGATCGAACAAATAGCTCGGCGGTATGTAGGTACTCCACTGCACCAGATAGTCCTTTCCTTGGACAAACTTCAAGTCACCCTTGAATACCATTTCAGCTCGGGGCGAACCATTTGCCACTTGCGAGTAATTCTGGTCACTGCGAATGTACACCTTAACAGCCTTCCGTCCTTGCACGACAGGATCGTCAACGATCGTCACGTTATCCGCAGATGGGCTTTGAATGCCGTATAACGAATCGAACCCGTCTTGCCAGTTCCAACGATTGATCGTCGTAAACGTGCTGGCTAATGCTGAAGTCGACGGATCCGTCCATCGCATCGAGAATTCCTGAGCATGCGTCGGCCCGCTACAAGCAAAGACAGAGGCCCACAGAAATGGCTTCAGACGTTTCATTAGACTCCTTGGTACGTGAAAAGCTTCGTCGAGGGGCGAGCCTCGCGTTGGGCTATGCAATGCTATTTAACGTGTCCTCCGGCCGTGCGATTGAGAACCAAAGCCAGCCTCGTCTTTAGCAACATCAACGTGAAGAGCGCGTTCGTTACAAAGTAGCGCTTCCACATCCGTCGCGGTTCCTGCGCAACGCGAAAGGCCCATTCGAGCCCGCTGCATTGCATCCAGCGTGGCGCACGGCGCACCCTTCCAGCCACGACGTCGAACGTTCCACCCACGCCCATGACGAAATCGACACCCAGATAGCCCTTCCATCGATCTATAAAATTCTCCTTCTTCGGCGATGTGATTGCGACGAAGAGCAACCTTGCCCCTGATTGACGGATCATCTCAACTACACGTTTTTCATCGTCCCAGAAGTAGCCGTGGTGATAACCGGCGATCCGCAGTCCGGGATACCGCTCCGACACGACAACCGCAGTCCGTGCCACCACCGCTTCGGTCGCGCCGAGCAGAAACACCGATAGATCCTTTCGTGCCGCCATTTCCAGCAACCGTTCGAATAGATCGACTCCCGCTACACGTTCCGGTACAGGAACTCCTAACAATCGTGCCCCCCAAACGACGCCCATTCCATCAATATTAATGAGGTCGCATGCGCGAACAGAGGCGGCCAGTTCAGCATCCCTCTGCATGTGGACAAGTTTTGCCACATTGACGACGACATGTTGAGTGAACTGTCCTCGCTCGAGCCGGGAGCAGATCAATTCGACCGCCTCATCCATCGTGCCCACATCCATGGGGCAAGAAAATAGCTCAATACGTTTCATAACGAGTTCCCAATCCTTTTCGTCCGTGCGACTCAGTTGAGCGCATGCATGGAACAGCGCCGCTTAGGCTCGTTGTAGACGCCCCTGTCGGCTCGGGATTCAATACCTTTCTAATGGAATCAAAAGTCATTCATTTAATCGCCACAGAACGTAAAGACGATCGACAGACAAACGCTTTTATCGCACAACAATTCTTCGCACGGGTGGTGCTGGCCCGCATGGTCATTGCATCGCTTTCTCGTAGACCGAATCCAGACGGCTTGCCATACGTTGAATTGTGAATTGGCCAAGGAAACGCCGTCTTGCCGATGCACCAAGGCGCTGACGCATGGCGCCATCGCTCAGAAGATACGAAATAGCGTCGCGCAAACATTCGACTTCACCTGGCTCGACAAGCAACCCTTCTTGTCCTTGTCTAACCGCATCGATCACACCTGGAATCCGGCAGGACACCACAGCGATACCGAACGCCATGGCTTCGAGAATCGCAACGGAGAATCCCTCGCTCCTTGAGGGAAGCACAAATATGCCTGTATTTCTCAACAAACGACTCTTCTCGTCGCCGTCAACCCATCCTAGATAAGTCACACGTTCGTTGAGCCCAGATCGACCCACCCAATCGCGGAAGACTCCCTCATCTCCGGAACCGCCCACGACCAGCTTATATGCCGGAGTGGTCGGTGGCAGCAACGCTAGTGCCTCCAGCAGCGTGAAAATCCCTTTAGCCTCGCACAGTTTTCCGAGGAAAGTTATCGTGATTGCGGGCGACGATGCTGGGAGATTCGAGCTTTCGACCAGTGGATCATCGATGCCGTTGTAGACAAGTTGGCATTTGTCTGCCATCGCCAGCTTCATTGCAATGAACTGCTCTCGTGCGTGCGTCGACAGACAAATGACTGACGTGGCATCTCTCAGCACCAAGCGGACAATGACGCGGGCAGGCCAAGGTAACCCTTTGTAATACGCTGCGAAAGCGCCGTTGTGAATATGCATTACATATTTTTTTCTCAGCACGATGCACGTAAGTGCAAAAATCGCTTTCCTCAACAACGACCCTCTCGTTGCAGAGTGGATATGAACAAGATTTACTCTGCCACGTAACGACAGCAAGATCAGCCTACACCACGCCGCGATAAAGGTCAGAATTCCACTGCGACCAGCGTCCGCGCAGCTAGCGATGAAAATCAAACGGTATCCCAGTTGTTCAAATCCACGTTGATACGATGCATAGCTCGCGAGAACCGATGCAATTCCGCCTTGGGCAGACATGCTTGGGCCAAGCTGTATGATCGAGCGTTGCGTACTTCGATTCGACAAATCTTTCATTTGGAACTTCACCGTTTACTCAGGATGGGGGCGTCATAATGAGCATCGCCCCATCAAGGCCTGCGATTGAAAACAGAAGAATTACACTCTGGTAGGGTGCTTTATCGACTGATATGCGGGCCGCTCATCAGGATGTCGAGGCAAGAGGAATTGGCCCCGGACACACCACAGTCCGACCATCAGAAGATACAGAGCCGAAGTCTTGGTCGCCAACGAGTTGTTCGTCAGTGCTGTGCACGTAAACACAAATAGAACGGCCAGCAGGTGGCGCCGACCCGCGGAGGAGACTTCCGAAAAGAACGCTTTACATGTTCGATACACGAAATAGAACATGACTGCGGCCATAATTCCACCAAACATGAGAACGTAGTCCACGGCGAAATTCTCGACCACTCCCACTTTTTCCTGTTCCATCAAACGGGAAATTTCGTTTGGATCAATGCCAGCCAGAAGCCGCGACCAGTCCAGGTGATTCAGGACATCGATCGACTGTACGCGCACCTGAGAGCTATCGTCATAAGCACCAACCTGCATAATCCGGTCTCCCACCACTCCAGAGAAGAGCAGCCAAGCCAGACTAACGATGCACAGTGCGCCCCCCGCTATCAGTACGATGACTCGCTGCGCTGACCTCAATCCAAAACGGACGAAGGTAATGGTATTGACAAGCAGATACGCTGCCAGCGCGCCGCGACCGCCAAACGCCACGAGCGCACAGACCGTCAGAAAGAAAATCGAAACGGACACCCACCGCCGCACACATGCCTGCGTAGCGGTCGCCACTGTTACCAGAATAAGCGCGTTATTCAACGGATGTCCGTGTAGGGCGGTCGCGCGAAAGTACTGTCCATACCAGGTATCGATCGGTATAAGGTTGACGTGCGCTATAACTTCGATCAGGGCCAAAAGACATTCGGTAAGCAGAAATAGCATGCAGGCTATGGACAACTGCCTAGTAATACCGGCCTGCAAAAAAGGGAAAATGGCCGTCACGAGAAATGCCGCAAAAATCGTGTCAACGGCGAATCCCAATGCCTGCCCGCTGCCTGTCGCCGCCTTCAGCATCAGAATGAGAAACGTGACCGCGGCTCCCACTATTGCCGTACGAAACTGCCTGACGGCCCAGCAACCCTTGAATGATCGCGACCCACATGCCAGCAAAACCAACGCAATAGTCGTGAGAATCGTATAAGGGTGAAGTTTTAGGCCGCCTCCCGACGAATCAGTCGAGTAGTTCAGGCCCAAACTATTTAGCGTAGAACCACTCAAAAAAAGGGCGCACATTACTGCGAGCACGGCGAAACGTGTAGCCAACGCGGACCGTTCAATCGTCATCACGCAAGCCCCATCACCTTCGCGTATTGGGCACCGATCAAGTCAAGTGAGAAGTCCTGCGCTCGCCCAACTTGCCTGCCGGGATCGCTCGCCGCCTCCAGAGCATTTGTCATCGCTTCCGCTATCGCATTCACATCCTCAACCGGAACGAGCGTCCCATATGTTCCGTTGGCGAGAATCTCTGCCGGCCCTGGGCAGTCGGTTGACACAATCTTCAGCCCAAAAGACATGGCCTCGACCAACACATTTCCAAACCCCTCCGCGCGCGAAGTCAGAACAAAAAGGTCGGCACGACGATACTCGTCTGCAATGGCTCGCGTGAACCCCGGCAAGGTCACTTTGTCCGTCAGGCCGAGCCGCGCAATCTGTGCTTCCAATTCATTCCGCCCTGGACCTTCCCCGACGATCACCAGTCGCGCGCGCGGCAGTTTCAGACTGACTGCGGCGAATGCGTCGATCAGCACGTCAAATCCCTTCTCGTGAACCAGTCGTCCAACGGCCAGCACCGTAAGAGACGATGTCGAGCAACGCCTAAGCATCCCGACAGCGTCCTGGATATAGCAAGGGTTGTGAATGACAACGACTTTTCCGGCGCCGACGCTACCCAGTCGCCGGCGCAAATCATTTGCGATTCCGCTCGATACTGCGACGATCACATCGCTGCGCGCATACAACCGCGTCAGCAAACCAAACTTGATTCGCTCCTTAATCCCGACTGGGCGGAAATTCTCATATGACTGATGCTCGCTAACAAGCAGTCGGACGCAACCCGTCCGCCCCACATTCGCGAGCAGCGATATCAGGTTCGCATACGGTAGAAGCGAGATGACCGCGTGAACTTCGGCGTTCTTCAGCAACGACCTGAACTCAGCGACACGTCGAAAATGCCCGTGGTGTCGAGCTACAATGACTTCAACACCTGCCGGCAGGTCGTATGCGATCCCATCGTCATGCACGAAGAAACCGACCGATTTTTTTTGCTCAACGAAGAAGCGCGCCACCTCGACGGCCACACGTTCCGCCCCTCCGCCCTTCAACGAGGGTATATGAAACAACACGTCGTACTGGCCTTTCAAGTCCGCCTCCATCCAGATGAACGGATCGCGCCGACGTTCGCCAAGTACATTCCGGTCACAAACACCAGGACAGCTCCTGTCGCTGATACGATCGCCGCGAACTTGGGATCGGCTGCAATATGCGTTCCGAAGCGGGTCAGCAATTCGCCGGCCAAACCGGAGACGACAGATACAGCAGCGAGCGCCCCGACACCGCCCGACAGGTGTCTCAAGTTGACGAACGAGCGCGCAAAAATTGCACTCGCAAGCAGAGACAAGGCGTTCGCCACAAACAATCCGCAGAGCAATCCCTCAACGCCACCCAGCCTCGCGCCTGTGTAGAGCGCGACCACGGCGACAACAAGCGTGGCGATATTAATTGCCATCAACATGCGCGTCCGCGAAAACAGGTGATATGCCTGATCAAAAAAGTGTGCCCGGAATGCCCCAACGATTGCGATAAGAAGGAGAGGCAACACATAGGGCTCGGCAGCATTTCCGATCGCTACTCCGAGTAGCACCGGCAGCAGCGCGACACGTGCGCAATACATCACTGTGCCGATCGCAAAAACGCCTGACAACATCAGTAGCCCAGTCTGTGCGTGCAAGCGTCTGTATTCATGCTCCGGGCGAGTTTCCTTTTCCCGAAGCAGCCATGGATAGACAGGCGTCACCACCAACAGGCAGGCCGCGGAGACCATATTCGTAATCAACGCCGTTGCCGCCGCATAGGCACCGACGACGGAGGCCGGAGCGAACAATGCGAGGATGGGACGATCGAGCCTTGTCAATGCGGTGACTGAAACAAAAACGGGAACCAGGGGCAGTCCGTATCGCAGCATCGTACGAAAATGTTCGCGGCTGAATTTCCCTCCCCTCACGGTCGCCGCTTCTCGCCATACACATACGATGCCCGACAGTGCAAATACAGCCGCCGACACGATTAGCACGGAAGTAATAGATTGGGTCGATCGATAGGCAATCACACCTGCGACTGAACTACCGACGGTTAGAAGCAGCGCTCCGGCCGCATAGCGCAGGCTGGCTCCTGATGCCCGAGCAATTTCCTGGGCGTATAGCGCCGCGCTCTTCGCAATTCCCATTACGATTACAGTAGGCCACTCGATTGTTGAAACCTTGCCGCTGGCTATCTGGAAAACACCAGACACGAGGACCACCGCACAAGCCAAGGCAAGCCAAGTCAAATGGTAAGTAGTCAAATACGATGCAATGCCTGCCCTTTCACTCTCAGCCCAGAACCTCACAATGGCAAGTCTGTGCCACTGGAACAGCACGGCCTGCAATGCTTCGACCAGAGCAAGATCGACCGCAAGACGCCCATAATCGGTTGGGCCGAGCATATGGGCGTACATCACGAGCGAGAGTACGCTGCCGACCAGCGAGGTGGCGTAACCCACGACTAAACCAAGCTCTCGCCTAGCCATGTGACAGCAACCCTCGCGTGTCGATCACCACTTTCGCCTGCAGTCTCACTGGATCGACACGCTTGAACTGGGCATGGTCGACGAGAATCACTACGACGTCCGCCTCCGCAAGCGCCTCGTTCAGTTCACGAAGCCTGACCATGCCTTCAAGCGTCTCCGGCAACCTCCTGATATTCGGTTCGACTGCCACCACTTGCCCCGCAAAACGCTCGGCCAGCTCGCGCACAATCTCAAGTGCCGGACTCTCTCGCAGATCGTCGATATTCGCCTTGAATGCGAGACCGAGACACGCGACTACCGGATCCTTAAAACGCTTCGCCGCACGTTCAACCCGCTCGACCACATGACGCGGCTTGTCGTCGTTCACCGTTCTCGCAGTCCGAATCAGCCGAGCCAACTCAGGCGCGGAATCGACGATGAACCATGGGTCCACGGCGATGCAATGACCGCCGACACCTGGACCTGGCTGCAAGATGCTCACGCGTGGATGACGGTTAGCAAGACGGATCAGCTCCCACACGTTGATATCCAACTCATCGCAAATCAACGACAGTTCGTTCGCGAACGCAATGTTCACGTCACGGAACGAATTCTCCGTAAGTTTGCACATCTCGGCCGTGCGGGCATCGGTCAGAATGCATTCACCGCGGACGAAGCTCTGATACAAGTCGCGCGCCAGTTCGCCACACCGAGGCGTCATACCGCCAATTACACGGTCATTTTCGACCAGCTCGCGAATCACATGTCCCGGCAGCACGCGCTCGGGACAATGTGCAATACGCACATCAGAGTTTTCTCCCATCTGCTGCGGGAAGGTCAGATCAGGCCGTAGCTCCGCCATCCACGCCGCCATCTGCTCCGTCGCGCCCACCGGCGAGGTTGATTCGAGAACGACCAGGTCCCCCCGCTTTAGCACTGGAGCAACGGCTCGACTCGCGGCCTCGATATAACTCAGATCCGGCTTGAAGCCATCCGAAAACGGCGTTGGCACCGCGATCAAAAACGCGTCCGCAGGCTCCGGCACTGTCGTCGCGCGGAGATAGCCTTGCGTCACGGCCGCGTGAACGAGCATGTCGAGCTCCGGCTCCACGATGTGAATTGCACCCTTGTTAATCGTGTCAACGGCATACTGATTCACATCCACACCAATCACATGCTTCCGGCGCGCCGCAAATGCGGCGGCCGTCGGCAAGCCGATATAGCCAAGTCCAACTACCGAAACGGTCAGAAATTCCATTGTCTTTTATTGAAGAGATTCCAGTTATTCTTAAACCGCGAAGGTCGCCAGCGTGTGATTTGCTGTCACAGCCCCCACAATGCGTTCACAGGCCGTCCCGTCGCCATATGGACTGCCCCTCCGCCTCATTGCTGCGTACGTGTCAGCCTCGTCTAACAGTTGCGATTCAATTCCGGCCGACTCTTTTAGACGTTTGACAAGCGACGCCAGCTTGATGGCTTCAGGACGCGTCCCGAAGGTGAGCAGTATTCGTTTGTTCATACTGCCGGCCATGTACTCAAGGTAGCGGACTCGCGGAGATGCATTACATCGCCCGCGCACGGCCGCCCCAAGATCGCATCTTCAGGAATCACGACTTCCCTCCCTGCTTTCGTACTCCGAGAATGCGCCGTAAGTACTCATCCGCTGCGGCACATCGGTCAGGAGAATTCCGTTGACAGGCACGCCGGCGCTGTTCAACTGGCGCGTTGTCTCACTCAATTCCGCCGCTGAATGACGGCCGTATCGCATGACGAGCAATGTCGCTCCAGCGTGCTTGCCGATCAGCACCGGGTCAGTAACGGCTAGAACCGGCGGCGAGTCGACGATGACTATGTCGTATTCCTTGCCGAACGCTGCCATGACCTTGCCAAAGCGCTCGCGCATCAACAGCTCAGCCGGACTCGACGGAACGGACCCACTCGTGAGTACGTCGAGGCCAGGCAGAACTGCGTGGTGAATCGCCTCCTCCGGATCGATACCTTCGATCACTTCTCGAAGCCCGGGCTTGCGAGGCAGTTCAAAATAGGAGTGAACATTTCCGCGTCTCATGTCGGCATCGACAATCAGTACCCGCTTACCCGTGGTGGCGAGCACCGCCGCAAGATTCACAGAAAGGAACGACTTGCCGACGCCGGGTCGTGGTCCCGTCAGCATCACAATGTTGTTGTCCGGTTTGACGATTCCGAACTGCAGGGCTGTTCTCAGGCTGCGGATCCCCTCCACAGCTATATCTTCCGGAAAGGCGACCGCAAGCACGCGGAGGCCAGACCCACCTCCACGTGGTGACTGCAACTGCGCCTGCCGGGTGCTGCGCGAAATGATTGCGTACACGGGTATGTCCACCGCGCGCTCAATTTCCGCCGGACTCTCGAGACCATGATTTAGTGCGCGCCGTACGAACGCGATCGTGCCTCCCAACAAGAGACCGAATAGGACGGACGCAGCAATCACCAGTAATTTCTTGGGCTTGACCGGCTTCTCTGCAACAACGGCATAGTCCACCGTACGCACGTTGCCCAATTGACCCGCTTTCAATACACGCAATTGCTCGGTGCTATCGAGCAACTTCGTGTACAAATCCGTGTTGACCTGCACGTCGCGCATTAGCCTTAGCGCCTGCTGCTGAATATCAGGCAATGCCGCCACTTTGTGGTCGAATGTGCGCTGTTGGGCTTGAAGCTCGCTTATTTGCGCATCAATCGCAACAACGGATGGGTGCTCTACTGTGAAATGCTGAAGAAGCTGAGAGCGCTGCTGTTGCAAATCAAGCAATTTCGCCTTGTTGTCGACGATAGACTGCAACAAGAGCTTACTTTCAGCCTCCAGATCGACAGTGCCATGTTGAGCACGGAAGGCGTTATAGCGCTGTTCGGCCGTGTCAAGGTCCTGCCTCAGTTCCGGAAGCTGCTGGCCGAGGAATTCGAGCATCTGCTCCGCTTGTGCGGATTTGCGGGCCACGTTGCGCTGAACATAGATGCGGGCCACAGAATTGACCGTCGCAGCGGTGCGCGCCGCATCCGTCCCATCAAGGGTGACCGAAATGATGCCGGACTGTTTGACCTTCTCCTTGATATCGAGAGACTTTTGCAGATTTTCGATGGTCAGTTGGGTGGACGATCGCGAGAGATCGAACGCCGTGCCGGCGTGAGCGACCATGCGGACGACCATCAGTTCTACAGGCCCATACTGGGTCACGCAGCGCGCGCGGTTGCCGACTCGACCGTGAAGCACCGAGCGACCGTCGGGATCGCGAAGTTCAAAGTTCTGATTCGCCTCTGCGACAACAGTAAAACGCCGGCCGTATAGTGTGCGTGGCACATCGAATTGACTCAGGTCCAGCTCTTCGCCGCCCCAGGCAAATCCGCTTAGACCCATTACCGGAGCTGCCAGACCGTCCGCTGGCACGTGTTTCGCAATAGGCTCTCCAATCACCGGGAAATAGCGGGGCTTAACATCAACATCGAGATGCAAGCCCTTCACCGTCTCGTTGACCACCATCCGGGACCGGATGAGTTCGATCTCCGCATCGGCCGTCGCCTTATTCTGGAAGAGTGCAGCCAGGTCACCCAGCTTGTCATTGATATTCCCGCTGCCGGAATCATCATCTACCTGAATCAAGGCGTCCGCTCTATAGACGGGCGTTCCGAGGAATGCGTACGCCACGCCGAGAATCAACATTCCAGCCGTGACGAGCACGATCAAAAGCCGGTTTTCGCGGATAACCGCGATGATTTCCGACAGGTCAATATTGTCGTCAGCCGACATGTCTGCCGCGCGACTCTGTTTAAGCATATTCATCATTCAGACAGCCAACTTTGCAATAGCGTCGCGCCAATTCGAAACGCTCTGCTCGATTTGTGCAAATGCCAGTTCAAACGCGGCGCGGTGCCGCTGATACGGGTCAACGATGTCGATACGGTCGTATGCCCCGATACGAAACACTTTTCCTCGTGCGAACGGATAGGTCGCGACGATCAATGCCTGCTGCGTCTGGGTCATGCTCAGGATCAATTCGGCGCCGAGCACATGTTCATGATTCAATGCAGTCGCCACATGCCCACTAATATCCATCCCATGCTCACGCGCAACCTGGATCGCCATCGGATCCGCATGCCGGCCAACGAGCGCTCGCGTACCTGCCGAACTCACTGACACGAGTGGCAGCGCCCGCTCGAGAAGCGCCCGCGCCACCGGACTCCTGCAGATATTCCCCTCACACACCATCAAAACCCGGGTCATTTCGCAATCACCCCCGCAGTCAAGCCCGTGCTGATCAACGGCATCAACAAACTCAGCACACGATTGAAGCGAACGAGACCGCTACCATCCACATACACCACGTCCTTCGGTTGCAGCTCGAAATCCTTGGCGAGCAGCATCGCGACCGGTGAATGGCCGTCGAGGTGAAACACTTGCGGCGTGCCCGCCAGCGAACCGCGGATCACGAACATCTGAGCGGCGTCGGCGGTCGAAGCATTCACGCTGCCGGCCTGCGCAAGAGCGTCGGCCAGCGTCATGCGCCCCGTTCGACGCGGAATCGCAGAGACCGGTTTGTTCACTTCGCCCATCACATACGCGTCGTTTTCGTCACGCGACACGACGCGCAGCAGGTCGCCTGGTTTCAGATAGAGGCGCGACGGGCTCAATCCTTGAGCAAGCATCTGGGTCAGGTTCACGCGATAAGACCGTTCGCTGCGAACCAGAACGAGGTCGCTCTGGTCGGCCGCTTCACTGAATCCACCTGCGCGGCCCACTGCTTCGTAAAGCGACATGGGCACGTCGTTGACCGCCAATGTGCCGGGGCTACGCACCTCTCCATCCACGTACACCTGGTGCGCCCGATACGACGCCATCCGCACGGTCACTTGCGGTTTGACCAGGTACTTGCCGAGCGCGCTGCTCAACCGTTGCTGTATCTCTTCGGTGCGCAGGCCGGCCACTTGCAGGGTGCCTGCGTACGGAAATGTCAGGCCGCCGTTCTGATCGACGACAAATCCAGCGAGCGGATCACCCGGCCGCGACGAAGATTGCGTTTGTGCCGACCCAAGTGCCGCCGCGAATTCCGGATGATCCCAGACGACAATTTGCAGCACATCGCCCGGCCCGACCGTGTATGCCAACGGCGCTCCAGAGAGCAATTGCGACAGTTCGATCTGCTGCTGTTTCCGGCTTTGAGCCAGTTGCGAGATCAACTCCGCGTCGACCTCCGTGATGGCGATGTCCGGTGTGCCCGCCGTTGCATCGGCCTTTTCGCTTGCCGCGCCTTCGCTGGCTTCTCCAACCACGCTCGACGTATTGGACCCACCCGACTTGTCCTGCACGCGAGACGTTTCCATCCGCATACCTGGCGCCACTGCACATCCACCGGTCAGCAGGATTACCGCTGCCATCAAAACCCCAAGCCTGAACGCCGGCCGGGTTGAAAATACCGCTAACATCTTGTTCAACCTATTCAAGAGAACGCGCCGAAGCCGCGTTCTCGCTGCCCGCTATTGGGCAGATTTCATTCATATTCCACTGGGATATGCGCCGTCTTCTACAATCGGCACGGCTTCATGATCAATCTGGTTTCAGATCGCGATGAAGCCGCGCGTCAATACGCATTCCGATGCCGCAACCCCTTCACCACTGTCGCAAACACAATCCGCATATCCAACCCAAACGACCAGTTACGCAAGTAGTACAGATCGTGTTCCACCCGTGCCTGCATCTTTTCAACCCGATCCGTCTCTCCGCGAAAACCATTGACTTGAGCCCACCCGGTAATACCCGGCTTGATCCGGTACCGATGGATATAACCGTCGACGATGCCGCGATATTCGTCATCGTGTTCGATCGCGTGGGGCCGCGGCCCCACCACCGACATCTCCCCGCGCAGCACATTCAGAAACTGCGGCAATTCATCGAGACTCGTGCGACGCAAGAACGCGCCCACGCGAGTGACACGCGGATCGCCACGCGTAGCCTGACGAACGACACCAGTGCGCGCCGCGTGCTTGCGCATGGAGCGAAACTTGTAGATGCGAAACACACGTCCGTCCGCGCCCTTGCGCCGCTGGGTGAACAACACCGGCCCCTCCGACGTCGCCTTGACGGCCACTGCAATCGTCACCATCACCGGCGCCAACGCGAGCAACGCCGTGAGCGCGAACAGCCGGTCAAAAACCGCCTTCTGAACCAACGCGTACGGAGTCATCGGCGATGCCATCAGATTGATGGCCGGCGTGCCAATCAGATCGACCACGTTCCGATCGAACATCGCAAGACTGCGTACGTCAGGAATGAAGCGCACGTTGACCAGGTCGCCGCTGAATTCGTCGAGGATCCGCAGCACGGTGTCTTCCTCTGACATGGATAGCGCGAGCCACACTTCTTCGACCTGCTCACTGCGTACCCAGTCAGCGAATTCGGGCAGACACCCGAACGACGGCAAGCCCGGAAAATCAGATTCGTTCCCCTGCCGCGTGTTGAACGTGGCAACCATCCGGAAGCCCGCTTCCGGCGAGCGCACGATATTGGCGATCACACGGTCGCGATGCGCGCCGACGCCCACCACCGCCACCGTGCGCAGGTTGCCTCCCGCCCGCCTCATGCGGCCGAGTACCGCATGCACCAGCAGTCGCGAAACGACCAGCCCAACCGCCGTGATCGCGGTCCAACTCACGCACCAGAGCCGCGACACTGATGCAGCACGGTGAAGCAGGAACAACATGGCAAGTCCGCATACCTGCACCGCGATCCAGCCGAATACGATGTTGAAACTCAAACGCCATTTCGACCGGCCGCGCCACGAGTCGTACACGCCGAACCATGGCAACAGCACAATGGCAAACGCCATATCGAACGCGACGAACGCACCCTCGAAAATCGACAGACCCGGACGAGGCACGAACGCGAGCGAGGCCAACGACGCGCCCAACGCAATCAACATCACGTCGAGCAGGCGCGCCAACATGCTGTCCACGTCCGCTAAATTCCGGCCGGCGGGTTGACGAATTGCCGTTCGCATGGACCTCGCCCTAACACGCGTGAGGGTCGCGGCGCCGGGCACCAGCTTCCATGCCATGCAGACGGGTCTCCGGTGCCACATGCGCGAACGTGACGGAATAGTCCAAAGCAGTCCTCGGCCTCATGGCATCGCCCTCAATACAATTCATTTGCAATGCCGACTGAATGCATCACTTTTCAAAGAGATCGCATTCTGCCTCCATCAAGATCGTCCAAAGATGGGAAATTTCCCAACTCGTCACAGCATTCGTCAGCTTGGAAATCCAATCTTTGGGAACGACTCTGAATTCTCCAAAACAGTCCGGCTTCTGGTCGTCCATAACCTATCCCTAATGGACTCGTTGAGAAACTTTAACTATCTGCAATCGTCTCCTCCCCTTATGCTCGAACAGTGACCCGCAAACCGTGTACGGCGAGAGACGGCACCGGGCAGGAGACTATTCATCGTCAGAGGAGCGGCATCATGAAGATCTGTATCTTCGGAGCAGGAGCGATTGGCGGCTTGATGGGTGTGCAGCTCGCACGCGCCGGCGCGGATGTGAGTTTCGTCGCGCGCGGCGCGCATCTCGCGGCCATGCGCGAACACGGAGCGCGTCTGATCATGGACGGCGAGACGTTCAGCGCGCCGGTACGCTGCACGTCCGATCCGCGCGAACTCGGCGTGCAGGACTTCGTGATCATTACGCTGAAAGCCCATTCGCTGCCCGGCGTGGTCGATGCGATGCAGCCGCTGCTCGGCAAACACACGGCGATCGTCACGGGTGTCAACGGCATTCCGTACTGGTACTTCTACCAACACGGCGGCCGATTCGCCGGCACGCGGCTCGCGAGCGTCGACCCCGACGGCGGTCAATGGACAAAGCTCGGCCCTGAACGGGCGATCGGCTGCGTGCTGTATCCCGCCGCCGAAATCGTCGAACCCGGCGTCATCAAGCATGTGTACGGCAAGAAGTTCCCGATTGGCGAGCCAAGCGGAGAACGCACGCCGCGCATTCAGCAATTGCACGAGATCATGCAAGCGGCCGGTTTCGAAGCGCCGATTCGCGACAATATCCGCGACGAAATCTGGCTCAAGCTATGGGGCAACCTGTGCTTCAACCCGATCAGCGCATTGACGCACGCCACGCTCGACGTGCTCACCAGCGACCCCGGCACCCGTGCGGTATCGCGCACGATGATGCTGGAAGCCAAGCGCATTGCGGATCAGTTCGGCGTGCACTTTCGCGTCGATGTGGAAAAGCGTATCGACGGCGCGGGCGCGGTCGGCGCGCATAAGACCTCGACGCTGGTCGACCTGGAGAATCGTCGTCCAATGGAGATCGACCCGCTGTTGACGGTGGTGCAGGAAATGGGCCGCCTCGTCGCCGAACCCACGCCGACTATCGATGTCGTACTGGCGCTCATCAAACTGCGTGAGCGGATGGCATTGCAGGGAGAGTGAGGCCTGGAAACACGATTTCGCCGTTGAACGACTGCAAGCAAAAGAGGATCGAACGCCACGCGCGTTCGATCCTCTTTCCTTTAGCGGCTACTTGTTACCACTGGTCGCTACTGGTCGCTACTGGTCGCTACTGGTCGATAGCGAGCCACACGGCTTTAGGCTCGGTGAAGTTTTCAATCGCGACGTCGCCGTGTTCGCGGCCGAACCCGGAGTCGCCGGAGCCTCCCCACGGCAGGCGCACGTCGGTGTAGCCGTAAGTGTTGATCCACACGGTGCCCGCCTTCAGATCGCGCGCAACCCGATGCACGCGGCCGATATCCGCGCTCCACACGCCCGCGGCGAGGCTATACAGCGTGCCATTGGCGATCCGTATCGCGTCGGCTTCGTCGTTGAATCGAATTACGCTCGCCACGGGACCGAAGATCTCCTCCTGCGAAATGCGCATCTCATGCTCGACGTTGGCGAAGACAGTCGGCTCGACAAAGAAGCCGCGCTCGCCCACTCGCGCGCCGCCGGTCACAAGCGACGCGCCTTCAGAGCGCCCTGTTTCGACATAGCCCAACACCGTCTTCATTTGCGCCGCGGAGATGAGCGGCCCCATGGACGTATCTCGCGCCGACGGATCGCCGACCTTGATCGACTTCGCGCGAGCGGCGAGGCGCTCGACCACCTCGTCGTACACATCGCGATGGGCGAGAATGCGCGAGCCTGCCGAACACACCTGACCGGTGTTGAAGAAGATCCCCGCTGCCGCGGCGCGCACCGCGTTGTCGAGATTGGCATCCGGGAAAATCAGGTTGGCCGATTTACCGCCGAGTTCCAGCGTGACGCGCTTGAAGTTGCCGGCCGCGCCTTGCAGAATGCCGCGCCCCACGGAAGGCGAACCCGTGAACGTCACCTTGTCGACGCCCGGATGCGCGACCAGCGCATCGCCGACCACGCGTCCCTTGCCCGTGACGATATTCAGCACACCCGGCGGCACGCCCGCTTCGAGTGCCAGTTCGCCGATGCGCAATGCGCTCAGCGGCGTAATCTCAGCGGGTTTGACGATCAGCGTACAGCCACACGCCAGCGCCGGCGCGATCTTCCACATGCCGATCATCAGCGGGAAATTCCACGGCACGATCGCGGCGACCACGCCGACGGGTTCACGCAAGGTGTATGTCAATGCATCGGGGCGCACCGGCACGACCTGACCGTTGATCTTGTCGCACCAGCCTGCGTAGTATTCGAGCGTATCGATCGCGGCCGGAATGTCCTGACGCATGACCGCGGCGATCGGCTTGCCGGCGTCGAGGCTCTCAAGCGCGGCCAGTTCTTCGAGATTCGCGCGCATCAGCGCGGCGAACCGCATCAGAATGCGGCCGCGCTCAGCGGTTCGTATCGCGTTCCATACTTTCAATGCGGCACGCGCCGCGTGCACTGCCGTGTCCACGTCGGCGGAACTGCCTTGCGCAACCAGTGCGATCGGCTCTTCGGTGGCGGGGTTGATGTCGACGGAATATTCGCCGGTGCCGGGCGGCAAGCGCTTGCCGTCGATAAGCAGATCATGGCGCCTGAGGTCGGTTTCAGTTTCCATCATGAAGCTCCTTGCTTGAGATGCTGGCTGAGATGTTGCATGGGCTGAATGCTTGCGAACCGGTTTGGGATGAGGGCTGACTAGGGCTCGTGGAGTACGGCGCCGTCGCGCGCAACGGTCATCCCCGTTCGCATTGCGGAAATGGATGGCTGAGCGTCGGCGGCGTCTGAAGGCGCGCCGGCTGGCGCGGAAAACTGTGCCCACGCCGCCGCGGCGTTGGGCCTCAGGGAACGGTTGCGGCGATGCACGAGCAGCGTCGTCAGACTCATCCCTGGTTCGAGCGGCCGGCTAACGAGTGACGGGCCCACTGCGGGCCAATGCGCGTCGATGGGTAATATGCCGACGCCGAGCCCCAGTTCGACCATGCGCAACACTGCCGCGACATGCCCGAACTCCTGCACCGGCCGGCGCTTCACGCCGTTCGTATGGAAGGCGAGTTCGAGCGCCGCGCGCACACCCGTATCGGCATTCAGCGTAACGAGCGCCCATTCGTGCAATGCGCTCCACGCCACGGTGGCATGACGTGCAAGCGGATGCGCGGGCGGCATCACCGCGTGGAGCGGGGTCGTGAAAACGACTTGCGCGTGCAACAGATCGCCGGCGAGCGGCTCGGCGAGCGAGACCACGCCGAAGTCCACTTCGCCTTGCTCGACGCTCGCGAGCACACCGCTTTGCGGCTGATCCCTGACGGAGACGATCAACTCGGGAAAAGCCGCCGCGCATCGCGCGAGCCCTTGGGCCACCCAGCTCGACGACAACACCGGATTGCTCGCCAGTACCACCACGCCGGTATGCCCGTCGTAAGCGGCTCGCTCTTCACGCAACGTCAGGTCGATTTCATCGAGCAGCCGGCCAATCCTTCGTTCGAGACTCGCACCCGCATGAGTCAGTTCGACCTGGCGGGTAGTACGGTCGAATAGTTTAAGTTCGACCGCTTCTTCGAGTTCACGGATACAACGGCTCACCGCCGATTGCGTCAACTCGAACTCACGCGCCGCGCGCGTGAAACTCCGCTCACGCGCAACGGCGACGAACACCTTGAGTTGCTGCAACGATACATTCATGACTTCACTGCCGGGCGCGGGCCGCTCACCCTATTCTCCTGTCTGCTCAGGCCAGTGACTCAGCCGCGAGGCCTTGCCCGTGCCGGCAACCGCCAGCACACCCTGAGGCTCATTGTGCGTTTCGATCCAGCGTGAGCGCATCGGGGCGAGTATGAACTTCGCGGAGATGCCCGCGGCGATCGTCACGACGGCGGAGACGATGAAGACGAGACTCCAGCCACCCGTCGCCGACAGCACTGAAGCAATCGGCACCAGCAGCGAAGCCGTGCCCTTCGCGGTGTACAAGGTACCCGCATTGGCCGCCGCATACTTGCTGCCGAAGGTATCCGCACAGATCGCCGGGAAGATCGAGAAGATTTCGCCCCAGAAGAGGAAGATCAACGCGGCGAACGTCATGAACGCATACGGGTTGGTGCCGTACTGCATCAAGCCGAGCAACGCCAAACCCTCGCCGATAAAGATCACGAACATGGTGTTTTCACGGCCGAGCTTGTCGGAGATGAAGCCGCACAACGGACGCGTAAAACCGTTGCACACGTTGTCGATGGAAAGCGTGGCGGTCAGGAGCGGCAAGGTCATACCGAAGATCGTCATCGGAATGCGTGCGAGGCCCCAGTCTTTCGCAATGGGACCGATCTGCGCGGTGGCCATCAGACCGCCCGCGGCCACCGCCACGAACGAGACGTAGATCACCCAGAACACCGGCGTTCTGATCATCTGACCCGGCGTGAAGTCCACCTTCGAAACGGCGAACTTTTTCTTCGGTGCGGGTTGCTGGCGCAGGTTCGGTTTCTTCAACAGCAGTGCGAGCGCCAGAATGCATCCGCCTTGCAGAATGCCGAAGAAGAAGAACGTGTGCTCATAGCCCGAACGCGTAATCATGTTGGCAATCGGAATCACCGTCACCGCCGCGCCCGCGCCGAAGCCCGCAGCCGTGAGACCCGCGGCAAGACCGCGCCGGTCGGGAAACCATTTCAACGCATTGCCCACGCAGGTGCCGTACACGCCGCCCGCGCCGATCCCGGCGATGACGGCGGAAACATACAGCATCGGCAAGGTCGTGGCATATGAGTTCATCACCCATGCAATGCCCGCGCATATCGCTCCGCCCGCGACCACGGGCCGAGGCCCGAACCGGTCGACCAGCCAGCCTTCGAGCGGCACGAGCCACGTCTCAGTCAGAATGAAGATTGCAAACGCAAGTTGAATCGACGCTTCGCCCCAGTGATGCCGCGCGTTCATTGGGGTGACGAACAACGTCCATGCGTATTGAAGATTGGCAACCAGTGCCATGCACACCATGCCGATGACGAGTTGCCACCAACGGTTCGCCCAAAACACCCGGGCCTTGGTCTGCTGAGTGAATTCGTCCATGAGCCTTGTCTCCACTATTTATTTAGTGCAGCCGACCAACGTCCCGATGGAAGTCCCTTCGATGACGCGCCAGACTGTATACATCCCACCTTATGGTTGTGCCCCGAAAAGCCATGCTCCCGGGAATATCTGATATTTGCGTCTTTAATCCGTTGCTTTAAAAATCCACCCGCTTAATTCATCACATTCTGAAAATACTTTATTCCGATCAATTAAAACTTCGCATTGCGATGAGGCTGTCGCCGCCGGTCCACAAGGCCTGAAATCCAAGCGTTAACCCGAGTACTTCACCCACCGATCTGGCGGCATTTCCGCTTTCTTATACAGAGTCATGCTAGGGTCATTGCTGAATTACTAATAATTAAAGTTTGTTATTATGTTGATTCACGTTTGCTTATACATCGGCCATGACGATGCGAAATGCGACTCTGCGACAACTGAAGGTTTTCGAAACGGTGGCGCGCCACCTGAGCTTCTCGCGCGCCGCCGAGGAATTGCATCTCACGCAGCCGGCCGTCTCCACTCAGGTCCGGCAACTCGAAGAACATGCCGGGCTGCCGCTGTTCGAACAACTCGGCAAAAAAATCTATCTGACGCCGGCGGGCACCGAAATGCTTCACTACAGCCGCGCGATCATCCAGCAATTCCACGAAGTCGACGAGGCGATGAGTCAGCTCAAGGGCGTCTCCGGCGGCAAGCTGAACGTCGCGGTGATCAGCGCGGGCGACTACTTCTTTCCGCGACTGCTGGCCGAATTCACGCGCCGCTATTCGGGTGTCGTGCTCAATCTCGCCGTGCACAACCGCGAGGAGCTGCTGCATCAGCTCGCTACCAACCAGACCGATCTCGCGGTAATGGTGCGCCCACCCCACGAAACCGACGCGACCAACGAGCCGTTCGCGCCGCACCCGTACGTGATCGTGGCGGCGCCCACGCATCCGCTCGCGCATAAGCGCAACATCAAGATCGGCCAGTTGGCGAATGAAGCCTTCATCGTGCGGGAACGCGGCTCGGACACATGGAATTCGATGGAAGAAGGTTTCGCCGGGCGCCTTGCCAACCTCAAGATCGCCATGGAGATCAAGAGCACCGAGACGATCAAGCAGGCTGTGATCGCGGGCATGGGCATCGCCTTTCTGTCCGCGCATACGATCAGCCTCGAACTGCAACTCGGTCATCTGGTCGTGCTCGACGTCGAGAGCTTTCCGGTCATGCTCAACTGGTACGTGGTGCACCGCAAGAACAAGCGCCTGCCGCCGGTAGCGGTCGCCTTCAAGCGCTTCCTCATGGAAGAAGGCGCGAATCTGATCGAGAAGATCACGCGCGTCAGGGAATTGAGCGTGTATAAGCAGTAGGCTATGGAGAAGCAATAAAACTTTAACTATTGAAAATTCATCAGGACTTCTATGCTGCAAGCGAGTTCCATCACTCGTCAGCCCAGGAGGTCGATCATGAATCACGCTTCGGTTGAATCCCAGACCAGCGCGCACCCTGACCGTGCCGCTTCGATCCATCCCGACGATGCCCACCTGAGCGCGTACAACGCCGCTTTCAGCGATCTCGGCCTGCGTTTTCGCTGGGATCGCGCCACGCTCGACGTGCTCAAGGAATTCAACAGTGAAGCGGCCCGCATCACCGCCTACATCGAGCGGTTTCACGCCCATCTCCATCGTGCCTACGATACCGACTTCCTCGCTCAACTGATTCTGCACAAGAAGTCGCAGTACTTCAGCGAGTTCACGGCGACAGGCGACTGAGAGCGTCGGCGGGATCTCGATCCCGCTACGCGCCGCGCTTGCCGCCAGACAGGTGCGTGCGTTCATAAGGCACGCCGCGTGGTGGCGCAAGTCGAACGATGGTGGGCGCACGCGCGCTTTCGCCCATCCCCGTTCACGCTATGCCGTTCGCTTCGACAGCGCGGATATGCTGCCGTGCGCAGGTCTGCTCGCGTTACATCGGGCAGCGTCCACGCCTGCTCTTCGCCGCCGTGCCATTCGATTCGCTCAAGCAGCCCACGGTTGTCCGTGGTCGCGCTATGACTGTGGCAACGCGCGGCAAACGCGAGTGCGCCTGAATCGTGGCCCTGCTCGCGCGCATTGGAATACTCGCGGCTGGTCATCAGATGCACACCCATTGCACAAGCCACCGCGCTCATCGCGAGTAGCGCGGCCAGTCCGAATGGCTGCGCCTGTTCGGTGACGAAACCGTAGCCGAGCCAGGCGCACAGCAGCAGCGCAAGCAGATTGACGACATCGTGACCAGGACGCGCCACCGCGGCGAAGTCCAATACACCGCGCAGTTTGCAGAACGCAATCGTCGAGGTGGCAAAAATCAACGCGCCGATGAACACGGCGACACAGAGTCCAGCGCGCTCCACGCTCGCCTGCGCCGCCGACGACAGATAACGCGCAAAACCACCCGACATGACAGCGAGCCCCATGCCACTGCCCAACAGGGCGACGAGTCGCGGCCGCCGCGTCAAGTTGCGTCCGTGCGCCAGTCGCGCGCCGAGCACCGCGCCCGCCACCGCGGCGCCAACCGTGCCGTCGCTCGCGCCCATGCCCGCAGCGAGAAGCGCCGCGAGTGCGGCGGCCAACGCGCCGACGTGCCAGTCAGGCCGACGCTTCGCTCGCCGTTCGAACTGCAGTTGCCCGACTGCGGCAAGCGCGACGGCCAACACGGAAGCAAATAAACCCGCCAGCGAACACCACACGGTACTGTCATACGCTAGCGGCATGCGTGCTCCTCCGAGTCGGAAAGCATGGGCACGTGCCCATGCATGGCGAAGTCAGCCAACCGTTCAGACGGCGCTCGACGCGACTGGCTCCGTGCCGGCCACAGCAACCGCGCGCGCGGCGCTCAAGGTATTGCTCAGCGTGCCGATCCCGTCGACCGTGATCGACACCGTCGCGCCGTCCTTGATCGACCCCACGCCCACCGAGGTGCCGCACGCAATCACATCGCCCGGTTCGAGCGTGAGATCCTGCGAGATCAGACTCACCTGCTCGGCCGGCGAGAAAACCATGTCGGCGAGCGGATAATTCTGCCGCTCCACGCCGTCGAGTGTCGTGACAAGACGTGCGCGCTGCCAGTCGAAACCGGAGACGATCGCCGGCCCGATACAGCAAAACGTATCGAAGCCCTTCGCACGGCACCATTGCGGAAAGTGCGGATTCTCGTTCAGCAGATCGGCAGCGGTGACGTCGTTCACCAGCGTGTAGCCGAAGATCGCTTCGGCGGCCTCTTCGACGCTCGCGTCCCGGCAGCGCCGTCCGATCACAATGCCGAGCTCGCCCTCATAGACGATCTTGCCCGTGTAGCTGAGCGGCCTGCGGATCGGCTCACCCGCGCCGATTACCGAACCCGCCGGCTTCAGCAGGAAGAGCGGATGCGCGGGCACGGGCTTGTCGAGCTTCGCCGCCAGCGCGTAATAGTTGTTCCACAGCGCGACGATCTTGCCCGGCGCGCACGGCGCGATCGGGGCGAGCGCGCGCGTCGAGAGCACGGCGCCGGTCGGCACCGGCTGATCGAGACTTTCATACTCGTGCAGATAGCCCCCCTCCACACGGCCGAACACGACGCCGCCGTCGCTCGACATGAATCGCATCCACGTATCCATTCGTTGCTCCCTGTTAGCTTGAATCGTCTAGATCGCGCCGGCAGTGCGCAGTGCGCTGACCTGCTCGGGCGAATAGCCGAGTTCGGCCATGACCTCGTCGGTATGCTCGCCGAGCAGCGGAGAACGCGTCACCTCGGTCGGGCTGTCGGACAGTTTGATAGGATTGCCAACCGTCAGATATTTGCCGCGAGTCGGGTGATCCACTTCGACGATCGTGCCGGTTTTGCGCAGCGAAGGCTCTTCGGCGATTTCCTTCATCGACAGAATCGGTCCGCACGGAATGTCGTACTTGTTGAGAATCTGCATGGCCTCGAACTTGGTCTTGGTCATGGTCCAGCGTTCGATCTCCGCGAAGATATCCTTCAAGTGCGGCAGGCGCGCGGCCGGCGTCGCGTAATCGGGATCCGTCGCCCACTCTTCCTTGCCGATCACGTTGCAGATCTTCGCCCATACCGGGGCCTGCGTGATGAAGTAGATATACGCGTTGGGGTCCGTCTCCCAGCCCTTGCACTTCAGGATCCAGCCCGGCTGACCGCCGCCCGATGCGTTGCCCGCGCGCGGCACTGCTTCGCCGAACTGTCCATTCGGATATTGCGGGTACTCTTTCATCGTGCCGGTGCGTTCGAGCCGCTGCTGGTCGCGCAGCTTCACGCGGCACAGGTTCAGTACGCCGTCCTGCATCGCGGCGAGGACGCGCTGGCCGCGTCCGGTGTGCGTGCGCTGATAGAGCGCCGTGACGATGCCGAGCGCCAGATGCAAGCCGGTGCCACTGTCGCCGATCTGCGCGCCCGTCACGACCGGCGGACCGTCATCGAAGCCGGTGGTCGACGCCGCGCCGCCCGCGCATTGCGCGACATTCTCGTAGACCTTGCAGTCTTCGTAGGGCCCGGGGCCGAAGCCCTTCACCGAAGCGACTATCATGCGCGGATTCAATTCCTGAATCCGCTCCCACGTGAAGCCCATGCGATCGAGCGCGCCCGGCGCGAAGTTTTCCACCAGTACGTCGCATTTCTGGATCAATGCTTCGAGCACCTGCTTGCCTTCGGGGTTCTTCGTATCGATCGTGACCGAGCGCTTGTTGTGGTTAAGCATCGTGAAGTAGAGGCTGTCCACGTCCGGAATGTCGCGCAACTGCTCACGCGTGATGTCGCCCGCGCCCGCCCGCTCCACCTTGATCACGTCCGCACCGAACCACGCGAGCAGCTGCGTGCAGGTCGGTCCGGATTGCACATGCGTGAAGTCGAGAATGCGCACGCCGTCGAGTGCTTTGCTCATGTCCTGTCTCCTGAAGGGCGCGTCTTATTTGCACATGGTTTGGTTTTTGGTACCCGGCGCATGGTCTCGCGGGTCGCAATGGGCGGGTCCCACATCGAACGCGGTCATGCCGAACGTGCCCTCGCCGGCCGGGCGCGCCTTCTGTTTGAGCGCCTGTTCGGCCTTTGCGCTGCGCGTCGCTGAAATCAGGGGTGAAACAACTGCGGACATAGTCGTCTCCTAGTCACCTTCGACACATACGGTATGTGATATATCAGATTCAATCAAGCTTGATTTCTAGATGCCGCCTCGGTGCGATTTCTCCTCCTTAGGCTTACTCAGACTGGCGCACCACGGAGAAACGGCAAACTTGCAGGCGCCAAGTCGAGGGAAAACACCAAGGTCTTTGCTTTACTTGACTCGCTTGATATATCACATACCATATTTTTAAGACCGTCAAGCGAGGTTTATCCCGCACCTCGACGGCCTGACGGCATTTCGGTCTGGCGAAAAACAAAAAAGCCCGCGGTGTTTCCACCGCGGGCTCCCTATCCAGCCTGCCAATCAAACGCCGCCCAAGCAGCCGTTAATCCAGAAAATCGCAATTCGCCTCGACAAACGCGGCGAGATCCAGCGAATGCTGCCGCGTGAGGCGCTCGGCCAGTTCGGTATCCCGCTGCTCCAGCGCCTCGATAATGCGCAGATGATCGACGATCGAACGCGATGCGCGGTCGCTCTGCGAAATGGTCATGCGGCGGATCGCCCGCACGTGGATGAAGATGTTCTTGATCGTGTCGAGAATGATCTGCGACTTGGACAACTCGACGATCGCCTGATGAAACGCGATGTTCGCATCCGAGTACTCAGCGATGTGCTCGGCCGGCGTCGCGTCGCGGAAGTTGTCGAACATGTGGCGCAGCCGGGCAATTTCCTCGTCCGTGGCGTGCAGCGTGGCAAGACGCGCCGCCATGCTTTCGAGCGCCGCCCACATCTGGATCATTTCGACGATTTCACGCTTGCTCTTGCGCACGATATAGATGCCGCGCCGCGGCACCATGCGCAAAAACCCTTCCTGTTCGAGCAGCGTCATGGCCTCGCGCACCGGCGTGCGGCTGACGCCGAGCGACTCGCTCAGCACGCGCTCGTCGAGCCGGATTTCTTCGCGGTTCTGATAGATGTCCGCGTCGGCAATCGCCTGGCGGAGCATGGCATACGCCTGATCGCGCAAGCTCGCGCTCGCGCCGATCGGCTGCAATGACAACGTGAGCGGTGTGGCCACTGCTTCAGCTTGAAGTTCTGACGACATTCATCGCCTCTTGTTGAACATGCGCACGGTACGGCGCCGGCATTGCTGCGCCGCGTTGCTCGCCCAAACCCACGAAGCGGCCATGTTGCGCTGCAAGCTGCGCAACCGGTTGAGGAACCCAGCGGGTCAACAGAACAGTGGCCGCAGCGCCCAAACCCACAACGGAAACGGCAAGCAGCGAAAGAGGAACAAATTCCATTTGTAACTCCGAATGATTGAGTGAAGGAATGACTCAATCATATGCTGCAATGCCGCAAAAATCAATATTCCGTATGTAGTATATCAGTAACTGTTGTTTTTCGAGACTGAAACCTCAAGGTAGCACGGCCTGCCTTCAGACGCTTCATCGCAGCGTCTGAAGGGGCGGGCGCTCGGTGTAAACGCGCAAAACGCGCGCTATTCGCGCATAGATGTACGATAATCGCGCATTATTGGTCAGATGTGGATTGTGGGATCGCCCTCGCATCATTAACCTTCGGGCATCCTGCAATCGATCGCGACCCGCCACGCTACCCTGCCGGCGCGCGATTCCAGCAGCCAGAGAGTTTCGAGGAGACACTATGACGAGCACCACCATCCCGACGGCCGCCATGGCCGACAACCGCAAGGCGCGCAGCCAGGCCCGCAAGGCGGCGCTCGGCAGCTTCGTCGGCGCCGTGGTCGACTGGTATGACTTCCTGTTGTATGGCATCGTCGCCGCGCTCGTTTTCAATGCCGAGTTTTTCCCCAAAGTCAGCCCGGCGATGGGCACCCTCGCCGCGTTCGCCACCTTCGGCGTCGGCTTTCTGTTCCGTCCGCTCGGCGGCTTCGTGTTCGGGCACTTCGGCGATCGGCTCGGACGCAAGCGCATGCTCGTGCTCACGGTCATGATGATGGGCCTGTCGACCGCCGCGATCGGCCTGCTGCCGTCTTTCTCCAGCATCGGCTGGTTGGCGCCGGTGCTCCTCGTGACGTTGCGCGCGATCCAGGGCTTCGCGGTGGGCGGCGAATGGGGCGGCGCGGCGCTGATGGCGGTCGAAAGCGCCCCGGAAAAGAAGAAAGCGTTCTATAGCAGCGGCGTGCAGGTCGGTTATGGTGTGGGCCTCGTGCTCTCGACCGGATTGGTCGCGCTGATCAGCCGTTCGATGGATAACGCGTCGTTCCTAAGCTGGGGCTGGCGCCTGCCCTTCCTGTTCAGCGTGGTGCTGGTGCTGATCGCGCTATGGATCCGCTCGAGCATGGAAGAGTCGAAGGAGTTCGTCGAGAAAGTCGGCAAGCACGGTGAACGTAGCGTGCGCCTGCCGATTGTCGAAGCATTGCTGCGGCATCCGAAGGCGTTCCTGCTGATCATCGCGCTGCGTCTTGCCGAGTTGTTCACGATGTACATCGTGACCGCATTCGCGCTGAACTACTCGACGGCAAATCTGCACATGCCGCGCGAATTCTTCCTGACCATCGGTCTGCTGGTCGGCGCGCTGAGCTGCGTGACGATCCCGTGCTTCGCCGCGCTGGCGGACCGTTTCGGCCGCCGCCGCGTGTATATCGTCGGCGCGGTGATCGGCATGCTGAGCGCGGTGCCGTTCTTCCTCGCGCTCGAAGCGCGCTCGACGCTGTGGATCGTGGTCTTCGCCGTCATGCTCGCCAACGTCGCGCACGACATGGTGGTGAGCGTGCAGCAGCCCATGTTCACCGAACTGTTCGGCACCGAGTATCGCTACAGCGGCGCGGGTGTGGGCTATCAGGTGGCGAGCGTGGTCGGCGGCGGCTTCACGCCGTTCATTGCGGTCGCGCTGGTCAGCTTTGCCGGTGGCTCGTGGCATCCCGTGGCCGCTTATCTGGCTATCGGCTGCCTGATCTCGGTACTCGTGGCGGCCAAAATGAAAACTGGGCGCACCATCGCCTGAATGCGGTAACGCTGCCAAAGCGGGCCGGCGTGGCGAAAGATGCCACTGCCGGCCCGTTTCGTTTGGAGTATCCGGTAGTTTGTCCCGCCCTTTTGCGCCGCCGCGCCGCAATTCGACAGATTACGGTCGCGTTTCACCAGGCAAACACCTTATGTCTTTGCGTCTCATATTGCAAAGGCCATGCTCGCCGCCTATCGTTCGACGATGCGATTTTTGTCGCGGATTTCGGCACGTCATATGCAATTCAAATACATATATTGACGGCTCCGAATTCGTGGACTTTACGCCGCGACGCCTAAAGCAAAGTGTACGAGGCGCCGATAACAACTAATTCGTCACCGGAGACCGACCATGAGCAGCATCACCGAGCCGAGCGGCAATTCAGGCTCTGCCCCGTTCTTTTCCAAACAGGCCACCGTTGCGAAACCCGGCTTTTCGCGTTGGATGGTCCCGCCCGCGGCGCTCGCCGTCCATCTCTGTATTGGCCAGGCGTATGCGTTCTCCGTGTTCAATGGCCCGCTGACCAAGGTCATCGGCATCACGCAATCCAGTGCGGATGACTGGTCGCTGACCTCCCTCGGCTGGATCTTTTCGCTGGCGATCGTGTTCCTCGGTTTGTCGGCGGCCTTTGCCGGCAAGTGGCTCGAACGCGTCGGCCCGCGCCGCACGATGTTTACCGCCGCATGCTGCTTCGGCGGCGGCTTCCTCGTCTCCTCGCTCGGCGTGTATCTGCATCAGATCGTCCTGCTCTACCTCGGCTACGGCGTGATCGGAGGAATCGGGCTGGGACTCGGTTATGTGTCGCCGGTGTCCACGCTGATCCGCTGGTTCCCGGACCGCCGCGGGATGGCGACGGGCATGGCGATCATGGGCTTCGGCGGCGGCGCGATGATCGCCGCGCCGTTGTCCGTGGCGTTGATGAACCACTTCCGCAGTGCCACCAGCATCGGTGTGGCCGAGACGTTCGTCGTGCTCGGCATCGCGTACTTCATCTCGATGACGATCGGCGCACTGGCGATCCGCGTGCCGCCGGCGGACTGGAAACCGGCCGGCTGGACGCCGGCCGCGACGGGTCAGAACAAGATGATCTCGCGTAACCACGTGCATATCGACCAGGCGCTGAAGACGCCGCAGTTCTATCTGATCTGGCTCGTGCTGTTCCTGAACGTGACGGCCGGCATCGGCATTCTCGGCCAGGCTTCGGTGATGATTCAGGAAAGCTTCAAAAACTCGGTGACGGCAGCCGCAGCGGCCGGATTCGTGGGTCTTCTGTCGCTGTTCAATATGGGCGGCCGGTTTGTCTGGGCGTCCGCTTCCGACTGGATCGGCCGCAAGAACACGTACTTCATCTTCTTCGCGCTCGGCGCGGTGCTGTACTACCTCGTGCCGGGTTTCGCCGCATCCGGTCAGATCGCCCTCTTCGTGCTCGCCTACTGCGTGATCCTGACAATGTACGGTGGCGGCTTCGCCACCGTGCCGGCCTATCTCGCCGACATGTTCGGTACGGCGTTCGTCGGCGGCATTCACGGGCGTCTGCTGACGGCGTGGGCTGCGGCGGGTGTCGCAGGTCCTGTGCTGGTGAACTACATTCGCGCCTATGAAGTCGCGCACGGCGTCGCCAAGGCGGACGCCTACACGATGACCGTTCATATCATGGCCGTGCTGCTGGTGGTCGGCTTCGTCTGCAACCTGCTGGTCAAGCGTGTGGACGACAAGCACCACATGACCGACGCTCAACTCGCCAAAGGCGCATAAGGAGATTCCCATGTCGACCGTTCAAGCAGCGAATCAGACCAGCAAGGTCAAACTCGCCGTGTTCTGGCTGTATGTGACCCTTCCGCTCGCATGGGGCGTGGTCAATACGCTCTCGCAGGCGATGAAACTGTTCCAGTAACGGCCTGTCGTTCATCACCCCGCGCGTTCAGACGGCGGGGTGCGCGCCGCGAGCCAGGCTCGCGGCCCGTCTACCGGCGCATTTCGAACGCGCCGATCTCCCGCCTTCGCTCTACCACTGATATGCCGCGCCGGCCGTGACCGCGGTCGTGGCGGAACTGATGCCCGCGCCGAGCTTCACCTTCAGACTCTGCGTGACGCGCGCCGACAGCCCCACGGCCACCGCCTGATACCCCTTGTAACCGGCCGTGCCGACTCCGATTGCGAGGTTCTTGCTGGAGTCGACTTCAGGAATCGAGGTCAACGCCAGCGCCGAGGCTGTGCCCGAGTAGGCACTGCGCGCCATGTCGCTCAAGCCGCCCTGGAACTGCTGCATATTCACCGCATCCGTGGGTGCCTGGCCAGGTGCGACGTTGGTGATGCGCCGCTCACTGCCGGACGAGCCCACGGAAACCGTGTTCGTCACGTCGGCCACCGAACCCTCGCCGATCGCCACCGAGTTCGGCGCCGACGCTTTGGCGCCGCCGCCAATCGCCACGGACCCGTTGCCGATCGCCTGCGCCGCGCTGCCGGCGCTGTTCACGGAGACATAGGGAGTGCCGGTAGTCTGATTGTTCCGCACGGACTGGACCAACTGGTTCAGCGTGCTCACATCCTGGTTGGTATTCCAGAGCTGCGCACCGGTCACGGCGTCAGTGCTGGTGGCCGATAGATTGGCGTCCTTCAAATTGGTCAGCTGTACCTTCGGCGCATTGGCCGCCGTGCCGCCGAGCGTGATCCTGTCGTGCGCCGAACCGTCGTACTGCACCGCATTCGCGACCGCCCCGTTGAGGTTGCCGATGGTGGTTTGCAAACCGGCGATATCGCTGCTGTTTTGGGTGACGCGGCCATCCAGGTTGGTAATCGCGCTGCCGACGTTGTTCACTACCTTGCCGCCCACGCTATACGAAGGCGCCGTTACCGAACCGTCCGCGTTGACCGACGCTCCACCGCCCAGTGCCACCGCCGTGCTCGCCGCCTGCGCATACAGTTGCGCGCCATTCACCGCGTCGCTGCTCGTCGAACTGACCGATCCTCGCGCCACGCCTGTGACGACCCGATTGCCCGCCGTGCCGGCCATGTTGACCAGATTGCCGTTCGTCGTCGCGCCCACCTTGATATCGCGCGACACCGGATCCTGCGTGACCATGCCGATGCCGCCGTTTTCCATGTTCTGCTGCAACGTGCTGAGGCCATTGTCGAGCGAGCCGAGCGCGTCGCCGACCGTGGTTTGCGTGCCGCCTTGCATGTGATAGCTGGGGCCGGTCAGCGAACCGTCGGCGTTGATCTGCGCGCCGCCGCCCAATGCGGCCACCATCGGCTTGAACTGGCCGAGATTGACCGCGGATGCGTCCGTGGTGCCCGCCGCGATCCCGGTCAGCTCGCGCGCGCCGCCGGTGCCGGTGAAATCGACGCGCGCGCCGTCCGTATCTTTCGCCACGGTGAGATTGCGCGACGCCTGATCCTGCTGAACGAGCCCGATCTCGCCGTTCGTGATCTGGTTCGTGATGTTGGTCACGTCGCCTTCGATCGTGGTGGTGCGCTGGTCGAGATGGCTGATGTTCGTCGTGTTCGCGGTGACGCGCTGGTCGAGGCTGCTGATGTTCGTCGTGTTATCCGTCACCCGCTGGTCGAGGTTCGTGATGCTGACGCTGTTCTGCGCGACGGCCTGATTGGTGGCGAACAGTTGCGCGCCGTTGACGGCGTCCGAACTGCCGGCATCGAGATTAGCGGCGCGCACGTTGGTGAGCCGAACCGGCGCGACGCCCTTGCCCAACGTGATGATGTCGTGTGCCGCCGAATCGTACTGAACGGAATCGGCGCCTGCCTGGACACTGGTCGTGACGGCGGCCGCGAGCGCGGCCCCCACGTCGCTGTAGGTGCTTCCGCCGATGCTGTAAGCCGGCCTCTTGAGCGAGCCGTCCGGATTGACGGTCGATCCGCCGCCCAGCGCGGCCGCCGTGCTAGCGGTGTTCGCATAAAGTTGCGCGCCATTGACCGTGTCGCTGCTGGCCGCGCCAACCGCACCAGCCGCCACGCCGGTGATCACGCGATTTCCCGCCGAACCCGCCACGCTGACCCGCGTGCCGGTCGTGGACGCGCCGATCAGAATGTCGTGGGATGCGGCATTCTGCGTGACGAGGCCGACCGTGCCGCCGCTGATCTGCGACTGCAGCGACGACAGCCCCGTGTCGAGCGAACTCAGCGCGCTGCCGACCGTGGTCTGCGTGCCCGCTTGCACGTGATACGTGGGACCGGCCACCGAACCGTTCGCGTTCACCGTTGCGCCGCCGCCAAGCGACGCCACGACCGGACTGAGCTGCGCCAGATTCACCGCTGAGCCCGCGGTCGTACCCGCCGCCACGCCAACCATCTCGCGCGCCCCCGTCAATCCGGTGAAGTCGACGTGCTTGCCGTCCGTGCTCTTCGCCACGGACAGGTCGCGCGAGACAGCGTCTTGCTGAAGCAGCCCCGCCTTGCCGTTACTAATGTTCGTGATGTTGCTGGAGATGTTGGTGATGTCAGTCGTGTTTTGCGCGACCGCCTGATTGGTGCCATAGAGTTGCGCGCCGGTCACGGCGTCCGAACTGGCGGCGCTCAAGGTGCCGGCCGCGACGTTGGTGAGCTTGACCGGCGTGACTTTGTTGCCGAGCGTCGCAACGTCATGCGCCGGGGTGTCGTAGCGCAGCGCGTCGGCACCGCCGGCGGCGCTATTTGTCACCACCGCCGCGAGGGCCGCGCCCACGTCGTGGTAGGTCGTCCCGCCGACGGTGTACGCAGGCGCGACCACCGCGCCGTTCGGATCGACTTGCGCGCCGCCGAGCGCTTCGGCCACGCCTGAGAGCTGACCGACGTTGGCCGCGTCGGTGGGCCGCGTACCGGCCGCGACATAGGTGATCTGACGGCCTTGCGTAATGCTGCCCACCGAGACGACATTGGCGCGGTCGGCAATCGAATCGGCGCCGAGCGCGACCGAGCCCTTGGCGCTCGCCGACGCGTTCGAGCCGATCACGATCGAACTCGTCGAGGACGGGTTGATGAAGGCGTTGTAGCCAATGGCCACGGACCCGCTCGACACGGCGCTCGCGAAGGAGCCGAGCGCTATCGTATTCATGGCGCCTGCGCGGGAGTTGTAACCGACCGCCACCGAGTTATTGGAAAGAGCGCCCACGATGGCCGACGCACCGACAGCGGTCGAATTCACCGAAGCGACGCCCGCCGCCGAGCCGACCGCGGTCGAAGCGTCGGAACCGGCAATCGAGGCCGAACCGACGGCCAATGCGTTGAAGCCCGTTGCAGCGGCCGTTGGGCCGATCGCCATGGCGTTCAGGTCGGTCGACGCACTGGTGCGCGCGCCCAGAACGACGTTCGGACTCACGGCGATATAGTCGGTCACCGGTGTAGGCACGCTCGCCCCGAGCAAGCCGGTCCGGTTCGAACTGGCAAGGGATGCCGCCGACGATGGCGCCGACGCCGTGTCGAGTGCCGGATTGCCGGTGAACACGCTCGCATTCGTGATTGCCGCCACCATGTCCGCGGGCTTCGCCGCGTCGTCTTTGTCCGGCACGGCGACACCGGCCGCCAGCGCCTGCGCGACGCTCAGACAGTTCTGTTCCGATGACTCGCATTCCCCGGCCGCTGCGGGTTGCGAAAACGCCAACGCACTCAGCAGCCCCGCACTCGCGGCCACCAGCGACCCGCGTACCGACACCCCTTTTGCACCACGGCTTTTCGTCACCTCTGACGCGGCTGCGTATGTGCGGGTCGTTGCATTCCAGACGGTCTTATAAGATTTATTCAACATACCTCCCACTCTTCTTATTGAAGAATCAAACAATAGTTTTTTCTTATGTGATCCTAACTATTTAGCCAGAACCAATAGAAACTTAAGATGGCATCGCGCTTCGCCTCGTCGCAAAGCCACGGGACACAAATATACCTTGCAAAGCTATTTTTTAGCTTATATTAGAAAAACGACATAGCCGATTTAAGACGCAAAATGCCAAATGTCTTAAATAGTGCAGACTGTTTTTAGTCTTTTCTAAGACGCAATTCCAAACTGTCTGAAAACAGTGCTCTGGATAAATGCGAATCGCGGCTAGCCGGCTTTCACGCGGGCGAACATCGACCGAATCAGTCTACGCTCGGTGACTGAACGAAAGTCATACAAGAGAACCACATTGGAAGATGCAAGAACTGATACAGCGGAGCACGCCGTATCCAGATAGACCTGTCAGCCGCCCGTCGCCTGCAAGCGCATCGGAAAGGTGATATCGAAGATCGTCCCCTTGCCTTCATGCGAGTCGAAACGAATCTCGCCCTCCAGCACCCGGCACAGTTCCTTGACGATCGCGAGACCCAGACCGGCGCCGGGAATGTCGTCGGCGGCGGCGCGCTCGAATTCCTTGAACACGCGCTCCCGGTCCGATGCCTCGATGCCCACGCCCGTGTCCGACACGCGCAGGCGCCAGCGGTCGTCCTGCGCGGCCGTCATGCTGAATTCGATCAGGCCCGCCTTGGTATATTTGGTCGCGTTGGTCAGCAGGTTCAGCGCAACCTGCTTGAGTTTGAGGCGGTTGGACACGACCACCTGCAGGGCGCCGTCGAAGGCCGTCTGAAGCCGCAGCCCTTTCGCTTCGATCGCGGGTTCGCACGAGATCACCAGTTCGTCGAACAACTCGCGCAGCGCGAAGCTCTCCACCACGAGCGGACTGTTATCGCCGAGCACGACTGAATATTCGACCAGTTCGTCTACCAGCGTTTTCATGTCGGCGGCCTGACGGTTCGCGAGCGCGAGCGCGGTGTCGACGCGGGACGGCGCGCGGCTGATCAGTTGCAGCGCCATCGAAAACACGTTGAGAAAGTTGCGCAGATCGTGCACGACGCTGCGCGTGATCTGCATGCGTGACTCGTACAGATCGCCGACCAGCCGCTGCTTGAGCGTCAACTCATGATTGGCGCGCTCGAGGCGCCCGGTGTAGTCGTCGATTTTCCGGTCACGCTCGCTGACGACCTCGCGAATCGAGGTCAGCGTGACGAAGCTGACGGCTTCGTCGACGAAATACCGCGCCCGCTCCTCGTGACGCCGCGTGAAATACGGCCGGGACTCGCTGAATTCGACGATCGCACCGGTCAGCATCTGCCGGAACAGATCGAGCTCGCGCACCAGTTCGTCGATCCGGTAGCCCTGCTTCCAGCGCAATTTGCCGTGCAGGCGCGCGTCGCGCTCGATCGCGCCTTCAGCGTGGTCGAGATCCTGGCGCTCCAGCACGCTGCAGATTTCCTCGAGGATGTTCGGGATGTGATCGGCCAGTTGCTCGTAGGTCAGCCGGTCGGATTCGGTCAATTCGGCGTCGTGAAAGACGGCCTTCATCCAACGTTCGGTCAGATCGACCTGTTGCAGACGCAACTGTGCGGCAAGAGCGGTCAGCGGCAGTACGTGCGAGTCCGTCATGTGGGAGACCTGGCGCCGCGTGGCGGCGAAAATAGGTGTTCCGCGCCACCGCCAGGAGAACTTCCTCGGCATATCCAACGCGACCGCAGGGACTGCGCAACCGCGCTAAGGAGGCACAGGGGGAGCGCTTCGCAAGCCGCCCGGACGCCTCCAGTATGCGCGATTTACGGAACAAAAATTAACCAGGGTTAGGACGCGTCTGCACTAGTGTCCCGATGCAAGTCGCCATGCGGGACACCGCGCCGCAGTGTCAGATCTTTTCGAACAGCACGTCCTGCGCGCCTTCCCACAACACCTTGGTGCCGAGCTCGCGCAGTTTTTCCTTGCCTTCGACAATGGTCAGGAAGTGATTGCCCGCGAGCTGGCCCATCTTGCTCGCGAAGCAGCACGAACCGTACGCGAGAATGATCTCGGTCTCGCTGTAGCCGCCGGGGTAGAACAGAATGTCGCCGACCGACGGATGGCTCGTGTGATTCTCGAAGCCGACCGCCACGCCGTCGTTTTCGAGCTTGAAGTCGCCGAGCGGCACCCAGCAGCCTTCGCCACTCCAGCGCACGTGGATGATCTTCTGGCGGTACGGCAGAAGCTTCAGGAAGGCGGCCACGGTATGCGGCGCGTCCGGATGGGTTTCAGCGGTAAAGACATGGCCGCAGGAGGTGATTCGGAGTCGGGTCATCGCCAGTTGTACAGTGTGACGGGTTGAATGGAATGGTCGGTCAGACGCGAGGCACAGGCCAGGCCGCAGGCGCACCATTCTGTCGTCCGGTGCAAGGCTTCGACAGATACAGTTGACATTTTGCCGGTCAGGCCAGTTGGACCAGTGCGACGAGCTTGTTCAATTCGTGGCCGCCGCGCCTTGACGGCATAGCCGTGCCAGGTCGAACCGCAAGTCCGCCACGAAAGTTCGTAGTTTGCAAGCCGCGCAATGCGCAGCACACTGCGCAAGGTGCGTGATTCCCCCAAGGCGGCCCGTCGCATTGTCCCTCGCAGCGATCCAAGTCGGTTCGACTTCGGTGACAGTACGACAGACAGTACGACAGCGCGTCTGGCGGCGAAAGCGGCGAGGCTTAGCGAACCCTCGTCCGGCTAGCTTGAACCCTCTGCCGCCGTCTCGCCACTGCCTGCTGACCAGCCGGCCACTTCCGGTCGCGCAATCCGTACTTCAGTCACGCAGCCGGTAAGCGAGCGGCGTCACGCCGTAGTCACGCTTGAACTGCACGGAGAAATGACTGGCATTCTCGAAACCAACCGCAATCGCAATCTGCAGCACGGTGTGATCGGTCGCACGCAACAGCCGCGCCGCCTCTTCGAGCCGCAGTCGCGATACGAACTGATGCGGCGCCTCGCCAGTCTCGCGGCGAAACACGCGCGCAAAATGAAAGCTGCTTAATCCCGCCTGGGCAGCCAGTTCGCTGATCGACAGATCCCCGGCCAGATTGGCGCGGATGTAGTCGGTTACACGGCGAATCCGGCGCGGCACGAGGCGTTCCGGGTGCGCCGGCAATCCGGTTTGCGATCCAGACAACGTTGAGCGGCCGCGTGAATAATGCTGCAACAGGTGCGCGGCAAGCGCGTGGACCAGCGCATCGACATACAGACGCGAGTCGGCCGGATCCGCCGCGGCGCGATGCAATGCGGCAAGCATCGCGGCAACCAGCGGATCACGAAACTGCATCGCGTCGCCGAGCGACAGCTCGCGGGAGCCGCCAAGCTCCATCTGATCGGCGACGCTGTCGATCAGGCTGCGCTCGATGTGCAAATGGACGGTCGACAGCGGCTCATCGCTGATCGAGCGCCAGCGCCACGAGATCGGCGCGGGCGGCACGAACCAGACGTCGCCCACCCGCAGATCGGCGCTCTCCCAGCGCCCGTTCAGGTTGCGCTCGAGGTGCTCGGCGCCGCTCGCGAGTGTCATCAGCGTGAGGTCTTGCAAGCCGGGCGCTTCCAGCAGTTCCTGCTCGGCCGGTTCGAGATACGAGCGCAGCACGACGTGGCGCCACGGGCGATTCACGCTCGAGACCAGTTTCTCGCCCGCCATGTAGCGATCGTAGGCAAGCGTCGTAGTCAGCTTTGGAATTCGTGCCATCACGTCCATTCCCAGGGAGGTGCATATGAAGAGTGAACCCTGCCATACCCGTGTTGCCAGTCCGCCATCAGAGCAAGAACTCAAAAATGATAGCAAGGAACCGGCTACCGTAATTTTTGGAAATAGCTAATCATTCAGGTTGTCGTCTTTCACGCGTTTCGAACGCCGGAGCTACCGTTTAATGGAACACGAATGCGATACGCTGCCGCACTGGCTGACCGGCTCGCCGCAAGGTGAAGCCGGGCACGCGCCGGCAGCTTACAACTCGGCGGTTGCCGCACAACCGGCCTACCCGGCCGGCACGCGGCAATCCGAGAAATCAGCCCACGCGGCTGAAGCATCCAGGGCACCTAACCGCACCGCAACAGGCATCGCGCCCACAGGCTTTCTCACGCTCTTCACCGAGGAGGAAATCGGCACGCCCTCACCCGCCGCCCGCCGCGCCGCGCCGGTCATCAGTCCGCTGGTGCGCTTTGGCAGCGCGCAGGACCGCATCGAGTTCGTGCGGCAGCGCATCAGGCAACTCGGCTTCGACTCGTTCAGCTATTCGGCCACGCGCACGTCGGCGCATCACAAGACGATGTTCGTGCTGACCAGCTACGAGTCGCAGAGTTGGCTCACGCGCTACTTCCGCGAGCGTTATTTCGAACTCGACCCGCGCGTCGCGCTCGCCTCGCCGACCGGCCTGCCGTTTCTCTGGAATACGGCGGACATGCGCGCCGATCTGCCGCGTGCGCAAATGCGCAGCGAACGGCTCGGCGGCCTGATCGACCTGCTGGAGGCTAGCGGGCGCAAAAGCGGGATTCTCACGCAGATGCCGCTGCCCGAGCCGGAGCTGAGCGCGAGCTTGTGCTTCAACTCGGAGATCGGCAATCCGCGCTGGATGACCGAATCGATCGTGGCCGAAACGTTGATGTTCGCGCACACGATCCACGAATTCATCTGGACGCACGCGAAAAGTGTGATCGGCATCGCGCCCGCGCAGCAGCAGCGCGTCACGCTGAGCGAATTGCAGCATGCGGTGCTGCGGGCGGTCGTGCAGGGTCAGCGGGACAAGGAGATCGCCTATTTCCTCGGGCTGTCGCCGCATAACGTCGATTACCACCTGCGCCGTCTGCGGCAGTTGTTCAACGTGCGCAACCGCGTGCAGTTGATCAATGTCGCGCAGGGTTATGTGACGTAGAAGGCAGGCAGGAAAAGCGCGCCGTGGCCGGCATGCCCGCAGGGGTGCCGGCTCGCGTGCGCCCTGCTAGCTCTTGAGCCGATATCCCGTCTTGAAGATCCACGCAACGATCAGCAGAAACACCGCCAGAAACAACGCGGTCATGGCGAGACTCACTTCGACATTCACGTCGGCGAGACCATAGAAGCTCCAGCGGAATCCGCTCACCAGATAGACGATCGGATTGAACAGCGTCACGACCTTCCAGAACGGCGGCAGCATATTGACCGCGTAGAAGCTCCCGCCGAGAAAAGTGAGCGGCGTGATGATCAGGAGCGGCACGAGTTGCAGCTTCTCGAAGCTATCCGCCCAGATGCCGATGATAAAACCGAGCAGGCTGAACGTGACCGCCGTAAGCACGAGAAACAGGATCATCCAGAACGGATGCTGCACCTGTAGCGGCACGAACAATCCCGCGGTAGCGAGAATGATCAGCCCGAGCAGAATCGATTTGGTGGCCGCGGCACCCACGTAGCTCACCACGATTTCCAGATACGACACCGGCGCCGACAACAATTCGTAGATCGTGCCGGTAAAGCGCGGAAAGTAAATTCCGAACGACGCATTCGAAATGCTTTGCGACAGCAGCGACAGCATGATCAAACCCGGCACGATGAACGCGCCGTAACTGATCCCGTCCACTTCCTTGATGCGCGAGCCGATCGCCGCGCCGAATACGACAAAGTAAAGCGAAGTCGAAATCACCGGCGCGATGATGCTCTGCATCAGCGTGCGCCAGGTGCGCGCCATCTCGAACTTGTAGATCGCGCGAATGGCGTAGAGATTCATTGGTCACCTCGGAGCAGACTGACGAAAATGTCTTCGAGCGAACTTTGCGTGGTGTGCAGGTCCTTGAAACGAATGCCGGCGTCGTCGAGCGCCTTGAGCAGCGCGATGATGTCGGTGCGCCCGCCCTCGCCCTCATATGTGTAGATCAGCTCGTTGCCGCCCTTCGCGACGTCGAGCCCATAGCCGGCGAGCGAGTCCGGCACTTGCGCGAGCGGGCTCTCCAGTTGCAGCGTCAACTGCTTTTTGCCGAGCTTGCGCATCAACTCCGTTTTCTCTTCGACCAGCATGATTTCGCCGCCGCTGATCACGCCGATGCGGTCGGCCATTTCCTCGGCCTCGTCGATATAGTGGGTGGTCAGAATGATCGTCACGCCGCTCGCCGCGAGCGAGCGCACCAGCTTCCACATGTCGCGGCGCAACTCCACGTCCACGCCGGCAGTCGGTTCGTCGAGGAACAGCACGCGCGGCTCGTGCGAAAGCGCCTTGGCGATCAGCACCCGGCGTTTCATGCCGCCCGAGAGCGTGATGATCTTGCTATCGCGCTTTTCCCACAACGACAGGTCGCGCAACACCTTTTCGATGTACGCCGGGTTTTTCGGCTTGCCGAACAGTCCACGGCTGAACGAGACGGTCGCCCAGACGGTTTCGAAGGAGTCGGTGGTCAGCTCCTGCGGCACGAGGCCGATCAGCGAGCGCGCACCGCGATAGTCGGTCGCGATATCGCGGCCGTCCACCGTCACGCTGCCAACGCTCGCGTTGACGATCCCGCAGATGATGCTGATCAGGGTTGTTTTGCCGGCACCGTTCGGGCCGAGCAAAGCGAAGATTTCCCCACGGTTGATCGCGAGATTGATGTTTTTAAGCGCATGAAAACCGGTCGCATAGGTTTTCGACAGGTTCGTGACCGAGACGATTGGCTGCATGGAATCGACGATGGCAGACACCGTTGTTTAATTAGAGGGAGCGGTGTTAAAGCGCCACCGCACCCGCAATGTAATGGAAAGTGCGAAAGCGTGCAGCGCACTGCAGCGCCGCACCGGAAATACGTAGGGTCGAAACGGGGAAAGATGCGCGTCTAGCGCTGTCCGCCGGGGAAGCGGCCGGTAATCACATGCTGAATTTCTTCGCACGACACCGGCTTCACCAGATGGTGGTCGAAGCCCGCCTCACGCGAACGTTGGCGGTCGGCCGCCTGCCCATAGCCCGTCACCGCGATCAACAGCGCATTGGCGGTGGACGCGCGCTTGCGCATCTCCTCGGCGAGCTGAAGCCCGTCCATGCCGGGCAAGCCGAGATCGAGCAGCACGATCTCGGGTTCGAACTGCGCCGCAAGCTCGAGCGCATGATTGGCCTCGTGCGCGACCCGCACGTCGTAGCCGTCCGCCTCGAACAGCATCGACATCGCCGTGGCGGCGTCCACGCTGTCGTCCACCAGCAGCAGACGCAGCGCCGGCCGCTCGCTGGAGACAGGCGAGACGGTAGCCGCGACGATGCCGGCACCGTTGTCGCGCAGCGTGTTCTGCACGTCGTCCTGACCTGGCGGGACGAGAGGCGTTGCGCCTGGCGTTTCCATACGGCGTCCTTAATCGTTTTTGCGCGGACGGCGCGATGTGCCGGCCCGCGTTTTTACTGGTGGTTGTGGTGCTGCCGATCAGGCGCCTCGGACTCTAACACGCGTCATCTGCCTTCACAATCCTGCGATTGCCCTTCGCCGCCAACCTCCGCCGAAGGCGCAAGCATCGGCCGCTTTTACTGGACGCAGCGCCCTCCCCGTGCGATTCAAGGTAACTATTCCCATTGCTTTGGATACCTACCTTTTCATCATTCGCGGCATCGATCCGGGAACGGCCCATGCTCGAATTTCTGCATGCTGCCGTGTCGTTCGCGTTAATGCGAGCTTCCTCAAGCGAGGCACACCGCTTGCGGCAGTCCATGCATGTGAGCGACAAGCGCTTGCGTGACATCAAACTGACTTTATGGAGGTCAACATGAAACACGTTACCAAGATGGTTTTTGCTTCGGCGCTCGTAATGGCATTGTCTGGCGGAGCTTACGCACAGGCGGGCGGCGCCGGCGGTACGGGCGGTGGAGGCACCGGAGTAGGTGCCGGCGGCGGCACTACGGGTGGCGCGGGCGGGACCGCAACGCCCGGTGTCGGCAATGGATCGATGAAGAGCCCGAGCGATTCGGGCTACGGCACGCCTGGCGTGACGGGCACCGGCGGCGGCGTGGGCACGGGTACTGGCGCGTCACCGAATAGCCCGTCGATGAACCGTTCCAATAGCGGCATGAATAAAGGCGGCATGAACAAAGGCATGAACAACGGTATGAGCAACGGCACCCGGAGCGGTACCGGCAATGGCATGAACAATGGGGCGGGCGGCACGATGCAAAACGGCCAGTAATACGA